>CAZLLV010000306.1:0-4293 GCA_964560325.1 uncultured Thermoanaerobaculia bacterium | reverse complement strand
TCCTCAGCGCGCGCCGTCCCAGAGGAGGGGACCCCGCCCCGCCCGAACGCCCCCTCCAAACCTCTCTCGAAGCCACCCCCCCTCAATACTTCGCCACCAACCGTGGCATCTTCGGCGGCAGCTTCCGCCGCAGCGCCTCCTTCACCCGCTTCACCGGCAGATACGCCCGGTTCCACCCCGGGTGCCGATCGAAGAACCCGTCCACCGCCTCCCGCAAACCCGCACCGCGCCCCCCCAGCTCCCCCGCCGCCGCCTCCCGCCCCGCCTCCGCCCGCTCCCGGAACACCTCCCAGCTCTGCCGGTACTGCCCGAGCTGCGGGATCGCATCCCCCGTCGAATCTTCCCGCCGCTCCGCCACCGCGAAGATCGCCGTCTGCTGCCCTCCGTAGCGCCCGAACGACAGGTGGTCCAGGCACCCCGGCGTGTACTCGTACACCTTCCACGGCCCCGTATGCAGCCGCCCCCGCTGCCAGTACGGCGCGTAGACGCACAGGTACTCGTACGCCAGGTCGTACCGGTTCGCCTCGTAGAAGTCCGCGAACAACGTCGGCGAGATCATGTAGAACCCGAGGTCCATGTGATTGTTCGACGGCACCGCCGCGTGCACGATCCGGCCCCCCGGCGCCAGGAACCGGTGCAGGTTCTCGAGCACCCGCGGCAGGTGGAAGACCTGGAGGATCGTCCCCGGATCGACGATCGCGTCGAAGCGCCCGTGGTGCTCCTCCGGGATCGGCCGGTTGAGGTCGACGATCACCTCCGCCCCCTCCCAGTCGGAGATGTCGCATGCCATCACCCGGTCGAAGCCGAGCTGCCGGAAGAACGACTCGTCGGACAGGCAGCCCTGGCGCGCCAGCCGCGGGTCGTGGGAGAGCGTCACCTCCGGCACCGGCCGGAGCGCGAAGCCGTGGCGCTCCGCCCAGCGCTCGAGGTCGCGCTGCCCGAAGTAGACCGACGAGCGGCCGAGCTGGAGCACGGTGCCGCCGAACGGGCGGCGCTTCGCCTCCTCCAGGAGCAGCCGCGCGGTGCCGCGGGGAATCCCCATCAGGCCACCTCCCACCACCAGAGCCGCTCGCCGCCGGCGCGCCGCACGTCCCGGCGCACCCGGTAGCGCATGCGCAGGCGCCCGCCGAAGAGCGGCTCGATCTGCGACGTGTAGGCGGCGACGGCCTCGACCTTCGCCTCCAGCCCTGCCGCGGACACCGCCACCACCCGGCCGCGCCAGCCGGCGCCGCGGATGACCTTGCGCACGTCCCGCCGCCGCCGCGAGTACGGCAACTCCTCGTAGTAGAGCAGGCTCGATCCGAAGCGCTGCTCGGCGGCCCGCCGGACGATCCGGTGGTCGACGTGCCCGCCGACGCCGAGCGGCACGTAGAGCTCGCGGTGCCCGGGCAGCCCGGCGAGCCGCTCCGCCACCTCCAGCACGTTCGGCCGGTCGTTCGGCGCGAGCGGTCCGAAGAGCTCGCGAAGGTCCCGGTAGCGCGGCTCGCCGGTCGCCGGATCGGCGCGGTAGATCGCCTCCGGGAAGTCCCAGTGGAGCGCGTCGGCACCCAGCACCTCGCAGGCCGCCCGGTCCTCGGCACGGCGCCGGGCGACCACCCCCGCCTCCCCGCCGCCCTTGCGCGAGCCGCGCGGTGGCCGGTCGAGCTTCCAGGCGCGGTGGAGGGAGCGGGCGAGCGGTGAGAGGCGCTCCGCCGGCTCCGGCTCGTCCGCCGCCGCCACCGTCACCACCAGCACCGACTTGCCGGCGGCGGCGAGGCCGTGGATCTGGCCGCCGCAGGAGAGCACCGCGTCGTCGAGGTGCGGCGAGAGGAAGACCGCGTCGTACGAGGCTCGGAGGCTCATCCCACCACCTCCCGCTCTCCGCCGGCGCGGGCCGCGAGCGCTTCGAGCTCGCCGACCACCCGCCGGTACTCGCGGGCGAAGCGCTCCCGGGTGTGGTGCTCGCGCGCGAAGCGCCAGGCCGCCCGCGCCATCCGGTCGAGCTCGTCCGGCGGCCGCTCGGAGAGCTCGACGACCGCCCGCCGCACGCTCTCGACCGTCGCCTCGGGCAGGAGCACGCCGTACGCCGGGTCGAGGTCGACGCTCGCCTCGCGCGTGACCACCGGCACCAGCCCGGCGTGCATGCAGGTGATCACGCTGCCGCCGCCGCCCTCGGAGCACGACGGGTAGACGGTCGCGATCGCGCGGCGGGCGATCCGCTCGAACCGTCCGCCCGGGCGCACGTCGACCCACCCCTCGGTGCGGATGTTCGGGGTCTCGTACAGCTCGCGCCAGTAGGCGCGCTCGAAGTCCGGCTCCCGGTCGATCGGGCCGCAGACCGTCAGGTGCAGGCCGGGGAGGCCGGCGAACGCCTCGAGCACCAGGTCGAGACCCTTGTGGACCAGCCCGCCGCTGCCGAACCAGACGAAGCGGCGGCGCGCCTCCGCGAGATCGCGCGCCTCGGGGTACGGGTACTCGAACGGGTTCGACAGCGGCACGCGGAAGATCGGCGCGCTCGCCGCGTGCACGGCGTAGGTGCCGGCGGTAAAGTCGTTGCCGACCAGGGTGATCGCGTCGGCGTGCTCGAGGGCGCGGTTCTCCTCCAAGCGCCGCTCGGCCGGCAGCTCGCGCCCGCGCCGCGCGGCGAGCGCCGCGTAGCGCGCCTCCTGCGCCGGATTGTGGAAGGTGAAGTGCGCCGTCTCGGCGTGGAGCACCTTCAGGCAGCGCGGGCCGAGCCTCTCCCCGAGCCGTTCCAGGTTGAGGCGCGGGTCGATCAGGACGTCGTACTCCTCGCCCGGCGCGGGCTCGAAGCGAGCGTTGGTCCAGTGGATCCCGACCACCTCGTAGCCGGCCTCGCGCCAGGCGAGGGCCATCTCGTGGCACTCCCAGAAGTGGGTGTGGGCGTAGGAGACCTCGGCGCCCGGCAGGAGTGGGTCGACGATGTAGGAGAGGAGCACCCGCCCCCGCGGTGCCCCGCCTCCGAGCGGCGGCAGGCGGACCACCCGCTCGTCGGTCCCGAGCGCCCGTCGCGCGAGCTTCTTCGCCACCCGGCGGACCTCGCGCCCGAAGTGGGAGGGCCGGGCGAGCCGCAGCGCGCGGCGGAGGCGGGTGGGGAGTCCCATCGGGCGCTTCAGTCGATGTACCCGAGCGCCTTCAGGGCCCGGGTCGTCTCCTCGCTCTGCTCCTCGACGAAGCCGCGATCGCGCCGGATCCAGTCGGTCCCCTTCATCCAGCCCCAGAGCACCTCGCGCAGGCGCCGCGCCTCGGCCCGGTGCTCGTCCTTGACCTCGTCCGTCTCCAGCGGATCGACCGAGAGGTCGTAGAGCTCGAAGGTCGGCTCGGCCTCGCCGAGGGCGGGGTGGTAGATGAACTTCCAGCGCTCGTCCTGCACGCCCCGGTAGTGCGTGGTCGGCGAGCCGCCACCGGCCTCGAAGAAGGCGTAGCGGAAGTCGTCGCCGGGGTCGCGCCCTTCGAGCAGCGGCACCAAGCTCTCCCCCTCGAGCCCCGGCACCTCCTCCTCCGGCGCCACCAGGTCGCGCAGCGTCGGGAAGAGGTCGACCAGGTCGACCGGCCGCTCGACCGCCTCCCCCGCCGGTACCCGTCCCGGCCCCCAGAGGACGAGCGGCACGCGCGTGCCCGGGCTGTACGGCAGGCGGCCGTGCTCGAACCAGTAGTCGTGCTCGCCCAGGCTCTCGCCGTGGTCGGCGGTGTAGACCACGAGCGCGTCGTCGAGCAGGCCGAGCGAGCCCATCCGGTCGAGCGCCTCGCCGATCGCGAGGTCGGCGACCAGGACGTTGGCGTCGTACTGGGCGACGTAGTACTTCAGGTCGCGGCGGTCGCCGAGCGCAGTGGCGTGCGGCTTGTCGAGCTTCACCGTCGCCTCCTGGGTGTAGTGCTCGTCGCCCAGGAACGGGTTCTCGAAGCCGTCCGGCAGCACGTACGGCGCGTGCGGGTCGGAGTAGTGGAGCCAGACGAAGAGCTTTTCGGTGCCGGCGTGCTTCTTGAGCAGCGGCAGGGCGAGCTCGTTGACCCGGCGGGCGTTGATCGTGCGGCGGTAGACGTGCGGGTCGGCCGACGCGCCGCCCTCCATGTGCCAGGTCTCGTGGTACTCGTCGAAGTCGCGGTCCCAGCCGAGGTCGGTGTTGAGGACGCCGTTCGAGACCACCGCGAGCGTCGTGTAGCCGAGATGCCGGAAGAAGCCGGGGATCGTGAGATACCCGTCCGGGATGCGCACCGCCGCCTCGTGGGTGAGGCCGGTCGTCTGCGGGTACTGCCCGACGAACATCGAGGCGAACGAGGTGCCGGTCTTCGGCC
>CAZLLV010000305.1:0-4345 GCA_964560325.1 uncultured Thermoanaerobaculia bacterium | reverse complement strand
GACGCCGACGCCTTCAGCAAGCTCGTCGAGCTGTACGACGAGTCGATGCGCAACCTCACCGAGGGCGACATCGTCACCGGCAAGGTGATCGGGCTGACGTCCGACAGCGTGATCGTCGACGTCGGCTACAAGTCCGAAGGCCTCATCCCGCGCGAGGAGTTCACCGGGCGCGACGGCGAGCTGACCGTCAAGGTCGGCGACGAGGTCGACGTGCTGCTCGAGAAGACCGAGGATGTCGAGGGGCACGTGCTCCTCTCCCGGTCGAAGGCCGAGCGCATGCGCCGCTGGAACGAGATCGAGAAGGCCTACAAAGACGACGCGATCATCCACGGCCGGATCATCGACCGGATCAAGGGCGGCCTGACGGTCGACATCGGCCTGCGGGCCTTCCTGCCCGGCTCGCTGGTCGACATCAAGCCGATCAAGCACCTCGAGTCGCTCAAGGGCGAAGAGCTCGAGTTCAAGGTCATCAGCCTCGACCGCCGCCGCAACAACGTGGTGCTGTCGCGGAAGGCCGTGCTCGAAAAGGAGCTCGAGAAGAAGAAGGCCGAGACGATCGTCAAGCTCCAGGACGGCGCCCGCCTGCCCGGTGTGGTCAAGAACATCACCGACTACGGCGTGTTCATCGACCTGGGCGGCATCGACGGCCTGCTCCACATCACCGACATCTCGTGGGGCCGCGTCAACCACCCGTCCGAGCACTTCGCGGTCGGCGACGAGGTCGAGATCGTCATCCTCAAGTTCGACCCGGAGACGGAGCGCGTCTCGCTCGGCTACAAGCAGAAGAGCGAGGATCCGTGGAACCTGGTCGACAAGAAGTACCCGGTCGGCTCGAAGGTCTACGGCAAGGTCGTCTCGATCGTCGACTACGGCGCCATCGGCGAGATCGAGGAGGGCGTCGAGGGCCTGATCCACGTCAGCGAGATGTCGTGGACGAAGAAGGTCGTCAACCCCTCGAAGCTCCTGAACGTTGGCGACGAGGTGGAGGCGATCGTCTCCGAGCTCGACATGGAGCAGCGGCGGATCAGCCTGTCGCTCCGCCAGACCGAGCAGAACCCGTGGGAGGAGCTCGCGGCCATCCACCCGGAGGGCTCGATCGTCGAGGGCAAGGTCCGCAACCTCACCGACTTCGGCGCCTTCGTCGAGATCACCGAGGGGATCGACGGCCTGATCCACGTCTCGGACATGAGCTGGACCAAGCGGGTCAAGCATCCGAGCGAGATCCTGAAGAAGGGCGAGACGGTCAAGGCCCGGATCACCAACATCGACGTCGACAACCAGCGGGTGTCGCTCTCGATCAAGGAGTTCATGCCCAACGAGTGGGACGACTTCACCGACCGGAACCACGTCGGCGACGAGGTCACCGGGCGGGTCGTCAACGTCACCGACTTCGGCCTGTTCATCGACATCTACAACGGGCTCGAAGGGCTCGCCCACGTCAGCGAGATCGACGTGCCGGGCGGTGCCCGCCTGGAGGACCATTACCAGGCCGGCGAGTGGGTGAGCGCGCGCATCCTGCGCATCGAGGAGGGCGAGAAGAAGGTCGGTCTCACGATGCGCGGCGTCTCGCAGCCCGGCACCGAGGAGATCACGGACCTCGAGGCCCAGGCGGCCGCCGAGGAGGGCAAGACTCCGAAGCGCTCCGACCGCCCGGTGACCCCGGCCGCGCAGGTCTCCACGTCGTCCGAGACCCTGAGCGGCACGTCGATGGCGGGTCAGCTCGCGGCGCTCCGAGACCAGGCCGCGGCCAGCGAGAAGGCCCGCGGTGAGGAGTCCGAAGAGGCGGAGGAGGGTTCCGAGGAGGCGGAGGAGGTCCAGGCCGCCGCCGCCGAGGAGGAGCCGGCCGAGGCCGAGGAGAGCGTGGAGGCGTCCGCCGCCGATGAGGACGAGGAGGCCGCCGCCGAGGAGGCGGAGGAGGCCGAAGCGTCCGAGCCGGAGGAGGCAGAGGCCGAAGAGAAGGAGTCCTGATTCAGGTCTTCGCGGGTCCCCGTCCGCGGACGGGGACCCGCCGCTTACCGAGGGGGAGAGTGCCGGTGTCGCGAAACGAGGGCATGACGAAGGCCGAGCTGGTGGAGGAGGTCGCCCGCTCGACGGAGCTCACCAAGAAGCATGCCGAGATCATCGTGAACACGGTGTTCGAAAGCATCGTCGACTCGCTGAAGGCCGGGGAGAAGATCGAGCTCCGCGGCTTCGGAAGCTTCCGCATCCGCAAGCGCGGGGCCCGGGTCGGCCGGAACCCGAAGACCGGGGACAAGGTCCAGGTCCCGGCCAAGCGCATTCCGTACTTCAAGCCCGGCAAGGATCTGCGGGAGATGTTGAACGACGGGGCCTGACCCCGAGACCGGGCCCGGTCGACCCCGGCCGGTCACGAGAGGAGATCGCAGTGGCCGAATCGGAACCGCGCCCGGCGCGGGCCGAGCGTCCCGCGGAGGATCGCCCGCCCGCGGTCCGCGCGAACGCCGTCGTGTGCAGCGTGCTCGCCTGGCTGGTGCCGGGCGCCGGGCATCTCTACCTGCGGCGCTGGCGCCGCGGCGTGCTCTTCCTGGTGTTGGTCTTGGCGGCGGTCGCCGTCGGGGTGGGGCTGGAAGGCAAGCTCTGGCACTTCGTGAGCGGGCAGCCGCTCTCCTATCTCGGCACGGTGGCCTGCTTCGGCCTCGGCCTGCCCTACTTCGTGCTGCGCTTCCTCGTCGGCTACGAGGGTGAGGTGCTCTCGCAGGGCTACGAGTACGGCGCTGCCTTCCTGCTCACCGCCGGGCTGATGAACCTGCTGCTGATCCTGGACGCCTGGGACATCGCGAAGGGGTGGAAGGAGTGAGCCACTTCCTGTTGATGGTCGTCTACGCCCTGATCGTGAGCCTCTTCTTCGCGGCCCTCTGGCGCCGCGAGCGGCGCGACCAGGTGATCCTCTTCCTTCAGCTCTTCGTCGGCATGGTGGCGGGCGGCCTCCTCGTCGCCTGGCTCATGTACCCGTTCCCCTCCGGCCCCCCCGCGCCGATTCCGTGACCTCCGATCGAGCGCCGGTCCGTATGCTGCTGGTGGCCGGCGAGGCCTCCGGCGATCTCCACGGCGCGCCCCTCCTGACCGAGCTCCGGGAGCTGGTCGACGGTCTCGAAGCCTTTGGTCTCGGCGGCGAGGCGCTGGCGGAGGCCGGGCTCGAACGAGTGGCCGACAGCGCCGAGATCTCGGTCGTCGGCCTGTCGGAGGTGCTGCGGGTCTGGGCCCGGGCGCGCGAGATCTTCGACGCCCTCCTCGCCGAGGTCGATCGCCGCCGCCCCCGGCTCGCGGTGCTGATCGACTTCCCGGAGTTCAACCTCCGCCTCGCCAAGGCCCTCTCGGAGCGCGGCGTGCCGGTGGTCTACTACATCAGCCCCCAGGTCTGGGCCTGGCGGCGCGGGCGGGTGCGGACGATCGCCCTGCACGTCGACCGGATGCTGGTCCTCTTCCCGTTCGAGGTCGACTTCTTCCGCGAGCACGGGGTCGAGGCGGTCCACGTCGGGCACCCGCTGGTCGACGCCATCCCCGAGCTGCCGCACGTCTGGGACGACTGGCCGGAGGCGGGGGACGAGCCGTATCGTGTGGCGCTCTTGCCGGGCTCGCGGACGAGCGAGGTCGAGGCGCTCCTGCCGGTGATGCTCGAAGCGGTGCGCCGGATGGCCGAGGAGCTGCCGATCCTCGCGCGGGTGATCCGGGCGCCCACCATCCCCGCCGCCATGGTGGAGGAGGCGGTCGCCCTCTCCGGCCTGCCGGTGCGGGTGGTGCCGTCGTCCGACCGTGCCGAAGCGATCGCCGACTCCCACCTCGCGCTCTGCGCCTCCGGCACCGCGACCCTGGAGGTGGGCCTGCTCGGTACGCCGATGGCGGTGCTCTACCGCCTGGGCGGCTGGACCTACTTGATGGGCAAGCTCCTCGTGCGGCTCCCCTTCGTCAGCCTGGTCAACCTGGTGCTCGGCCGGGAGGTGGTGCCGGAGCTCCTCCAGGCGAAGGCGAGCCCGGAGCACGTCGCCGAGGTGGCGTCGGCGCTCCTGTGCGACCGCCCGCGGATCGACGCCATGCGCCGCGGGCTCGCCGACCTCCGGCCGCGCCTCGGCGAGTCGGGCGCGAGCCGCCGGGCGGCGCGGGAGATCGCCGGTCGCCTCCTCGACGAGGCACCGGAACGCGAACGGCGCGGCGGACGGGGGGCGGCGTGAAGATCGCCTCGTTCCTCTGGCGGCGCCTGCGTCGCTACTCGGGCTGGATGGCGATCGCGTTCGCCGCCATCTTCGCCTTCGCCGCCGCCACGGCGCTCCTCGCGAGCCTGATCGAGCCGATCTTCGGCGAGGTGCTCCTCACCGAGGGCGGCCTGCCG
>CAZLLV010000304.1:0-14615 GCA_964560325.1 uncultured Thermoanaerobaculia bacterium | reverse complement strand
ATCCCCCCCCGAGCCCGCCGCCGGATCGCGCTCGCCGTCCTGGCCGCGGCGAGCCCCGCCGCACTCGCCGCGCTCGTCGCCTCCGGCCTGTACGCCGGCACCGCCGCCGGCCGCCTCGCCGACGGCGTGCTCGCGGCGCTGACCGCGGTCGTCCCGGTCGCCCTGATGGCCCTCGGAGCGTTCGCCGGAGGCGGCCGCCACGCCCGGACGCTCGGCTGGATCTTCCTCGTCCTCGGCGCCGTCCTCGCGACCGCGGCGCTCGGAGTGCTGGCGCTCTCCGGCCGTTCGGCGCTCGCCGCGGTCGTCCAGCTCGCGGGCATCTGGCTGCTGCCTCTCCCGCTCGCCACCCTCGGCTACGCCCTGACCTTCGACCGCGCCGGGCTCTCGCGGGACGAGCTCGAAGCGTTGCGGCGCCGGTCGGGGCAGGGCTACTGAGCCCGTGCCGATCCTCGACCGGCCGGCGATCGCCGGCGTCGCCCTCGCCTACCTCGTGCTGGTGCTCGCGGTCGGCGCGTGGTCGATGCGCCGGACCCGCACCAGCCGCGACTTCTTCATCGCCGGGCAGGGGCTCGGGCTGATCGTCACCGGGCTCGCCACCACCTCGGCGGCGTTCTCCGGCTTCGTCTTCCTCGGCGGGCCGGGGCTGACCTACCGGATCGGCACCGCGTCGCTCTTCATCGTCCTCTCGGTCGGCTTCACCTCGGCGCTCCTCTGCTGGGCGGTCGGCAAGCGCTTGCGCCTGCTCGCCGAGGTGCGCGAGGTCTACACCGTGCCGGACGCGATCGCCGCCCGCTACGGTGGCCGCGCCGCCGCCGCGATCGCCGCGCTGGCGGTGTTGATCGGCACCGTCGCCTATCTGGGCGCCCAGCTCCGCGCCCTCGGCGTGCTGATCGAGGCGATCTTCGGCACCCGCGAGATGTTGGGGGAGGGGAGCCTCGGCGTGGCCGTCGCCGTCGGAGTGGCGCTGGTGCTCGCCTACGCGGTCGCCGGCGGCATGGTCGCCGGGGTCTACACCGACCTCGTCCAGGGGGTGCTGATGATGACCGCCGGGGTGGCGGTCTTCTACTACGCGCTCCGGGCCGGCGGCGGGATCTCGGCGATGGCGGCGGACGTGGCGGCCTCGCCCGACTTCGGCGCCCGCTTCCTCGACCCGCTCGGCACGGTGCCGCCGGCGACCGCCTTCGGCTTCCTGCTCGTCTTCTCGGTCGGGGTGCTCGGCCAGCCCCAGATGCTCCACAAGTTCTACATGCTGCGCGATCCGCTCGCGCTGCGCTGGCTGCCGCTCGTGATCGCCGTATCCCAGAGCCTCTGTGTGCTGATCTGGCTCGGGATCGGCCTCGCGGTGCCGGCGCTAGTCGCGCGCGGGGCGATGCCGCCGCTCGAGCTCGCCGACCGGGCGGCGACCGAGTTCCTGCTCGGTTTCACGCCGGAGATCGTCGCCGGGCTCGCCTTCACCGGCGTGCTCGCGGCCATCATGTCGACCGCCGACTCGTTCGTGAACCTCGGCTCGGCGGCCCTGGTGCGCGACCTGCCGCGCGCGCTCGGGCGGCCGCTCGCCGACGAGCTCGCCTGGGGGCGGGTGGCGGTGGCCGTCGTGGCGGTCGCCTCGGCGGCGGTCGCCTACCTCTACGGCGACCTGATCGCGCTGCTCGGCACCTTCGCCTTCGGTACCTTCGCGGCGGCGCTCGCGCCGGCACTCGCGGTCGGCCTGAACTGGCGCCGCGTCACCCGCCGGGCGGCGATCGCCTCGATGGTCACCGGCATCGTGCTGAACGTCGGCCTGGAGCTATTCGGGGGCCGTCTCCTGCCGCCCGGCGTCCTGCCGTCGGCGGTGGCGCTCACCGCGTCGTTCACCGTGCTCTTCCTGGTGACCTGGCTCGACCGGCGCGGCGGGGAGGAGAAGATCCCCGACGACGTGGCGGCGGTGATGGAGATGTGATGGGAAGCCGGAGACTCAGAACAGCGCCTGCTGCTCCTCGTCCGGCTCGTCGGCCCCGGCACGTTCGGCGTCACCGAGCGGCTCGATCACCGACGGATCGTCGTTCGCCGGGCTGTTGACGCGGGTCGAGACGGGGAAGGCGATCATCTTCGCCGGGTCGAACGGGCGGAGGATCTTCTCGAGCGGCTCGCGGTCCGTGACCTTCGGGTCGAGCCAGAGGTCGAGGTCTTCGGGAGCGAGCATCACCGGCATGCGGTGGTGGGCCTTCTTCACCAGGGCGTTGGCGTCGGTCGTGAGCAGCGCGCAGGTCTCGAGCGGGGCTCGGTCCGCGTCGGGTTCGCCCCGGTTCCACGACGCCCACAGCCCGGCGAAGGCGAACGGCTCGCCGCTCTCCAGACGGAAGTACCAGGGCTGCTTCTTGCCGCCGGCCAACTTCTGCCACTCGTAGAAGCCGTCCGCCAGGACGAGGCAGCGCTTCTTCTTGAAGCTGGCGCGGAAGGCGGGCTTGTCGGCGACCGACTCGGCGCGGGCGTTGATCATCCGGTTGCCGATCGACGGGTCGTCGGCCCAGTGCGGCACCAGGCCCCAGCGCAGCGTCGCGAAGCGGCGCTCGCCGCTCTCGCTCTCTTCGGAGGGGGCGCGGATCGCCGCCACCTCCTGGGTCGGCGCCACGTTGTAGCGCGCCGCGACCTCCGGCTCTTCGGAGAGGTCGAAGATCTCGGCGATCACCTCGCCCGGCGTCGTCAGCGTGTAGCGTCCGCACATGGGCTCATTCTTTCACGACGGCGCGGACGCGGTCCGGCGGCACCGGGCGAGGGATGGGGTCGGGACTACGGGTCGACCGGCTGCGCCGACGCGACGGTCCAGGCCAGCTTGTAGGTCGGCACCGCCAGCCAGGCTGCGCGATCGACGGTGAACTGCGAGGTCAGGAACTGGTCGCGCGTCACGACGTCCCGCGCGAAGATCCAGGGCGAGAGGTCGTAGACGACCAGGTGCTCGACCGGGTTCTGGATCGGGAAGATCTGCCCGGCGTGGTCCTTCTCGACCGGAACGCAGAAAAGACGCGGCGAGAAGACACCGACGTTCGGACGCGACTGGAACTGGTCCTTCAGGCCGACGATCGGGGTCGGCGGATGGGTGCCGATCGAGACGATCTGGTAGCACTTGTAGTGGTCGGCGCCCACCGGCGGCTGGCTGCCGCCCTGGTGGCTCAGCTTCTCCGCCGGCACGAGCAGGAAGACCGGCGTCTGGATCTTCACCCACGCCTCGCCGAACTGGTTGCGGAAGCGGACGTTTCGCACCGGTTCCGAGGTGCTGCCCAGGAGGCGATACCAGTTGTAGTGGCGCCACGGATCGGCGATCCCGTAGGTCACGCCGCTGTGGGTCTTCTCGACCGGGTTGGCGAAGCGCACCTGGTCGGCCACGTTCGTCACGACCGGACCGGTGTCGAACTGTCCGGTGAGGCGGACGGTGAACCCGGCCGGGATCGGCGCGTGCTGGTAGACCAGGAAATGGTCGAGGGGAGGCACCTGGGCGAACGCCGTGCCGGCGGGCACGACCAGCAGGACGGCCAGGAAGAGCCAGAGGAGACGTGGTGCTTTCATCGCGATTTCCCTCCTGAGTCGGTCGGGCGCTCTCTTCTCCGTCCGGCGCCGGCATCGTGCGGGGGCCGTTCGAGACTCGCGGACCCCCGGGAGCGGTCGATCGTCCCCGGGCGCCTTCGGGCGTTCATTAGAGCGTGACCGTTATCGCGAAGATTAGCACATGTGGGCATCCATAGGTGTGAAGCCCCGGACGGGCGGCGGGTAGCCGAAGTACTTTCCGAGCGCTTCGGGAGGCAGGGCCGGGGCGAAGAGGTGCCCCTGGCCGTGCTGGCAGCCGAGCGCCAGGAGGGCGTCGAGCTGCCCGCGGGTCTCGACCCCTTCGGCGGTGACGCTCAGCCCGAGGTCACGCCCCAGGCCGACGAGCGCGGTGACGAGCGCCGTGTCCGCGCGCACGGAGCCGAGCCCGGCGACGAACGAGCGGTCGATCTTGAGCGAGTCGACCGCCACCGTCTTGACCGTGCCGAGCGACGAGTAGCCGGTGGCGAAGTCGTCGAGCGCCACGCGGACGCCGAGGGCGCGCAGGCGGCGGATCGGCGCCGGTGCCCGCAGCGCCAGGCTCTCGGTGATCTCGAAGCAGAGCGCGGGCGGCGGCAGGTCCCAGCGTGCGATCGCCTCGGCCACGTCGTCGGCGACCTCGGAGAGGTGGAACTGGCGCTCGGAGAGGTTGATGCTCACCTCGGGCGGCCGCCCGTCCGGCGCCGCGTCGCCCCAGGCGCGCGCCTGCCGGCAGACCTCGTCGAGCACCCAGCGGCCGATCGGGGCGATCGCTCCGCTCTCCTCGGCGAGCGGGATGAAGTCGTCCGGCGCGAGGAGGCCGAGGCGGGGGTGGTCCCAGCGCAGCAGCGCCTCGACGCCGGCCAGGCGCCGGTCGGTGAGCCGGATGATCGGCTGGTAGAGCACCTTCAGCTCGCCGCGCTCGGCGGCGCCCCAGAGCTCGGTCTCGATGGCCAGCCGGGCGACATGGTCGCCGTCGGTCTCCGGGTCGAAAAAATGGACCCGCCCTTGGCCCTGCCGCTTGGCGACGCGGAGCGCGATGCCGGCGTCGCGGACCAGATCCTCGGGGCGGGCCGCTTCACCGGGCGGGGCGACCGCGACGCCGATCGAGGTCGTCAGGCGC
This sequence comes from uncultured Thermoanaerobaculia bacterium, assembly GCA_964560325.1. Taxonomy (GTDB): domain Bacteria; phylum Acidobacteriota; class Thermoanaerobaculia; order Multivoradales; family DATKCC01; genus CAZLLV01. The sequence continues at coordinate 9,955 of CAZLLV010000304.1, read as the reverse complement.
ACGGGGGGGCCGTCGGGAGGATCGAAGGGCGCCTCGAACAGCGCCAGGACGCGCGCCGCGGCCTTCCCGGCGTCGCGCGGATCGGTGAGGCGCTCGACGAGCACGGCGAACTCGTCCCCCGAGACCCGGGCGACCGTGTCCTCGACCCGCAGGGTCCGGCACAGCCGGCCGGCGACCTCGGCCAGCAGGTGGTCGCCGGTCGCGTGTCCCAACCGGTCGTTGACGCTCCGGAAGCGGTCGATGCCGAGCAGCATCACGGCGGTCGAGCTGCCGGGGCGCCGGGCACGGGTGAGCGCGTGGCCGAGACGGTCGAGGAAGAGCGGGCGGTTCGCCAGCTCGGTGAGCGGGTCGTGGAGCGCCCGGTGGGCGAGCAGGGCCTCGGTGGCGCGCCGCTGCTCGGTGAGGTCGAGCACCCGCAGCTCGCTTTCGCGCCGCCTGCGCTCGGACCGCCGGACCCACCACGCGAGCCAGGATGCGACGCCGCCGGCCAGCGCGAGGAGCACCCATGGAAACAACGCACCCGACGCCCCCGTCATGATCTCTCTTCGAGCATGCCCTCGTCCCTCTCTGCCTGTGTAGCAAGCAAAGTGTCGCCCTGGAACGGAGCGGGACAGGAGTCGACCCGGGTCGCGTCCGCCGGAGGTCGGGCTCTACCGCGCGGAGGCCCAGGCGCCGCCGACGAAGGTGCCGGCGATGGTGCGGTCGGAGGCGCCGAGGAAGATCGACTCGAGGAGGGTCTCCTCGTCCCAGCCGGCGAGCTCCGGGTGGCCGAGATCGAAGGCCACGAGGTCGGCCCAGGCGGCGGGGCGGAGGGCGCCGGCCGGAACGCCCAGGGCGCGGGCGCCGTTCGCGGTGGCGGCGTCGAGGAGCGTGGTGGCGACCCGGCCCCCCGCGCGGCTGCCGTCCCGCGCCACGCCCCGCCGCTCGCGTGCCAGCCGCTGCACCAGCTCGAGCCAGCGCGCCTCTTCGAGCATCGAGATGCGGGCGTTCGAGTCGGTGCCGAGGCAGACCGCGCCGCCGGCGGCGAGGATGCCGGGCAGGTCGGCGATGCCGTCGCCCAGGTTCGCCTCGGTCGTCGGGCAGATGCAGACGTTGCCGCCGGCCGCCGCGAAGCGGGCCATGTCGAACGGGTCGGTGTGGGTGCAGTGGACGGCGGTGAAACGCCCCGCCGCCTCCGGCCGGTCGAGCGAGAGCCGGTCGAGCAGCAACTGCATGGGCCGGGCGCCGTAGGCGGTGGCGCACTCGACGATCTCCCGCACCTGCTCCTCGACGTGCATGTGGAACGGCAGGTCACGGCGCACCGCCTCCTCGAAGAGCTGCGCCACGTCGTCCGGCGGCGCGGCGCGGATCGAGTGGGCGACGACGCCGAGGGACGCACCGGGCGAGCCGGCGCCGGAGACGAGCGCGGCGAGCCGGTCGAGCTGCTCGACGAACGCGGGGACCGACTCGGAGCGAAAGCGCCGCTGCGCCGGCTCGAGCGGCCGTCCCGGGCCGCCCTCGCGGTAGTAGGTCTGGAGCAGCACCAGCCGTATGCCCGCTTCGGCGGCCGCCTCGATCACCACCTCGTCGAAGGAGTGGTCGGCGGCGCCGCTCGGACCGTGATCGATTCCGTGATGGAAGTAGTGGAACTCGCCCACCGTCGTGATGCCGGCGGAGCGCATCTCGCGGAAGGCCCGCAGCGTCAGCTCCCGGAAGCCGTCCCGGTCGAGCGAGTCGACCAGCGAGTACATCGCCTCGCGCCAGCTCCAGAAGGACCCCATCCCGACCGTTCCGGCAGGACCGGTCGGCTGATTCGGGAAGGTCTCCCCCCGGCCGCGCAGGCCGCGCTGGAAGGCGTGGGAGTGGGCGTTCACGAAGCCGGGAAGAATCGCCCGGGCGGGAAGACGCTCGACCGCGCCCTCGTCCTCCCCCGCGGCGGCGCCGACCGACGCGATCCGGCCTTCCGCGTCGACCGTCACCCGCACGCCGCGCTCGAAGCGCTCGCCGGTCCAGGTCAGCTCCGCCTCGATCGCCCGCACCTCAGCCCGCCTCCGCGACGCAGAAGCGCTCGACCACTCCGGTCAGCAGCTCCCTCGCCCGCGCCAGGTCGGCCTTGGGCAGGAACTCGTCCGGCTTGTGCGCCACCTCGATCGAGCCCGGCCCCCAGATCGCGCAGTCCATCCCCATCTCCGCGAACCAGCCGGCGTCGGTCGCGTACGACACCGCCCCCGCCTCCCGCTCCCCCGAAGCCTCCAGCAGCGTCTCCACCACTCCCGCTCCTCCGGAAGTCATCAACGGCGGGCTCACCGACATCACCTGCAGATGCGGTCTCGCCGAACCCGCCTCTCGCGTCGCTCCGGTCGCCGCCAGCACCCGCTCCACCACCTCCTCCGCGTCCATCCCCGGCAGCAGCCGGATGCCGACCTCCAGCACGCACCGGTCCGGCACCACGTTCACCGCCACGCCGCCGCGCACCGTGCCGACGTTGAGCGCCGCGAACGGCACCTCCGGGAAGTGCTCCGAGGCCGCCACCCGCTCGCGCGCCAGCTCCTCCTTCAGAGCGACCAGCACCCGCACCCCCTCGGCGGCGCCCTCGATCGCGTTCACGCCGAGGTGCGGATAGGCGCTGTGGGCGCTGATCCCGGGGTACTCGAGGCGCAGCTTCAAGTGCCCCTTGTGAATGCGCACCGGCCGCAGCTCGGTCGGCTCGCCGATCACGGCGGCGCGCGGCAGCCCCTCGCCCGTGCCCTCGGCCGCGCCCCAGGTCCGCCGCAGGTGGCCCGCGCCCAGGCAGCCGACCTCCTCGTCGTAGGTGAAGAGGAGGACCAGCGGGCGGCGCAGGCGGTGCGGGTCCTGCTCCCGCAGAACGTTCGCGGCGAGCGCCAGGAAGCCCTTCATGTCGGCCGAGCCGCGGGCCACCCAGCGGTCGCCCCGGTCGGTCAGCTCGAACGGATCGCTCGTCCAGCGGTCCACGTCGTCCGCCGGCACCACGTCCATGTGGCCGGAGAGCGCCAGCCCCGGCCGCTCGGCCGCGTCCGGGTCGAGCGGCGGCCCGACGCGTACGAACAGGTTCGCCTTGCCCTCCGGGCCCTCGGGCCCCGGCAGCACGCGCACGGCCACCCCGGGCCGGTCGAGGTAGTCGGCCAGGAACCGCGCGAGCGGCAGGTTCGGGTTCCGGCTGGTGGTGTCGAAGGCGACCAGCCGGGCGAGCAGATCCGCGTCGGAGAGGGCAGTCATCGGGGCAACGATACCGGACCGGCGGCAGTGCTCGGCGCCATGGAGCGCAAGTGCTTACTTGACAGATTTTGAAGTTATGAATACCTTCGGCTTCAGTTCGATGGCACTCAGGATTCAGCGCCCGGCGGGCTTCGCGGCTCGCCGCATTTCACCCCGCGCCCGGGGTCCTCCTCCCGGTTCCGGATCGATCCGCCGAACCGCGTCACCCGGCGTCGTGCCGGGCTCTCAGTCGGCAGTACCTAGAATCGAAACACACGGAGGATTGAAGGTAATGAAGATCCGATTTTTCGAGCTGTCCGCGATCGCGATCGCGCTTCTCGCACTCACCGCAGGCTCCGCATTCGCCGCGTCGGCCACCCTGGCCACGGCGGACGACCGTACGCCCACCCGCATGTTCGTGCCGCAGGTCCAGGCCCCGTCCGTCGAGGCCAAGACCGCGCTCGACGAGCTCCTCTACAACTACGACGTCGTGGAGCTGCCGCTCGCGAAGATCGAGCGCCAGATGCGGACGGCCAACCGGCTGGACATCTTCCTCGGCGGCGAGCGCTTCGAGCTCCAGGTCGAGATCAACGACCTGCGCGCCCCCGGCTACAAGGAGGTCCTGATGACCGAGGCCGGCCCGGTCGAGCTGCCGGACCGTCCGGTCGCGACCTTCGCCGGCACGATCGTCGGCCAGCCCGACAGCGTCGTGCGATTGACCGCCACCCGCGGGCTGTTCACCGGCTACGTCAAGAGCGGTGACGACTGGCTGTTCGTCGATCCGCTGCGGCAGTTCGTCCCCAACGCGCCGAAGAGCGCCGCGGTGGTCTACCGCGAGGCCGACGTGCGTCCCGAGGCGAGCGGCCTGTGCGGCGTGACCCACCGGCTCGAGGCCGGCCGGGACCAGGGCATCGATCCGACCCCCGGCGTCGTCGAGCGCAACCACAACACCCTGCGGCGCCTCCAGGTCGCCACCGACGCCGACGGCGAGTACTACTCCTCGTTCGGCAACCCGGGAACGTTCACCCGGATCCAGGGCATCCTGAACGACGTGGATGGGATCTACCGCAGCGACCTCAACCTGTACATCAGCATCACGTACCAGCAGGCGTGGCCGAGCTCCGGCAGCGATCCGTACACGTCGAACGACGCGGTGACCACGCTCTACCAGTTCCGGAGCTGGTGGCAGTCGAACCGGGGCGGCACGACCCGGGACACGGCGCACCTGTTCTCGGGCAAGAACTTCAACGGCGGCACCATCGGCGTCGCCTGGGTCGGAGTGATCTGCAACTCGCCGAGCCTGTCGTACGGCGTGTCGCAGAACCTGTCGTCGGCGGCGCAGCGCGCCGAGCTGACGGCCCACGAGATCGGGCACAACCTGTCGGCTCAGCACGACAATCAGATCGGCTGCAGCGGAGTCTCCTGCAACGGTTTCGGCCCGATCATGTGCTCCTTCATCCAGTCGAGCGGCTCGGGCCAGTTCTCCAGCTGCTCGGTGAGCGCGATCAACAACCACACCCACAACAACGGCTCCTGCCTGAACTGACGGCGCCTCGAGGGTGAAAACGAAAGCGCCCCGGGCGGCTCTCACCGCCCGGGGCGCTTTTTTCGTTCGTGCGGGCTCAGGCCGAGGTCACTGGACCTTCAGCTCGTTGCGCACCGACTTGACGCCGTCGACCGAGCGGGCGATCTCCCCGGCCCGGGTCCGCGCATCGGCGGTCCGGACGGTCCCGGAGAGGGTCACCACGCCGTCCTGCACGTCGACGTCGATGTTCAGGCCGGAGGTGCCGGGGTCGCCGGCGAGCTGGCCCTCGATCGCGCCGACCAAGGCCGCGTCGGCGCCCGGAGCCATGTCGCCCGGCCCCTCGCCCACCTGGATCTCGTTGCGGACACGGCGGACGCCTTCGGTCTCGCGGGCGAGCTCGACCGCTTCGTTCCGGCTCGCCACGTCCTCCACGCGGCCGCGCAGGGTGACCACGCCGTCGGTGGTGTCGACGTCGATGTTGAACGGGTTGACGTCGGGGTCGGCGGCGAGCTTCGCCTTGACCTTGGTGGTGAGCGCCGCGTCGTCGATCTGCTGGCCGGCGGGCTCGGTGGTCGAGCACGCCCCGAGGGCGAGCACGGCGAGGATGGTGAAGGCGAGAGCCGTCACGGGGTTTCTGAAGTTACGCATGAGTCGGATCCTCCTCGAGAGAATTGGAAAGCAAAGCTGTGGGTTGGTTCGGTCCAGGCGGCTCGGGCCCTCGAGGCCGCTTGCGGCGAGCCGCTCCGTCCCGGTGAAGTAGCAGGATGCATGCCACGGCCGCTCGATCCGTGGCACCGGACCGCCGCGTGGGCCGCTGGTAGAATCACCGCCGGGCCGTCCCCCCGCCGCCATCCGGCGCGCGCGCCACCCCCACCGCAGACGGAGCAGAGCGACGCATGACCCCTCCCCAGATCGTCCGCCTCACCCCCGGCAAGCGGGTGCTCTTCCTGACCAAGGACCCGAAGCTGATCGAGCGGCAGCTCACCGGCGAGCTCGACCTGACGATGGACGATGTCGGGGTGGACGACCTGCTCGACGACATCAACACCGACGCCATGACCCCGGCGTGGGTCTGCTTCAGCCACCGGCCGGAGGACATCGCGCGCGACGCCTACGCCGGGCTGATCGTCGACGGCGAGCGCCTCTTCGCCCGCGACGCGTTGCGCGATGGGAACTTCGAGGTGATCGTCTCCGGCTACCGCAAGGGCGTCGGCAGCTCGCGCGAGACGGCGGTCCAGGCGGAGAAATGGTCGGGCATCCGGATCGCCATCGCCGCGTCGTTCGCTCCCATCCACGCCGGCAACAACGTCAACCAGGGCGTGCTGATGGGCGATCACGAGATGCTCCGCCGGCTCCAGGCGGGCGAGGGGGTGCCGATCGAGGAGTTCTGCCGCGGCTACGATCCGATCAGCCGGCTGATCATCCGGCAGGGCGGGCTCTTCCCGTTCGCCAAGGCGCTGGCGGCGGGCCCTTCGAGTGGAGTCGAGCTGCCGCGCCACGAGACCGGCCCACGGCCGATGACGATGGCGGAGAAGATCCTCGCCCGCCACCTGCGCGGCGTCGAGGAGGGGAAGCGGTTCGTCGCGCCGGGCGACGCGGTGGTGGTCGACGTCGACGGCGGCTACAGCCACGAGTTCACGACCGCCCAGGTCCACTACTTCCTGGAGGAGGAGTACGGGTCCGACTACGTCGTGCAGGACCCGAGGAAGTTCGCGGTCTTCGAGGACCACCTGATCTACGCCGACGACGTTCCGAAGATGCGCGGCTTCATCGGCAAGATCGACACCCTGCGCGATCTCCAGCGCGAGCTCCAGGCGCACACCGGCGTGCAGGACTTCTCGGCCAAGGACCGGGTGTCGCCCGGGATCTGCCACGAGGTCGCGCGCGAGAAGCTGATCGAGCCGGGCGACTTCATCCAGGCGACCGACAGCCACACCTGCATGGGCGGCGTGAACAACGCCCTCGCCTGGGGCGTCGGCGCGACCGAGTACGCGAACCTCCTGCACTCCGGGTTCACGACCGTCGAGGTGCCGGAGTCGATCCGCTTCGAGCTGACCGGCGAGCTCGCCGACGGCGTGACCGCGAAGGACGTGATGCTCTACATCCTCCTCCACTTCGCGAAGCCGCAGAAGACGCTCAACCGGGTGATGGAGTTCACCGGCCCGGGCCTCGCCTCGCTGTCGATGGACGAGCGGGCGACGCTCACCAACATGGCGACCGAGTGCGCGGCGCGCACGGCGATCGTCGAAGCCGACGAGGCGACCTTCCGGTGGCTCGCCGAGTGGCGGCCGGGCGTCGACGTGGAGCGGCTGCGGGCGCGCGTCGTGGCGCCCGATCCGGATGCGGAGTACGCCGGCGGGGTCCACACGATCGACCTCTCGTCCATCCGGCCGATGGTCGCCCACCCCGGCGATCCGGACCACGGCGTGCCGTCCGATCCGACGAACGGCGCGTTCGTGGACGAGGTGGCGGGCACTCCGATCGACATCGCCTACGGCGGGAGCTGCACGGCGGGCAAGATCGACGACCTGGAGTTCTACCACCGGGTGGTGAAGGAGGCGGTCGAGGCGGGCCTCACGGTGCACCCGCGGGTCCAGTTCTTGATCCAGTTCGGCTCCGAGGCGGTCGAGCGCCACTGTCGCGAGAACGGGCTGGTGGCGGCTTTCGAGGCGGCCGGCGTGCGGCTGATCCAGCCCGGCTGCGGCGCCTGCATCGGCTGCGGCCCGGGCGTCTCCGACACGCCCGACCAGGTGACGGTGTCGGCGATCAACCGAAACTACAAGGGTCGCTCCGGCCCCGGCCGGCTCTACCTCGCCTCACCGCTCACCGTCGCCGCCTCCGCCTTCACGGGTGAGATCACGGCGTACCGAGAAGGCATGTTCGCGCGCTCGCCCGTCGCGGTGTAGGGGTTTGCCCCGGCGTGGGCCGGGGGCTCCCGCCCGGTCGTCGGGGGTCGAAGCCCGCATTCGGTGGGGGTGGTGGTGGCGGCGGGAGCGGCTCGCAGGAGCGCTCGGTGCCAGGCGTAACGGCGAGCGCAGGCGCTCGCCCAGGCGGGCGCTCCCCCGAGCGAGCCGGTTCGGGACCCCCGGCCCACGCCTACTGCCCGGGTGGTTCGAGGCGCTCGAGGTCCGGCGGTGGCTCGCCGGGAATGCCGCGCTCGACGGGGGAGAGTGGAGGAGAAGAGGTAGGGCGCGATCGCATCGCGCCGTGAGGAACCCGAGCAGTCGGAACGAAGCTACGGGGGATGTCGCTTACCGCAAGGTGGCGCCGGCTCTGCGGCTCAGAGCTTCGCCTTGAGGTAGTTGATGAATGAGGTGCAGGAGAGAAGGAAGAACTTGGCGTCGGCGGCGGTGAGATTCGGCTCTTCCAGCATGGCGTGCCGGATTCCGTCTTCGTCGTTGGTATAGCCGTAGAGGCTGGTGAAGCTCTGCTTTAGCGCCCGATGGATAGAACCTTCCTTCTCGAGCACCGCCAGTGCTTTGCCGAGAGTCGCGTTGTCCTGGCCTGTAACGACCTTCGCCATGCTCTCTACAGCCGAGATCGATTCCTTGATGGAGTTCCGATAGTCGGGTTTCTTGCGGTCAGTTAGCAGCTGAAGTGCTCTGTGAAGGTGCAAGCGGACTCCGGGGTGGTCCTCATCCGAGAGTGCATCCTCTAATGCTTCGAGTTCCTGCTCACTCGTCACATCTGTGCAGAAAGCTTTCAGAAAGCGGTATCCTGCGAGCTCTCTTGCCAAAACAAGATTTAGATCATTTTGAAGGCGCGTGACACGAGTTTGCATTGATGGATGCGAAGAAGCCCAAGAGAGAGTGTACTCAATGAAATCGTAGACTTCGTGCCACCTGCATGCGAAGAAATAGTTCCGAATCTTCTCTAGTACCGCCTTTCTCTCGGTTGGGATTTCGTCCGTCGGAAGCTTGAAGTAATAGAGCCACAGTGAGCTGCTGAAATTCCTAATCAGGCCATATCGGGCAGTGACCGCCGCCCCAGCGAGTCCGGTTGGGTCTCCGAGGGAGCGCTCAAATTCATCGCTTCTCCAGATTCCCATTTCGAGCACATTCCAAAGCGAGTTGCGAAGCTGGTCGGACATCCCATCGATTTGAAGCTGCCGTGATGTGGGAACGATCCCCCTGCGTTCGCTGAATCGTGCTGTCACGAGGTGCCCTTTTCCAGCCACGATGCGAGTTGGAGATCTTCAATCCGCGAGAAGTGCTCTCGGTTGAGTGTCGCCACGTGAAGATCGTGCGCGACCGCCGTGGCGGCGATCTGGAGGTCGTGGGCGCCGATCATTCGACCGCTGGCGGCGAGGTCGGCCCAAATGCGGGAGTGGACGCGAGCGACTTCGAGGTCGAAAGGGAGGATCGCGGTGGCTTCGAAGATGGCTTCGACATGACGGAGCCGGCGTTCGCGGCGCTGGGCTGTGTCGGCGCGGTGGACGCCGTGGAGGAGCTCGGAGGCGGTGATGGCGGCGAGAAAGACCCGCTCGTCGGCGAGGTTGTCGTGGAGCGTCTCGAGCCCGGCCGCCTCGCGCTCCAGGGCGATGGCGACGCTGGTGTCGATCAGGACCGCCACGGATCACCTGGAAGCGCCGGCTGTTCGCGACGGATCTCCTCCAGATCGCGAGCGAAATCCTCGTCCGGCGGACCCATCTCCCGGATCAGCCCCACAAGCTCCTTCAACGTCCGCGGCCGCTTCCCGACCACCGGCCCGAGCTGCCCCATCGCCTCCCCGTTCCGGACGATTACGAACGAGTCCCCCTGGTACCGGACCCGGTTCAACAGGTCCGAAAAACTCCGCGCCGCACGAGTCGCCGAGATCCGCTCCGTCATGCAATCTATGATAATCAAAAAATCAGATCCTGTCCACTGCGGTCGGCGCAGACTCCTCCCCGAACGGCCGAGCCAATAAGAGGGCGCGATCGCATCGCGCCAGCCGGCGTCGGCACCATCCCATCGCGGCGGGACACGGTCCCGCCCTACGGTCCTGCATGAGACAGGACGTCGCCACCGAACGGTCAGCGTGCGTTCCCACCCTCCTCCCCCACGATGCGCGGGAGGGGGGACTCAAAGCCAGCGCCACCGAACGCCCGCCTTTCCGGGGGGAGGCCGGGGCGGGGGTTCCGAACCGGGCCGGCGGGAGCGCCCGCCTGGCCGGGCGCCCGCGCCCGGCGGTGAGCCCGGCACCGGACGGTGCACCGCAGGCACGCCCGCTCCGCCGTGCACGCCCACCGAATGC
>CAZLLV010000303.1:0-4715 GCA_964560325.1 uncultured Thermoanaerobaculia bacterium | reverse complement strand
GGCGGCGAGCAGCAGCCGGTCGAGGGTGGTGTTCGACACGTTCTCGAGCGACGGCGTGAGCGAGCCGGCGATCAGCAGGTGCCCGGCTCCGACCAGGGCGGCGATGATCGCGATGTTCCAGAGCACCGGCGCGAGGTACGGCAGCAGGAAGCGGCGGTGGCTGTTGAGCACGCCGAGCGCCCAGGCGTGGAGGACCAGCACGCCGGTCATCGGGAAGGTGATCCGGACCGTCGCGACGGCGAGCGGGTATCGGTCGACCCCGCCCGCCGCCGCGTCGGACCGGAAGCCGGACGCGAGTACCGTCACGATCGGCTCGGCGAACAGGACGCCGATCAGGGTGAGCGCCGCGGTGAGCGCCAGGAGCAGGCCGAAGACCGCACCCGCGAAGCGGCCCGCGTCCTTCGCCCTCCCCTCCTCCAGCATGCGGGAGTAGATCGGGATGAACGACGCCGAGAGCGTGCCCTCGCCGAGCAGGTTCTGGAGGAGGTTGGGTGCGCGCAGCGCGAAGGCGAAGACGTCCGACCAGGCGCTGGTGCCGAAGTAGTGGGCGACGGCGCGCTGGCGAACGAAGCCCATGATGCGGGAGAGGAAGATCCCGAAGGCCACGGTCTTCGAGCGGTTCCCGCGCGGCGGCGTGGGCTCGGAGGGCTCAGCCACCGGGGGCCTCCGTGCTTCGGGCGCGCTCGGCCAGTCTCGGGGCGGGCTCGGCCTCGGCCGCGCCGAGGAGCCGGTCGACCGCCCGGAGCGCGTCGAGCGCCGTGGTGGCGAGCGGGATGCCGCCCGGCGGACACGCGGGCTCGCGCGGGTTGATCCGCACCAGCGTCGTCCCGGGCCGGCGCGCCAGGTGCTCGGCGGTGAGACGCACGGTCGGCACCGCCGTGCCGGCGCCCAGCTCGATCACGACCAGCGGGCCGTCCGCGTGCTCGGCGCGGGCGAGCCAGGAGCGCATCCGGGCCTCCTGCTTCTCGGTCCGGCCGGCCACCCAGTGCCAGTCGCCGAACATCAGCACGTTGGGCCGGGCGACGGCGCCGCAGTCGGGGCACGTCGGGAGCGGGGGCACGGCGCGGAAGGTCGAGGAGTCGACCCGCACGCCCTCCTCGTCCGCCTCCCAGACCGCTTCGCCGCACGGCCGGCTGCACTGGAGGTGGAGGATCGAGCCGTGGCACTCGACGATCGCGTCGTCGCCGAAGCCGGCGCGCTGGAAGTGACCGTCGACGTTCGAGGTGAAGACGAAGCCGCCCGCCGGCGCGGCGGCGGACCAGCGCCGCAGGATGCGGAATCCCTCGTGCGGCTCGGTCTTCCGGTAGAGGCCGAGGCGGTGACCGTAGAACCCCCAGGCGAGGGCCGGATCGTCGGCGAAGTGGCGCGGGTTCGCCATCTGCTCGAAGCGCAGCCCGAGGCGGGCGAACGGCGGGTAGGCGCGCCAGAAGCCCTCGGTCCCCCGGAAGTCGGGCAGCCCGGAGTCGACCCCCATGCCGGCGCCGGCGGCGATCAGCAGCGCACCGGCCCGAGCGACGGCTTCGGCGGCGGCCCGTAGCTCTCCCTCGCGTTCCGACATCGGGAACCGATCCTACCCCGGCTCCCGGCCCCGGTAAGATCGGGCGTGACGATGCCTTCGCCCGCCCAGATCCTCGCGGACGCCCTCGCGCAGACCTCTCCGCGCTCCCTGATCCGGGTGCTCACCGGGGCCGGTACGAGCGCGGCGAGCGGCCTTCCGGCCGAGACCCTCCCCCGCTGCCCGGCGGGCGTCGGGGCGCGCGGTGGGCGGGAGGCGCCGTGAGGCTCTTCCGGCAGACGCAGGAGGTCCCGGCACCGGATGCGGAGGTGGCCGACGCGGTCGCCGACCTGGGGGAGCCGTCGGAGCTCTCCGAAGGGATCCGCGAAGGGCGCTGGGACGTGGTCCTCGACCAGCTTCGCGAGATCGGGACCGGCGCCCTCGAGCACCTGCCGCTGGTCGCCATCGCCCTGGTCGTCTTCCTCCTCTTCGCCTGGCTCGCGCGCATCGTCGGCGGCTGGGAGCGCCCCTACCGCCGGCTGTCGCCCAACCCCTTCGTTCGCGACCTGCTGCGCCAGGTGGCGCGCTCCGTCTTGCTCCTCGTCGGGACGCTCCTGGCGCTCGAGGTCGTCAACGCCACCGGCCTCGCCGCGGCCGTGCTCGGCACCGCCGGCGTCCTCGGCCTCGCGATCGGCTTCGCCTTCAAGGACCTGGTCGAAAACTACATCGCGGGCGTGCTGCTGTCGCTGCGCCAGCCGTTCGCGCCCCACGACCACGTGGTGATCGACGGACAGGAGGGCAAGGTGATCCGTCTCACCTCGCGCGCGGCGATCCTGATGACGCTCGACGGCAACCACCTGCGCATCCCGAACGCGCAGGTCTTCAAGGGCGTGATCCTCAACTACACCCGCAACCCCCGGCGCCGCTTCGGCTTCGCCGTCGGCGTCGGCACCGAGGAGGACATCCCGGCGGCGATCCGCCTCGGGCTCGAGACCCTCCTGTCGGTCGAGGGGGTGCTCGCCGAGCCGGCGCCCGAAGGCTACGTCGAGGAGCTCGGCGAGTCGAGCGTTCTGCTCCGCTTCCACGGCTGGATCGACCAGCGGGAGGCGCACTACCTCGCCGTCCGCAGCACCGCGGTGGTGCGGCTGAAGGACGCGCTGGAGGCCGAAGGGATGGATCTGCCGGAGCCGATCTACCGCGTGCGTTGGGAAGGGGGCGCGCCGGTCCGCGGGGAGGCGCCCGCGCCGGCGAAGCCGCCCGTGCCGGCGAAGCCGCTGGCTCCGGATGTGGCTCCCGCCGCGCCCGCGCCGCCCCCGGCGTCGCTCCCGGCACCGGAGGCGGGCCGCGACGCGATCGACGGTCAGATCGCCGCCCAGCGCGCCGAGACCCCCGCCGAAGAGAACCTGCTGACCCCCGACGCGCCGCAGGAGTAGCGCCCGGAAACTCTCAGCGGCCGGGCGGCTGAAACCCGCCGCCCCCGGACTCGCTCCGCGCCGGCAGGCGGCGCCACGCCGTCACCCGCGGCCCCTCGTCGGTGATCCGCCCGCGCACCTCGACCTCCATGGCGGCGCCCCGGTAGGAGGCCCGCGCGACCAGGGTGAACCCGCCGGCCGCGCCGAGGGAGACGGTGCTCTCGATCGTGCCGCCGCCGAACGGCTTCGCGTCGAGGCCGCCGGCCGAGGGGCGGCCGGCGAGGTTCGCGAGAGTCTCGGCGACCGCGGCGTCGGCGAGAGCGAGGAGCGCCGTCTCCCGGGTCTCGACCCGCAGGCTCTGCATGCGCGACACGAGCGACCCGGCCACCAGGGCGAGCGCGGCGCCGAGGACGAGCACCGCCAGCAGCGCCAGCACCAGCGCCTGGCCGCGCTCACCCGGCCGGTCCGTCCCCACCGCCCGCCCGGCCGTCACCATCCCCGGTCCCCTCCCGCGCCGCGCAGCGCCACGGTGAACCGGCGGGCCACCGGCGGCGAGCGCTCGGCGAGCCTCCGGCCGCGCGGGGTCACGACGCCGCCGGTCGGCCGGAGGCCCCGCTCGTAGACGACCTCGACGGCGACCAGGTTGGGACCGAGCGGAACCCAGCGCCAGGAGTAGAGATCGGACACCACCGTGCGCGCCGGCCCCCCCTCCCCCACCCGCCGCACCAGGCGCCGGCCGTCGCGCTCGTAGAGCACCTCTGTCCCGTCGGCGTGGGCGAGCACCAGCCGGTCGCGGGTCCAGCCGTCCGCCGTCGCGGCGCTCCCGCGGCCGCCGCTCCCGAACCCCCCGGCGCTACGGATCTCGCTCTCGAGGAAGGCGAGCGGCCCGTCCGGGTCGCCGGCCCGGATCTCGAGCGCCGCCTGCGTCGCCATCCGCTGGCTCTGGACCACCAGGCCGATCGCGATCGCCATTCCGACCGCCGCGAGGAGGAGAGCGACCGTCGTCTCGACGAGGGAGAAGCCCGCCTGCCGGCTCATGGCGGCTTCACCAGACCCGGGCGCCAGAACTGGGTCTCGACGGTCCGCGCCTCGACCTGCCCGGCGACCGTGTAGCGGGCCATGAGACGGCCGCGGTAGAGATCGGCGGGGGGCTCGGCCGGGGTCACCAGGACGACGACCGCCAGGCCGCCGGCCGCGTCGCCTTCGACGGCGACCGGCACCGGTCCCGAGGCGAGCGGCCAGGCGCCCGCCCGCAGCCACTCGAGCGCCTCGCCGAGCGCCGCGTCGGCCTCGGCGCGCGCCGCGAGGCGCAGGAGGGTCCGCTTCTGCTGGAAGACCAGCCCGAGCCCGAGGAGCAGCACCAGGGCGACGATGGCGAGCGCCACCAGGGCCTCGATCAATGAGAAGCCGCAGGCGCTCGAGAAGCCGCGGGAGGAGACTCGACCTTGCACAGCCTCAGTTTATCCACCGGCCGCGGCCGTCCTGCCGCGTCCGCGTCTCGTCCTCGTCCTCCCACCGCTCGTAGAGCCTCCGCGTGCGCCGCTTCCGGCCCCAGGTGGCGACCAGGAAGAGGGCCGTGACCGCGAGCCAGAGGCCGCCGGCGCCGCTGATCGCGGGGATCCAGCGGTAGAGGGCGAGGCTGGTCCGGCGCCAGCGCGCCTCCGACTCGGCGAGCGGTACGCCGGCGACCGCGAGCCACGCCTCCGGGAAGGGCCGCTCGCGCGACTCCCGCAAGACCCGCCGGACCAGATCCTCCCCGTACTCGCCGCTCGCCCAGTCGACGAAGTCGAACGAGGCGGCGTAGGCGA
>CAZLLV010000302.1:0-7380 GCA_964560325.1 uncultured Thermoanaerobaculia bacterium | reverse complement strand
CGTCGCGGGTGAACCGGCGGCGCGCGCTGCTGTGGATCCCGAGCACGCCCCACGGCCCTTGCTTCGACTGGATCAGGACGGTCATGCCCGAGACGACGCCGTGGTCGAGAAGGAGCTGCGGCGCGGCGAGTCGCTCCTCCTCGCGCAGGTCCTCGACCACGACCGGAGCCTCCGTTCGCAGCGAGTAGCCGCCCTGGGACTCGCTCACCGGGATGTGCGCTTTACCGACCAGCCCGTCGCGCCAGCCCACGCCGGCGCGCAGCAGGAACATGGAGCGGTCGGCCTCGAGCTGGAGCACCTTGCCGAACGACACGCCGAGCGTCTCGGCCGCCGTGCCGACCACCAGGTCGAGAACCTCCTGGAGATCGTTCGCGACGATCGCCGAGAGGCCGAGCTGAGCCACGACCTCCTGCTGCCGTGCCCGCACCCCGCCCTCGCTCCGCACGTCGGCCGAGCTCGTCCGTGAATCGGCCGAGCCCGTCGAGGAGCTGCCCGAGAGCTCAGCCCGGTCGGCCGCCGTGGTGCTGTTTTCTTCGAGCTCTGACATGTACGACACCCGTCCGATCCGTCCGGATCGCGGGGGGTGGATGCAAGATGTGAACCCGGAGGATTCGACGGGGGGCGTGGGACGATGGTGCCGGTTCAGGGCGTACGGGAGGCGCCCTTGTACATGGTGCAAGGAACCCTTGTAAATTCGGATTCTCGACGGAAGTTGCTCATTCCTTTCACTTTTGAACTTCTCGGTGGCGAAAGCAGCCCACGAGGTGATCGTTCACCATGCCGACCGCCTGCATGAAGGCGTAGAGGATCGTCGGGCCGACGAAGGAGAAGCCGCGTGACTTCAGATCCTTGCTCATGCGGCGCGACACGTCGGTCTCCGCCGGGACCTCGCCGCCGGTCCGGAAGCGGTTCACGATCGGGTCGCCGCCGACGAAGCTCCAGAGGTGATCGGAGAACGATCCGAGCTCGTCGCACAGCGCGAGGTAGGCGCGCGCGTTGTCGATCGCGGACGCCACTTTCTGTCGGTTGCGAATGATGCCGGGGTCGGCGAGCAGCCGCTCGACGTCGCGCTCGCCGTAGCGCGCGACCGTCTCCGGGTCGAGCCCGTCGAACGCCCGCTCGTACCCCTCGCGCCGCTTCAAGATGGTGAGCCAGGAGAGCCCCGCCTGGGCGCCGTCGAGGACGAGCTTGGCGAACAGCTCGCGGTCGTCGCGCACCGGCACCCCCCACTCGCGGTCGTGGTAATCGATCAGCAGCGGGTGCGAGGTCGACCAGGGGCAGCGCTCGCGGCCGTCGGCGAAGCCGGCGCCGGCCGTGGTGGCTTCGGCGGCGTCGCTCACCGCTCGTCCCCGGGCACCGGAGTCGCGAGCCGGGGGCGGCCGTCCTCGACCCCCTCGGTCAGGCGGAGGATCAACACCGCCGCCCGCGCCGCCTGGACCGGGAGCGTCGAGAGGTCGGCGGTCTCCTCGACCGTGTGGTCCCCCGGCCCCATCAGGCCGAGGCCGTCGATCGCCATCGAAACCCGCGGCGCCGCGAACGAGATGTCGGCGGCCCCCGCCGCGCCGGGGTCGACCGGCCCCACCGGTCCGTGGCCGAGGTCGCGGCTCACCCGGTCGAGCAGGGCGAGCAGGCGCCGGTTGCCGTCGGTCGGCGACATCGGCGGGTAGGCGTCGTCGAAGGCGAGCTCGGCGCTCGTGCTGGGCAGGCTCGCCGCCGCCACCTCGCGCATCGCCGCCTTCGCGGCCGCGAGCTGCTCGGGCGTGAGAGTGCGCAGATCGCCCCGCACCTCGGCGCGCTCCGCCACCACGTTCGTCTTGCCGAAGGCGGTGCCGCGCGAGGCCGCCGGGTCGATCTCGACCGTGGTGCCGCCGACGATCGTGCCCGGGTTGAAGGTCAGGTACTCCTCGCCCGCCAGCCGCTCACGAAAACCGTCGAGCGCGCGCGCCGCCTCGAAGATCGCGCCGTAGCCGACCTCGGCGCGGAAGATCTGCGACGAGTGGGCCGGCGCGCCGGTCGCGGAGAGGCGCCAGCTCGTCGAGCCGCGGCGGGCGATCACCGCGGTCGTCGGGAGCCCGTCGCCGTCCTCGAATCCGAGCGCCACGTCGGCCGCGTCCGCCGCTTCGACCAGCGCCCGCCGCGCGAGCTCCCGCGGGTGCCCGACGCTCTCCTCGTCGCCGGTCAGGATCACGGTCAGGTCGGCGCGGCCGAGCGCCCCGGCCTCGGCGAGTGCCTGGAGCGCGAGCACGATCACGACGTTTCCCCCCTTCATGTCGTTGACCCCCGGGCCGCGGGCGGTCGTCTCGTCCAGGCGCTCGTAACGCTGGAACGGGCTGTCGGGCTCGAAGACGGTGTCGAGGTGGCCGATCAAGAGGATCCGGGGCGCACCGGACGCTTCGGCCGGCCGGTGCTCGGCCACCAGGTGGCCGCCGCGCCCGAACGGCTCGCCGTCGACCCAGCGGGTCTCGAAGCCGAGGTCGTCGAGCTCGGCCCGGAAGCGCGCCCCCACCTCGCGCACGCCCTCGGCGTTGAGCGTGCCGCTGTTGACGTTCACCGTCTCTTCGAGGAGCGCCAGGGCGTCCGGCACGCCGGCCTCGACCGCCGCCACGATCCGCCGCTCCAGCGGTGGGAGATCGGCGGGGGGCGCCGCCGCCGGGGCGGAAGCGGCGAGCGGCAGAGTGGCGAGGACGAGGAGGGGGCGGAGGGCCGAGAGGACTCTGTGCACGGTGGGCGAATTGTACCCCGGGGCTCCTCGCCTCGCCGCCGGGCCCCGACCCTCCGCCGCCGAAAATATCGCGTTTTTTGTGGCGGAGAGTAACCCGATACGTCCGTCTCCGGTTCTTATCAGGTGAGTGCAGTGAATATCAAATTTTAAAGGAGCCCTGAAATGAACGATCGAAGCCCCTCCCACCAGATCCTCGGTTCCCTCGGACTGATCGTCCTCCTGGTCCTCGCGGCGGCCTCGCCCGCGGTAGCCCAGACCTACGAGGACGTGACGCTCGAGCTGACGTCGGGCGACTCGGCGTGCGCCTCGGTCGATCCCGACTCGGTGACCATCTACACCGCGGGGGCCAACCCGCGCGCGGTCGAGTGGACGGTGACCAGCAAGAGCTCGACCCAGGCGTGGGTGATGGAGTACGCGAGCGACAAGCCGGGCGCGAGCGCGGCGAGCTTCGGCTCGTCGTACACGATCCCGTGCGGCACCACCGACTTCGTCCGGAGCAACCTCGCCACCCAGACGGGCACCTGGATCTACCGGGTGAAGGTCTACGACTGCGTGAACGGCCAGCCGTCCGGCGATCCGGTCTGCACGGTCGATCCGGAGGTGATCATCCAGGAGCCGCCGGGCGCCTCACGGTAGAGCCGGTGCGGAGGCGGGGGCGCTGGGGGGATCGGCGAGCAGCGGGTGGATCGGGCGGAGCTCGTCCTCGTCGAGCATGAAGTCGACCGGGAAGCCACGTTCGATCGCGTCTCGCGCGGCCTCGAGCGCTCGGTCCCGATCGCCACAGAGGGAGAAGGTGGCCGCCAGGTCGTGAGAGGTCTTCGCGGTCCGGGCCACCTCCTCCCAGAGCTCCCGCGCGAGCGCCCCCGCCTCCGCGCAATCTCGCAGCTTCGCCGAGAGCAGTGCGTAAGCGACCTGGGTCTCCTCGTTCGTCGGGTCGTCCATCCTTCGCTTGCTGACCAGGATCCTCGCCTGCAGATACTGATCGTGCGCCTCTGCGGAGCGACCGGTCTTCGAGAGCAGATCCCCCAGGTTTCGCAGGACCTTGGAGTCGTCGGGAGAGAGCCGCACGGCGTTGCGGTAGTGGAGCTCCGCCTCGTCGTAGCGTTCGAGGAAGAAGTACGCGGTGCCGAGGTTGCTCTCGAAGAGGGCGTCGCCTTCCACGTCCGGGATCGATTCGTACGCGGCGATCGCCTCGGCGTAACGACACTCCTGGAGGTCGACCGAGATCGCGTTCTGACGCGGCCAGGTCACATCCGCGGGGGCGAGCGCCGCCGCCTTCTCGAACGACTGCCGCGCCAAGTCGTACATCCCCAGCCGGAACTGGAGCGAACCGAGAGCGTTCCAGCTCAGCCAATCGTCATCGTTCATCATGACCGCGTAACGGAGGCTTGCCTCTGCCTCTTCGAGCTCCCCGAGCTGCTCGAAGCCCGCGGCGAGGTCGCGGAAGACCTGGTGGCGACGCGGATGCGAGCCGAGAGCGGCTTCGAGATTCCGGATCGCCGCCTCGCTCTCGCCACTCGAGCGCTGGACCTTCGCGAGCGCCGCATGGGCCTCGGCGAGGTCGGGGTCGAGCGCCAGCGCCGTCTCGGCCTCCCGCCGTGCTTCCTCCAGCAGCCCGGCCGCGTCACGCCGATGATGACCGGTCCAGAGCGCTTCGCTCAGGCCCACGTGGGCGAGGGCGAACTCCGGATCCTCCGCGATCGCCTTGCGGAACGCGGCGGCCGCGAACTGGTCGTACTGCGTCGTCGTCACGCGTTCGAGCCACTCGACGCCCCGGAGGTAATGGTCGTACGCCTCGTACGAATCGGTCGGGTGGCTCGCCAGGATCTCGATCTCGTCGCTCGACAGCTCACCGCCCGCCAGAGTCCGGCCCACCCGATCGACGATCCGGCCCTGGAGGTCGAGGAGCGAGGCGAGCGGTGCTTCGATCTCATCGGCCCAGAGCACCTCTCCCGATCGGCCGTCGCTCAGCCGCACCGAGACGAGGACCACCTCGGCGTTGCGCTGCCGGACCTCCCCCTCCAGCACGCGCGGGGCTCCGAATCGCCGGGCCGCGGCGGTCGGATCGCCGACCGCCGCGACCGCCGTGCGCGCCTCGTCGACGCCGATGACCCGGAAGCGGGAGACCTCTCCGAGCCGCGACGCGAGCCCGGCGCTCAAGCCCTCGCTCAGGTAGGCGAGCTTCCCATCCCGGGTCGCGTCGGCGAACGGCAGCACCATCAGCGTTTCGCCCGGTTCGAGCGCGGCGTCGGCCGGCCAAAAGCCCGCCGCCAGGAAGACCACAGCGATCGCGAGGAGCAACCCACTGGCGGTGGCGACGAGGGGATGACGCTTGATCGTCTCGACCGTCATCGCGGCGGTGGTGCGCCGACGCGGGAACCCCCGGGGCGAGCCGGCCGAACCGGCGGCGGACGCGAGGTCGTCGATCGTCGACAGCGGTACCTCGTCGGTGATGCGGGAGCTACCCCGAACGGACCCGGGCGACGAGGAGCCGCCGAGCTGGCGGAGCACCTGGGCGAGGGCCTCTTCGACCTCGCGCGCCCTCCCGAACCGCCCCTCCGGGTCCTTCGCGAGGCAGCGAGCCGTGATGGCGCCGAGCTCCGGCGGCAGGTCGGGGCGAAGGTCGGTCAGGTCCGGAGGCTCGTGGCGCAGCACCGCGGCGATGGTGTCCGCTCGCGTCTCGCCATCGAAGGCACACCGGCCTGTCGCCGCCTCGTAGAGGAGAGCGCCGAGCGCGAAGAGGTCGGACCTCGGGTCGGCGGGCCGGCCGCGCATCTGCTCGGGCGCCATGTAGGGGAAGGTCCCCATCACCGTGCCGTGGTGCGTGAGCCGCTTGGGCGGCTCGCTCTCCGTCCCCGCGCTCGCCTCGGCCAGGCTCGCGATGCCGAAGTCGATCAGCTTCACGTCGCCCCCCGAGGTCAGCATGACGTTCTCGGGCTTGACGTCGCGGTGGACGACGCCCGCGGCGTGGACGGCGCGCAGCGCCGCGGCGAGCGCCGCGCCGATCTCGATCAGATCTCGCGCCGGCAGTCGCGCTCCCCGGTTCGCGAGCACGTCGGCGAGCGTGCGGCCCTCGATCCGCTCCAGCACCAGGAAACGTCCCTCGTCGGCCGTCTCGATCGCCTGGACCTGGACGACGTTCGGATGCGAGATGCGCGCGAGGGCCCAAGCTTCCCGCTCGAAGCGGGCCAGGCTCCGTGGATCGGTGGCCCCCGGCACCTTGAGCGCCACACGACGCCCGAGCTTCTCGTCCTCCGCCTCCCACACCTCACCCCCGCCCCCCGCGCCGAGACGCGAGAGGAGACGGTAGTGGAGAAGCTTCTGGCCGACTTCGAGCTCCATGGCGAACGCGGTTCCCTACGATGCCGGCACCTGCGGGGCCGGGAAGGACCACGGTTATTTTCGAGTTGCCCGCATACTCTACACCGAGGTGATGCGGGAGGCGAGACGATCTCAGCCCGGGCGCAGCGGCTCTCCGGCGTCGAGGTGGTCGCAGAGGTCTTGGTAGACACGGTGGAGCGTGGAGTGGGGGATTTCGGTGCCCGGGGGGGCGTCGGTGGTGCCGAGGGCCTGGAGGATGCGGCGGGCGAGGGGGCCGCCGCCGGGGGAGGGGTCGAGGAGGATCTCGAGGTCGGCGCCGAAGGTTTCGGCGTCGAGGGTGCCGGCGGCGGTCGCTCGGTCGACGAGATGGCGCCAGAGGTCGCCGGCGTTGGCCGGCGATCGGCTGCCTGTTGGGCCGCCGGTGGGGAAGCCGAAGAGGTCGAGGTAGTCCCGATCCTCGATCGGGGCGGCGTCGGCGTCGCGGATCGTGCCCCGCAGGAGGTTTGCGAGGCGGTCGGTGTCGGCCGCCCGTTGCTCCTCCTGCGAAGAGAGGTGCTCGTCGGCGAGCAGGCGGAGCGCGCCGACCGTCGCCGCCACCACCGCCAGGTCCATGCGCGGCGCCTCCTGGGTGTCGAGCACCCGGATTTCGATCGAGCCGCGGCCGAAGCGGGCGATGGCGCCGCGCGCGTTCGAGAACTCGTCGCGCAGGATGCCCTCCGGGTCGAGCGGGGCGAGGTCGCGGTAGATCGGCCCCAGGATCTCCGCCTCGTAGGTCGCGCGGTCGAAGACCGGCTCGGGGACCACCCGGCCGGTGATCGACGCGAAGCGCCGGGAGTTGGTGCGGTAGGCCTCCAGGCGGTTGTCGAGCAGGCCGGTTGTGCGCCCCTCGACGACCGGCGTGCTCGCGGCGAGCGCCGGCAGGATCGGCAGCACCAGCCGGATCGCGGCGTGCAGGCGGCCGAACTCCTCGTCGCCGTCGAACGGCAGGTTGAGGTGGGTCGCCTGGAGGTTCGACCAGCCGTGCCCGCGAGTACCGAAGATCCGGTCGTAGGCGCGGTAGATCTCGCTCCCGTCGTGCGGCCAGAGCCGGGTTTCGCCTCCGGCGCCGTCTTGCCGGTCGGGATCGAGCCAGGGGTGCATGCCGGTCGGCATCAGCCGGGCGCCGAGCCCGGCCGCCACCCGCCCGGCCTCGCCGAGCGCCGCCTGGAAGCGCTCCGCGACTCCCGGGAGCGCCGGCGCCGGCCCGGCGGTCTTCGCCTCGACCACGTGGAGCACCAGCTCGTTCGACCACTCGATGCCGCCACGAGGTTCCTCGCCCAGCGCGTCGAGCACGCGGT
>CAZLLV010000301.1:0-6020 GCA_964560325.1 uncultured Thermoanaerobaculia bacterium | reverse complement strand
GGGGCGGGGAAGGCGTCATCTTCGCTGTCGCCGATCGTTCCGATCGGGTGGTGAAGATCTACCACCGTGCCCCGGAGCCTCGGAAAGCCGAGAAGCTGCGCGCGATGGCGAGGGCAGCGAGCGAGGATTTGCTGGACGTCGCCGCTTGGCCAATAGAGATCGTCCTGAGAGATGGAGCTCCTCACGGCTTCGTGATGCCGGCCGTTCGCGCGCGCCGCGATGTCCACGAGCTCTACAGCCCGAAGAGTCGCTTCGACGCCTTTCCTGCGGCAGACTTCCGTTTCCTGCTCCATGTCGCAGGGAACGTGGCCCGCGCCTTCGCAACCGTTCACGGTCACGGCCACGTGATCGGTGACGTGAACCACGGCAGCGTCTTGGTCGGACCGGACGGCATGGTCCGTCTGATCGACTGCGACTCCTTCCAGATCTCCGTCGCGGGCGATCTCTACACCTGCGACGTGGGCGTGCCGCTCTTCACGCCTCCCGAGCTTCACGGGCGCTCGTTCCGAGGCCTGGTCCGGACCCGGGACCACGACGGCTTCGGCCTTGCGGTCCTCCTCTTCCATCTCCTCTTCAT
The DNA here is from genome assembly GCA_964560325.1 of uncultured Thermoanaerobaculia bacterium. GTDB lineage: Bacteria > Acidobacteriota > Thermoanaerobaculia > Multivoradales > DATKCC01 > CAZLLV01. Next base: position 5,443 of record CAZLLV010000301.1, on the reverse strand, counting down.
GGGGCGTCACCCCTTTGCCGGTCGCTTTCGTGGACAGGGAGACATGCCCATCGAGCGGGCGATCGCGGAACGGCGCTTCGCCTACGGCCCGCTGAGCCTTTCCTCCGACATGGAGCGGCCTCCCGGGACGCTCTCTCTGGATGCCCTCGGAGCCGACGCCGCGCGACTCTTCGTGCGTGCGTTCACGACGACCGATCGGCCGGAGGCGGCCCAGTGGTTGGTCGCGCTCGACCAGATGAAGAGGAGCCTCCGAGCCTGTGCCGTCGAACGATCCCATCACTTCCCGGGCCATCTGTCCGAGTGCCCCTGGTGCGGTCTGGAGAAGGCGACCGGAGTCTCGTTGTTCGGGCAGCGGCTCGTGGCGCGGACGGCGACGGGAACGATCGATCTGGCCAAGCTACGGGAGGCGATCGAGCGCGTGCCCGATCCGGGAGAGGATCCGCCGTTGCCGGCGACTCGTCTCTCGACTCATTCCGCTCCGGCCGTTGCGCCGGTCAAGCTCCTTCGGCAGCTCGCGGCGATCGCCCTGGTGGCGATCGGCTTGGCGGCTTGTCACGCGCTCGAAACCTCGATGGCCTCCAAGACCGCCACGTTCTTGTGGGTGCTGGCGGCCCTCGCCTGGCCACGTTCGAACACGGCGGAGGTTCGGGCGGCGGACCATCGGGTCGCCGCGGCTCGGAAGGCGTACGACCAGGGTGTGGCTCGTTTTCTGGGGACGGCGTCCCGCGAGACGTTCGTCCGGGAGTTGAATGCGCTCCGCGAGGCTCGAGCGGATCTGATCGACCTCCCGAAACTGCGCGCGCGGCGGATGGCGGGGCTCCACGCGGAGCGCGAGAAGCGTCAGCTCGTCCAGTACCTCGATCGCTTTCGGATCGATCGCGCGAAGATCCATGGCATCGGGCCGGGACGAACCGCGATGCTCAACTCCTACGGCATCGAATCTGCCGCCGACCTGGAGTACGGCAGGATCGTGCGGATTCCCGGATTCGGGGATGCTCTGGCCGAGAGACTTCTCCACTGGCGCGACGCGCACCGGCGCCGCTTCCGCTTCAACCCAGCTTTGCCGGTCGATCGTCGGGAGGTGGCCAAGCTCAATCGGGAGCTGGAACAGAGGCGGAGAGAGCTCGTCGAACGCCTGAGAAACGGTCCTACCACGCTCGATCGGCTTCGACGCCAGGTGCTCGCTCGGCGCCCGCGCCACGTGGCCGAGTTGGAAGCCGCATGGCAGGAGGTCCAGGAGGCGGAAGCTGCGCGGCGAGCGCTGTGAGCCGAAGCGGAGTCCGGTTCCAGTCCACGGTGCTAGCCTCGCCCGGTCCCGAGAGGTCGAGGATCTTCCCGCCGCGAAGGCGGAACCTGTTCGGTGGAGGCGACGTAGTAGAGCATGGTGGCGACGAATCGAAGCCCTTCGGGCGGCTCCGGATCCCTCGGGCGCGGGGTGCTCGCCCTGGCGCTGGCCGTCGGGATCGTCTGGGTCGCGTTGCGCCTGCCGGCGGTGCCGGCGGAGAGCTGGCCGGAGGCGAGCTCCTATCGGCCGGACGACGCGGTGTGCGCGGAGGCGCGGGCGGCGCGGCAGTGGACGACCTATCGGGTGCCGGATGCGATGGAGGCACCGGAAGGCGTGACGGCGGCCGAGGTCGCCCGCCGCTTCAACCTGGAGCCGGGGCCGGTCTGCCGGGCGAACGGCATCGACGACCTCGCGGCTTGCGAGGAGACGCAGGTCGAGCCGGGCCGCGAGCTGGTGCTGCCGCTGACCGCCGAGCCGTCGGCCGTCGCCGCCGCGCGCGAGGCGCTGCGGGAACGAGCTGCCGAGGCCGGAGCGGACTGACCGGATGGCACCCTTCCTCGTGGCGGCCGTCGCCCTCGCCCTGCTCGGCTTCTGGGCGTACCGTCGCCGCACCTACGGTGGGTACGGCGCGCACGACGATGCGCGCGACTCGCGCGACCCGATGATCCTCGGGATCGTCGCCGCGCTCCTCGCCCTGCCGCTCTTCTACGCCGCGCTCGTCTTCTGGTCCGCCGGCGACCGGATGGACGGTCTCCACCTGCGCTACGTCGGCAAGCGGCTCGCCTGGGGCCCGGGGATCCCGCTGACCGCGGGCGGCAGCGAGGACGGCTCGGAGGATCTGCACCACCCGCTGCTCGCCCCCGACGCGCTCCGCATCGAGTCGGCCGACGCCGAGGCGTCGGAAGCGCTCGCGGTGACCCCGGGCACCGGCTACCTCCGCCTCGCCGCGGGCGCCCCGGTGGTGCGGATCGACGGCCGCGTGGCGAACGCGGTGCCGCTCGCGGAGGGGGACCGGCTGGTGCTCGCGCCGCCAGGGGGGGGCGAGGAGCTCGCGATGACGTTCGACGGCGGGGCGCTCGTGGCCGGCGACCTCCGGCACGAGCTCCCCGGCCCCTTCGAGCGCCTGCTCCGCCCCGGCCGCGTCGCCTACCTGCCCGACGTGCTCGCCGACCTCGCCCCCGCCTGGAGCGACGGCGCGCGCGGCGGCTATCGCTCGGTGCTGGAGCACGACGACGGTGCCTGGCGGCTGCTGGTGCGCGACCCGGAGGTGCGGGTCGTGCGGGACGGGGAGGAGCTGCCCGGGCTCGACGCCCTCCGGCCGGTGCCGCGCGCCTTCGAGCTGACCCTCCAGATCGCGTGGGGCGGCACCGGTCAGCGGCGGCTCCGGACGGTGCGGACCGATCACGTCTGGTTCGGCGAGGAGACGGCGGAGGTCCGATTCGAGGAGCCGCAACGCCGCCGCGTGCCGCCGGAGGCGTCGGCGGAGGCCGGCGAGATCGGCCTGGTGGTGCCGACCGCGGTCGACCGGCGGCCGGAGCTGGTCGAGATCGACGAGCGCTCGCGGCGCTTCCACGGCCTGGCGGCGACTTTGCGGTTCGACGCCCGGGAGGTGCGGCCGACGCTCGACTACCTGGGCGCCCGCTGGGAGATCGAGCCGGGTGAGCTCTACGGGCTGGGACAGGCGGCCGACCTGATGCTGCTGCGCTTCGAGGCCGGCCGGTCGCCGGCGCGGGTGCTCGCCGACCTCGCACTCTTCGGCCTCTTCTGCGCCGTCTTCCTCGGCCGGGTGCTGCGGGCGAGCCCGGCGCTCGCGGCGATCGTGGCGGCGGCGGGCGTTTTGCTCGCCGACCGCCTGCTCTTCGCCTTCCGCGCCGCCACCGAGCCGCCCCACTACCTGGCGCGGAGCTACGGCGAGGCGCGGGTCGCGATCTGGCTGGTGCCGGCGCTCGTCCTCTTCGGCTGGACGGCGGCGGTGCTGCTGAGAAACGCGGGGCGGAGGACCGAGGCGCCGGCGTGGCAGCGGGTCCGCGCGGGCCTCGTCCCGCTCGCCTGGCCGCTCGGCGGCCTCGGCGCGGCGGCCCTCGGCTGCTTCGCGACCGTCCGTGGGCCGGACCTGAACAACCTTCGTGCGCTCGCGCTCGTACCGATCGTCCTGGCGGTGGTTCTCCTCGCCCTCTACGTCTGGTCCTCCGGTACCGGGAGCGCGCGGGTGCGGCGCTGGCGCGACGCGGGGTGGCGCTGGCCGCTCTGGGCGCTGCCGGCGGCGGGCGCCGCGATCCTGGTCGTCCGGCTGCTCGGGATCGGCGCCGGCATGCCCGAGGCGCTGCGGCTCCCGGGCACCGACTTCCGGATCCTCTGGAGCGCGATCCAGCTCCCGGCCGCGGCCTTGGCGTTCGGGCTCGGCTGCCAGCTCCTGGCGGAGCGCGACTGGCCGCGCGGCGGGGTGCGCGACGTGCTCCTGGGGCTCGCCGCGGCCTGGGGATTCGTCGCGCTCGCCTTCGGCGCGGTCGGCTGGCTCGCCGACGACCGGGGCCTGATCATCGTGCACGCGCTGGCGCCGCTCTTCGCCCTGGTGCTGGTGGTCGGCGCGACACCCGCCCCCGCACGCGCCGCCGACGCTCGCCGGGCCGTGCCCACATCCGGCGCCTACGTCCTCGGTCTCGCGCTCGCGGTGCTGCCGCTCCTCCTGGTGCTCGGCGTCAACCGCTGGCCGCAGCCGTTCGTCGGCGCCTACGACCGCTTGACCTCGATCGGCGCCGCGGAGACGGCGGACGGGGCCCCGGCGCCGGACGACGCGGCCCGCTACCGGGCGAGCCCCGAGCAGCAGCGCTTCCGCCTCCTGATGCTCGCGAACCCGGAGCTGCTCTCCGAGGTCGGGCTGCGGCCGTCGGAGCAGGCGGCGGTGCAGTACGAGACGATGAAGAGCTACGCCCGCGAGGCCGGCTTCGCCGGAGGCGGCTACGCCAGCTCCGAGCTGCCTCGCCACCTCGGCGTGACCTATCTCAACGACCTGATGCCGATGGCCTTCGTGCTCGCCGACTTCGGCAAGCTCGGCATGCTCGGGCTCGCACTCACCTACCTGACCGTGCTCGCCGGCGCGGCGGCGGCGCTCGCCCGGTCGTCGGCCGCCGCGGCGCGTCCGGAGGCCGGCCGCTGGGAGCGGCAGGGCTCGTGGATCGCGGTCGTGGCGCTCCTCTCGTTCTCGCTCCCGGGTCTCTACATGATCCTCGCGAACCTGAACCTCGCCCTCTTCACCGGCAAGAACGCCTCGCTCCTCGCCCTCAACTCGACGAGCGACGTGCTCCAGTCGGGAGCGCTCCTCGGGCTCGCCGCCTTCGGGCTCGCCCTCGGCAGGAGGCCGGCGTGACGGCGCGCACCGGGATCGGCGCGCTCGTGGTGGCGGTGGTGCTCGCCGCCGGCCTCGGGGCGATCCTCGCCTTCGGACCGGGCGAGAGCCGGCAGGACGTCTACCTGCCGGTCGGCTACGTCGCGGAGGTGGAACGGCTGGTCGCGGTGGGCAAGCTGCGCTACGACTGCACCGCGGACCGGATCGAGCCGGCCGACCTCTCGCCGACCGAGGAGACCTTCTTTCTCCACAGCTACCTGGCCGACGACGTGGCGGCGTGGAACGCGGGCGACCGCCGGCCCTTCCTGGTCGAGCGGGCAGAGGTCCGCGGGCAGGGGTGCGAGGGGCGGGTCACCGGCGTCAACGCGAGCTTCCACAACCAGCGTCTCCCCGGATACGTGGCGGAGGCGTGGCGCGGCAGCCTGTTCCTGCGTCCGGTGCTCGGCGGCACCACGCTCACCTCCGGCGCGCACACGTTCGAGGTCTCGCCGGTGCCCTGGCGCCTCTTGCCGGAGATGGACGCGCGGGCGTACGAGGACGCCTGGCTGCGCTCGGCCGCGAACGGCGCCGACAGGAGCGCCCGCAGCCCCCGCCTCGCCCTCAAGCTGCTCGAGCGCGGCCGGCCGTTCGGGACCTTGAAGTACGTCGGCGACCAGGCGGTCTTCGAGGTCGAGGGCGAGCGGCCGTCGGTGCTCCTCGACGGCTGCCCGGTGCCGCTCGGCTGGCGGGTGCGGCTCGAAGGCGGCGAGGCGCTGTCGCTCCACCAGCCGCGCCTCCTCGACGAGCGCTTCGCGGTCGAGGCCGGCGAACGG
>CAZLLV010000300.1:0-4793 GCA_964560325.1 uncultured Thermoanaerobaculia bacterium | reverse complement strand
CTGCGTGGGCTGTGGCAGCATCCGCCTTACTTCCACGACGGATCGGCCGCGACGCTCGCCGACGTCGTGGCGCACTACGTTCAGGTGCGCGATCTCGATCTCGACGACCGGCAGCAGCTGGATCTGGTCGAGTACCTCAAGTCGCTGTAGGCGCGGCCACGGAGCCCCCCTTCCACCGGCGCCCCCGCGCGGGATAGAGTCGTCGTGGTTTTCCCATCAGCCAGGAGGCGATTCCCATGACGTCGAAACCGATCCGTTTCGCGGTCGGCCTGACCGCCGCCGCGGCGCTCTCGGTCGCACCGGCCCTCGCGCAGGCGCAGTCCAACCTCGCCGCCGCCGGCGCCGGCGGGAGCCTCGAGTACTTCTCCAGCCAGTACGACGACTCGACCTGGGCGGCGGCCAACCTGATCGACGGCTCGCCGGACCAGGGCTGGTCGGGGCAGTCCGGGGGGCCCCAGGCCTTCGTCGTCGGCTTCCGCGGCGGCGCCCTCGCCGAGCTCGAGGACGTCATCGTCAACCCGTACTCCCGCGAGAACCCGGACAACTGGGTGCGCGAGGTCGAGATCCAGGTCTCGACGACCTACCCGTTCCGCGGCTTCCGCAAGGTCGGGACGCTGAGCCTCGGGCCGGAGGGCACCGACCACGTCTTCAGCTTCGACCGCCCGACGCCCGCCCGCTACCTCAAGGTGGTGTTCCTCGCCAACGGCGGGGGCGGCTACATGCAGGCCGGAGAGGTCCGGGCGATCGGGAGACTGCTCGAGGGAGCGGCGCCGGCACCGGCCTACCGGGCGCTCCACGAGACGGCCACGATCGAGAGCTTCAGCAGCCAGTACGACGACTCGGGCTGGGCCGCCGCGAACCTGATCGCGCCGGACACGGTCCCCGGGCAGTGGGCGGGCCGCAACGCCGCGGTGCAGGAGGTCGTGGTCGCGCTGGCCGCGCCGTCTTCGGTGACCGACGTCGCGGTCGGCAACTACGTCCGCGAAGACCTGAAGAACTGGGCGCGCAGCGCCGAGATCCTGCTCTCCCCCGAGTCGTCGTACAAGGGCTTCGTCTCGGCCGGCACCCTCGAGATGCCGCCCCGGGGCGAGCTCCACACCCTGACCCTCGACCGTCCGACGCCGGCCCGCTACGTCAAGGTCGTCTTCCGGAGCAACGGCGGCGGCGGGTACATGGAGGCCGGGCGGATCCGGATCTACCAGGCCGAGGAGAGCGGCGGGGACGGCGGCGGGGGCGAGGGCGGCGGCGGCGAGTCGATCGCCGTCCAGCTCGAGGCGACCGGTCGCGCGGTGACCCAGGAGATCCACTTCGCGACCGACTCGGCGGAGATCCTGCCCGCCTCCGAGCCGGTGCTGCGGGAGATCGCCGAGGTGCTCCGGGCCCAGCCGGGCCTCGAGCTGATCATCGAGGGCCACACTGACGGGGTCGGCACGGCCGAGCACAACCTCGACCTCTCCCGCCGGCGAGCCGACGCGGTGAAGCGCTGGCTGGTCGACCGGCTCGGTATCGCCGAGGTGCGGCTGACGACGGTCGGCTACGGGCTCACCAAGCCGGTCGCCGACAACGCCAACGAAGAGGGGCGGGCGCGCAACCGGCGGGTGGAGCTGGTCCGCAAGGACTGACCGCCGACGACGCCGGCGACCTGGTCGCGGTCCGGCTGACGGTGAACGGGGTCGAGCGTACCGAGCAGGGGGTCGCATGAAGGCGATCGTGCAGGTCGGCTACGGGGGTCCCGACGTCCTCGCGCTGCGCGACGTGGAGATGCCGCGCGTCGAGGGGCGCGGCGTCCTGGTACGGATCCACGCGGCGTCGGTCAATGCGCTCGACTGGCACACGACGAGAGGCATGCCGTACCTGATCCGCGGCGTCGAGGGCCTCCGCTCGCCGCGCCACGACGTGCGCGGCGTCGACCTGGCCGGCCGCGTCGAGGCGGTCGGTTCCGAGGTCGAAGACTTCCAGCCCGGCGACGAGGTGTTCGGAGGCACCAACGGCAGCTTCGCCGAGTACACGGTGACGACGCCGGACCGGCTCGCGCTCAAGCCCGCGCGACTCGCCTTCGAGCAGGCCGCGCCGCTTCACGTCGCCGGCCTCACGGCTCTACAGGGCCTGCGGGACAAGGCGGAGCTGCGGGCGGGTCAGAGGGTGCTCGTCCACGGCGCGGGTGGCGGCGTGGGCACCTTCGCCGTCCAGATCGCCAAGTGGCTGGGCGCGCACGTCACCGCCGTCACCCGCACGGAGAGCGTCGAGCTCGTCCGCTCGCTCGGCGCCGACGAGGTGATCGACCACCGCAGCGAAGACTTCACCCGCCGCGGCGAGCGCTACGACGCCCTCTTCGACGTCGGCGGCAACCGCCCGCTCGCCGACTGCCGGCGCGCTCTCACCGAACACGGCATTCTGGTTGCGGTGGGCGCACCCCCCGGCCGTTGGCTGGCGCCTGCCACGCGCCTCCTCGCGGCCGCCGCCTCGTCCCCGTTCGTGAGCCAGCGGCTCGTCCCGTTCATGTCCAGGAACGATGCCGAGGGTCTCGTGCTTCTCGGGGAGCTCGCCGAGGCAGGGAAGATCCGCCCGGTCATCGATCGGCGCTACCCGCTGGCGGAGGCCGCCGAGGCGATCCGCTACGTCGGGGAAGGCCACCCCCAGGGGAAGGTCGTCGTCCAGGTCCAGTAGGCCGGTCTCCCCCGGTGAGCCACTAGGTGCCGAGGGGGACCCTGGACCGTGACACGATCGATCGAGGAACGCCCATCATCGCGGAGGAGCCATGCCATGAGACCGGAGAGCCGGGGAGACGCCGTCCGTGACGCCGTGAAGGAGTTGCTGGACCGCTCCCCCGCCTTCCGCTCGCTGCCGCCCGAGCGGCAGCGAGCGGTCACCTCGAACACGGTCGCCGTCGCGAGCGCGATGGCCGAAGCGGAGGGCGCGACCGTGCGCGAGGTCGACTTCCCCGCCTTCGTGCGCGATCTCGTCCACGGCGTCTTCGACGCGATCGTCGACGCCTCCATCCAGCAGATGGACGCCTACGCCGAGATGGTCGCCGGCGTCGCGCGAGCTGCCGTTCGCTTCCTCGAAGAGAACGTCTCCGACGACGACGCCCGCGCCTGGCTCGACGCGACCCTGCCGGGCATCGACGGCGCCGGAGAGGCGACCACGGCCGTGGCTCTCGACGCGGCCCGCCGCAGCATCGCCAAGCAACGCCAGCAGCTCCTGGCGACGATGGTGCTGATGGGCGTCAACCGCGCCCTCGACTGCGGGTGATCGCTACGCGGCCCCGCTGAAAGCGTCCCGTATTGCGCCGAGCCGCGTTCCGCCGCCGGTGTCACTTCACCTTCTTGCAGTCGGTCGGCACGCTCGATCCGCTCCCGAAGAGGACCGAGGTCGCGTCGCACGAGACGCTCGCGATGCCGTTGCCCGCGAGGAGCTCCACGATGCCACCGGTCCGTACCAGGACCGGCGCGCCGGTGCCGCCGGTGACCGTCGTGCCGCTGATCCGCGCCATGCCTCCGGCCTGGACGTCGATCCCGGGGCCGACGGTGATGCTGATCGTGGTGCCGCTGATGATCGCGGAGGAGTTGTTGTTGGCCGAGATGCCGGCGCTGAACGGCTGGTCGGCCGAGCCGTTGCCGGTCACCACGGCGTTGGTCACCCGGCCCGAGCTGTTGAAGATCAGCGCGACGGCGCTGCGCCCGTTGCCGGCGAACGTCGTCGTCTGCGCTCCGGCGCCGATGACGTCGACCACCGAGCCCTCGAAGGCGAGGATGCCCGACAGCCCGTTGTTGCTGACCTCGTTGGCCCCCCGCAGGTCGAGGTCGGTGCCGCCATGCGCGAAGATGCCGTTGCCGGTGTTGTCGCGCACCGCGTTCGGAGCCGCCGGCGCGCCGAGGATGGCGACCCGCGAGCGCTCGGCGTCGATGCCGGTTCCGTTCTCCTCCACGGCGACGTGGCCTCGGAAGGTGAGGTTGGCGGAATCGATCAGGGCACCGACGCCGTTGCCGCGGATCGCCACCGCCTGCCCGGCCCCCGCTCCGCCGAGGACGGCGGACGAGTCTTCGCCCACCACCAGGCCGATGCCGCTGTCCTCGAGCACGACGCCCTGGAGGGTCGCGTCGCTCTGCGCTCCGACCCACAGCGCCTGGCCGCCGCCCGCGACGGTGACGTTGCGCAGGGTGAAGCCACGCGCCCGGCTCAGTGACAGCACCGCACCTCCCGGCGCCTCCAGGCGCGCCGTCGGGCTCCCTTCGAGGGTCAGCCGGTCGCGGAAGGCCACCTCGACCTGCTCCGTGCAGGTGCCGCTGACGGAGATCAGGTGCGGCCCGTCCTCGTCGAGGGTGGCGAGGGCGGCGCCGATGCTCGAGTGGGCGCCAGGTGTCGCCCCGGTGCAGTCGACCGTCGCGGTGGCCGCGAAGAGGGCGTGGGAAAAGAGCGAACAGAGCGCCACCACGGCGGCGCGGCGGAGGCAGGTCATCGGACACCTCCTGATCGTCGCCCCGCCGGTGCGGCGAGGCTCGGTAAGTCTCGGTTTCGTCGAACGCTAGCACGGCGGAGGCACCGCCAGCAATCCGCCGGCCCCCCAAGGAATCGTCAGAGCCTGACGAGGAAGGCCGCTGAGACCCAATCCACCGGGGAGTTCCAATAATGGTACACTCGAACGAGCCGACGCTCCGGGTCGTCTTCTACCGGACAGGCTCCGGTCGTCATCAAGAAAGGCCAGAAGACGCCGAAAGCAGAGCTGGCCCTCGCCCGGCGTCGAGCCGCCGAACTGCGAAGTGGAGGATGAGGATGGAAGAGAAGCACCTTGG
>CAZLLV010000299.1:0-5775 GCA_964560325.1 uncultured Thermoanaerobaculia bacterium | reverse complement strand
TCGCTGATGTCCAAACCCACCGCCTGCTCCACCTTGCTATGCTTCTCCACGGCCAGCCTCCTTTCTGAGCCCTCGAGCTCGTTCCAGATTGCAGACCCTCATACGGTACTGCGTGAGGGGGTTGGCCTTCTCATCCCATCTCCGGCGGGGCCTTCGCATCTCTGTCTCCGAAGACCCTGGCACCTCGGGCAGGCACCCTCAGGCAGCAGGCAGGCAGCACTTCAGGTTGTGCCTGGTGAGCGATGATCGGCGTCGTTTCCCTCCTATCAGGGTATGGGAAGACCACTTCGTTACATCCCGCCCGGACAGCTCGTCGAGATCACTTGCCGCACGATGCAGTCCCGCTTCCTGCTGCGACCGAGTCCCGAGCTCGAGCGACGCGTACTCGGCGTGCTGGGGCGCGCTCAGCGGATGACGGGGATCGAGATCCACGCCTTCGTCTTCGCTTCGAACCACTACCACTTGCTCGTGACGCCCGAGTCGCCGGCGCAGCTCGTTCGATTCATGACCCAGGTTCAGTCCAACCTCGCCCGGGAGGCCGGTGATCTCCATGGCTGGAAGGATCGCTTCTGGTCCAGGCGCTATCGCCACATTCTGGTCTCCGACGAGTCCGAGGCGCAGGTGGCTCGGCTGCGATACTGCCTCGCTCACGGAGTCAAAGAAGGTCTCGTGGCTCGCTGTCGGGACTGGCCGGGCGCTTCGTGTGTCAAGGCACTCGCCGATGGGGAGCCGCTCGAAGGCACCTGGTACGACCGTACGGCGTACTACGAAGCCCGGCGATCTCGCGGCCACGCCGAGTTGGGGGAGTTCGTGACGACCGAGAGAGTTCGCTTGTCTCCGCTGCCGTGCTGGCGACAGCTCGATCCGGAGGAGGTCCGGCAGCGGGTCGTCAGCTTGGTCGCCGAGATCGAGCAGTCTGCTCACCGCCACCGACTGGCGACGGGAAAGGGTGTGGCCGGCGTGCGCGCCGTGCGCAGACGCAAACCTCACGACCGACCGAAACAGGCGAAGCGGGCCCCGGCCCCGCGATTTCACGCCGCCACCCGGGAGGCGTGGCTCGCTCTTCGTGAGGCCGCCCAAGCGTTCGCCGAAGAGTTCCGCCACGCAGCGGAGCTGCTGCGACGAGGCCACCCCTCTCCCGGCTTTCCGCCCGGCGCCTTCCCGCCCGCCTCACCCCCCATACCTGCGTTCGCGCCCGGATAGCTGCGGGGTGCCGCAGGCGTCATCTTCCCCGAAGACGCTGGCACCTCGGGAGGGTCCGTGCAATGCGGTCGCGCGCCTATTTCAGCTCGATGTGCCCAGCCTCCAGCAGCCGCCAGAACACCAGTAACGCGTCGATCTGGGGCATGGGACTAATCTTGACGATCGAGCGGATGTCGTAGGTGCTGTTGACACGGGTGAGGATGAAGCCTTCTTGGGGGGAGAGCTGAAGCTGGGTCAGCTCCTCCATCGTGCGGGTGAGCTTGGGGACCGCTTCGAGCTTCACTCCGGCCTTCTCGACGTGCTTGGCGACGATCTCCTCGCCGCGCTGGAGGGCCTGCTGGACCGCCTTCGAGTCGGGCTCCAGGCTGCTCGCGGCGCGCAGGTGCCGCAGCGCCTGCCCGAAGCTCTTCGCCGCCAGGTGCTGCTTCGCCTGTGCCACCAGCTCCAGTGCTCCGACCGGCTTCGGACCGCCGCCCGGCGGAGGGGGCGAGACGCCGGTGCCGGTGCGCGTATGGCCGTCGTCGCCCGAGGTGGCTGGCACCCCCCAGCGTGGGCGGACGATCTTGAGCCGCCCCTTCCTCGCCTGGTCGAAGAGCACCTTGGAGACCAGGTACTCCGAGGAGTGCGTCTCGATCTGGATCTCTTCGACGGTGCGGTCGTCGTTGACCTGCTCGAGGACGTTCCTCTCGGCAGCGGAGAGCTTCTCGTCCGCCAGCAGATCGGTCACCGCCACCGGGATCGCCTGCGCCGACGGCACGAGCTCCCGGATCCGCTTCCACTCGTCGAGCCGCTGGACGCCTTCGAGCACGATCGAGGTGGCGTCGAGGTTCATCGGCACCATCGTGCGCTCGGGCAGCTCGCCGTCGAGGAACCGGAACTCCCCTTCGGTCCAGGAGAACAGCTCGTAGACCGACTCCTCGGCTTTCAGGCGTAGCAGCCGGTGCAGATCCTCCTCGGAGATCGCCCCGATCGTGGTCAGGATCTTGCCGAGGAGCATCTTCGACTTCTCCTGCATCGAGACGGCCTTCGACAGCTCGTCCTCGCTGATGAACCCGTGGCTGACCAGGAAGTGGCCGAGGTGCTCGCGCGGATCGGTCGAGGCCGACGAGATGATGCGGCCGTCCTGGAAGAAGATCCGCTTCTTGACCTCGCCGTTGTCGATCAGCAGGGTACCGGTCTTGTTCCCGTGCGAGACCCATTGCAGGAGCTCGGAGAGCTCCATGGTCTCGAGGTTGCCGGTGATCCCCATCGACGTCCGGTCAGTCGTCGGTGCGCGCCACGGTGGTGCCGCGCTGCCCCTGGTAGTGGCTCCCCGATCCGGGCTCGCCGTAGGCCACCTCCGGCTCCTCTTCCATGCGGATGAAGATGAGCTGCGCGATCCGGCGCCCCGCTTCGAGCACGAACGGCTCCGGCCCGAGGTTCTGGAGCTCGAGGGTGATGTTGCCCTCGAAACCGGGGTCGCACCAGCCGGCCAGCGAGTGGTTGATCCAGAGGCGGCCGAGGGTCGACTTGAGCTTCAGGTCGCACGCCACCATGCGTGGGATGCGGACGTGCTCGATGGTCGACGCGAGGACCACCTCCCCGGGGAAGAGCTTGACGTGGGGCGAGGTGAACGCCTCCGGATCGCGCGTGGGGCAGATCCAGTCGTCCGAGACCCGCACGTCGTAGGAGGCGGCGTTGACCTGCGAGGGCTCGAACGGGTCGACCCCGCCCTCCTCGGCCCAGCGGCGGATCCAGCGGTCGGGTTTGATCATGCGGAGCGAAGGTTACCGCGAAAGGGTCGCGGAAGCAGCGCGGCCGATCGAGTCACCCACCAGGACCCCTCGCTCTCGCTCGGCAGGACGAGAGGTGAAGAGGAACGAAATGGCGACGAAAGAGGTTCGGGAGGAAGGGAAGGGGTTGGAGGGGCGATCCTGTAGAGACCTAGACAAACCGGACCGGAACCGGCCCGTCCTCGCGGTGAATCGTGTCCACGAAGCGGATGATGTTGCGCGGCGAGGACATGAAGAGGGTCGAGGTGCGCCGACCGCCGGCGAAGAACCGCACTCCCTTGAGCAGCTCGCCGTCGGTCACGCCGGTGGCGCTGAACAGGATCTGCTCGCCCGGTGCCAGGTCCTCCGTGTGGTAGATCTTGGTCAGATCGGTGTACCCCAGCTTCTCCAGCCGCTGGCGCTGGCCCTCGTCGCTCGCCACCAGGCGGGCCTGGATCTCGCCGCCCAGGCAGCGCATCGCGGCCGCCGTCAGCACGCCCTCCGGCGCGCCGCCGATGCCGAAGACGGCGTGCACCCCGGTGCCCCGGATGGCGGCCGAGATCGCCGCCGAGAGGTCGCCGTCGCCGATGAGCTGAATCCGCGCGCCGGCGTTGCGGATGTCCTGAATCAGCTCGGCGTGGCGCTCGCGATCGAGCAGCACCACGGTCAGCTCGGCGACGTCGCGGCCGAAGGCGTCGGCGATGTTGCGGAGGTTCTCGGCGGCCGGGGCGTCGAGGTCGATCCGGCCACGGGCGGTGGGGCCGACCACCACCTTGTCCATGTAGGTGTCGGGCGCGTGCAGCAGGCCGCCCCGTTCGGCGGCGGCGAGCACCGCGATCGCACCGGGCGCCCCGGTGGCGCACAGGTTGGTTCCCTCGAGCGGGTCGACGGCGATGTCGACCGCCGCGGCGCCCACCTCTTCGGTCGCCTCCTCGGGCCGGCCCTTGAGGCGCCCGACCTCCTCGCCGATGTAGAGCATCGGCGCCTCGTCCCGCTCGCCCTCGCCGATCACCACCCGGCCGGCGATGTCGAGCGTGTCGAGCTCGGCGCGCATCGCCTCGACGGCGACGTAGTCGGAGCCCGTCCGGTCGCCCCGGCCCATGGTCTGGGCGGCGGCCACCGCCGCCCGCTCGGTGACGCGGATGAAGTCCTGCTCGAAGGCGCGGTCGAGGGAGAGGGTCATGTCGGGCGCTCCACCGTTCGTCTGGGTTTCACTGGGCCAGGGCCGCTTCGGCGGGCTTCGCCGGCTTCTTCGCGGGTGCCCGCTCGGGCGCGTTGAAGGCCGGGATGCCGGTGATCGACTCGCCGATCACCAGGCCGTGGATGTCGTGCGTGCCCTCGTAGGTGTAGACCGATTCGATGTTCATCATGTGGCGCATGACGGGGTAGTCGTCCACGATGCCGTTGGCGCCCAGCACCTCGCGCGCGAGCTTGGCCGACTCGCGGGCCACCCAGACGTTGTTGCGCTTCGCCATCGAGACCATCTGGTGCTTCAGCTTGCCCTGGTCCTTGAGGCGTCCGAGCTGGAGCGCCAGGAGCTGGCCCTTGGTGATCTCCGAGACCATCCAGACCAGCTTCTCCTGCACGAGCTGGTGGCTGGCGATCGGCTGGCCGGAGAACTGAATGCGCTCCTTGGCGTAGTCGAGCGCGGTGACGTAGCAGTCCATGGCGGCGCCCAGGCCGCCCCAGGCGATGCCGTAGCGCGCCTGGTTCAGGCACATGAGCGCGTTCTTGAGGCCGGTCGTCTTCGGCAGGATCGCGTCCGCCGGCACCCGGCAGTCGGAGAAGCCGAGCTCCGACGTCACCGAGGCGCGCAGCGAGAGCTTGCCGTGCTGGTCCGACGTGGTGTAGCCGGGGGTGTCCTTCTCGACCAGGAAGCCGCGCACGCCGTCGTCGGTCTGCGCCCAGACCACCGCCACGTCGGCGAGCGAGCCGTTGGTGATCCACTGCTTCGAGCCGTTCAGAACCCAGGAGTCGCCGTCCTTGCGCGCGGTCGTCTGCATGCCGCCGGGGTTCGAGCCGAAGCCGGGCTCGGTCAGGCCGAAGCAGCCGATCGCCGCGGCCGAGGCGCGCTTAGGCCCCCCGCGGTCGCGCTGCTCCTGCGAGCCGAAGGTGTAGATCGGGTAGATCACCAGCGCGCTCTGCACCGAGACGAAGCTCCGAAGTCCCGAGTCGCCGCGCTCGAGCTCATGCATGATCAGGCCGTACGCGACGTTGTTCAGCCCCGGCAGCCCGTACGCGTCGAGGTTGGCCCCGAACAGGCCGAGCTCCGCCATCTCGGGCACGATCTCCATCGGGAAGCGCGCGTCCTGGTGGCACTCTTCGATGATCGGCATCACCTTCTCGTCGACGAACGAGCGCACGCTCTCGCGCGCCATACGCTCCTCTTCGGTGAGCAGGGAGTCGAAGTCGATGAAGTCGACGCCGGGGAAACGGCTCATGGGGTTCTCCTCGTGACGGTCTTCGGCGGCTCGTACCGGGACGGCGGACCCAGGGGTTGCGCGATCGAAAGGTGGGGGACGGGATTCGGCCGAGCGTACCCGGCCGCCGGCCGCGAATCTTATCACGGCGGCCGGGCGGACCTCTCTCGCGGACTGTTAGCATCGCGTCCGCCATGACCGCTACCCACCCCTACCGGAAGATCCTCGTCCCGCTCGACTTCACCCGCGTCTCCGAGCCCGCGCTGCGCCACGCCCTCGCGGTGGCCCGGGCGAGCGAAGCGTCGGTCACCTTGCTGACGGTCGTCGACACCAGCTTCCCCTATCCGGACCTGTTCTCGTTCGAGGATCCGGAGCGCGACTACTTCAAGGTCATGCGGGAG
>CAZLLV010000298.1:0-7973 GCA_964560325.1 uncultured Thermoanaerobaculia bacterium | reverse complement strand
CGTCAGCGTCGATCGCGGGTGCACCGCACGCCTCTTCCGGGACCCCAACTTCACCGGCGACTACACCGAGGTGACGAGCAGCATCGCGGACCTGCGCCAGAGCCGCGTCGGCGACGATTCGGTGAGCTCGCTTCAGGTCCGCTGTCGGGAGCTCCGCGGATAGAGCCGTCGCGTGACGTAGGGTGACACGCTGGACGAGACGATGCGGACCCTGCAGGAAGTCATCGCCCTCGCCCTCGAGGACGAGGTCCGCGAGGGGATCGCGCCGACCGCGCCCGGCTCGACGCCGGCGTGACGAGCAACAGCCTCCAAGCTCAGGGAATCGGTTCCGATGAGACGCCTTCTCGATCGGGCCTGGTCGCGCCTGCGTCCCCGCGGCAGCGGGCGGCCGCCGATGCCGTTTATCGTCGGCTCGCCGCGATCGGGGACGACGCTCCTCCGTTTCATGCTCGATTCCCACCCCGAGCTCGCCATCCCTCCCGAGACCGGCTTCCTTTCCCTCGCACGCGGTCTCGAGGGCAGCGGGGAGGAGGTGCGCGAGACGCTGTTCGCCGCCGTCGTCTCCTTCCCGCAGACCGCTCCCGCGTGGAGCGACTTCGGGATCCCCGCCGAGGAGTACCGGAGGCGGCTGGAGGCCCTCGATCCCTTCACGGTGGCCGACGGAGTGCGGCTCTTCTACCGGATGTACGCCGAGCGGTTCGGCAAGACCCGGTGGGGCGACAAGACTCCGCTCCACTGCCGGCAGATGGCCGTCCTCGAGGAGCTGCTGCCGGAAGCACGCTTCGTCCACCTGGTGCGTGACGGCAGGGATGCGAGCCTGTCTCTACGCCGAACGTGGTTCTCTCCTGCTTCCGACGTCGACACCCTGGCTCGCTACTGGCGGGACAACGTCGCCGCGGCGCGCGACGCCGGCGCCGCCGTCCGGCACTTCCTGGAGGTGCGCTACGAAGACCTGGTCGCGCGCCCGGAACCCGCCCTCGGCCGGATCTGCGCCTTCCTCGAGCTCGAGTACCGGGACGAGATGCTGCGGTACCCGGAGCGGACGGCCGAGCGGCTGGAGGAGCACCGGACGCGGCGACGTACCGACGACACGCTGCTGGTGTCCCATGAGGAGCGCCTCCGGCAGCAGGCCCTGACCCTGCAGCCGCCCGTCCACACCCGGGTCGGGGTGTGGGAGCGCGAGATGGACGAGGAGGAGGTGCGACGCTTCGAGGCGATCGCCGGCGAGCTGCTCGCCGCGTACGGCTACCGGCTGGCTCATCCGACGCAGGGTCAGCCGGCGCCGCCGCCTCCGCCCTCGCCGTCCCACCCTCGCAGGCGACGGTAGAGGCGAGCGACCCAGCGCCGGTCCAGGAGGCGGTTGCGCAGGCGCCAGGTGAGGGTGCCGGTGATCCAGGCCAGCTCGGCCGCGCTCGCGGCCTGGGCCGCGGCGTGCTCCTTCTCGGCACGTTGGAGCGCCCGTCGCGCGGCGTCCAGCTCTTCCCCCGAGCTCGCCGCCGCGGTGGCGGCGCGGGCCTCCGCGGCCCGGACCTCGTCGACGTCGGAGGCGGCTCGCGCGAGCTCGTCCCGTAGCCGGCGCGCCGCCGTACGCTCGGAGCTCAGCTCCCCCCGCAACCGCGCCGTCTCGTCCCGGGCTAGCGCGAGCGCCACCCGATCCTGCTCGACGTCGCCGCCCCGCAGCGGTCCGTGGCGCAGGTAGGCGGAGGCCGCCCGGCCGACCTCGCCGGCGGTGGGCCTCCCCAGGCGTGCCTGCTCCTCCGCCACCTCGGCGTACAGCGCCAGCAGCCGGTCGACCGCCGGTTCCAGGTCCGCCTCGACGCGCAGGCGTCGCGACACTTCCGCCGCCTCGGCGGGATCGTAGCGCGACAGCTCGCGGGCCAGGTTCTCCTCGGTGGCCTCGCGGCGCATGGCGCGGATCCCGAAGTTCAGCTCCCGCAACCGGGGCAATCCCTGGCGATCCACCATCGGTCCCAGGCCCACCTCGTCACAGACGATCACCGCCGCCCCGACCGCCGCCGCCTCGAGGGCGGTGCGCGCCTTGGCGAACACCAGGTCGTACTCCCCGATCACCGCCTCGGGGGCCGCGAGCGGACGCCCGAGTCGCAGGCCGTAGGCGTCGACCTCGATCCCGGCCTCCCGGCAGACGTCGCGGATCACTGCGAGATACCCGCCTTCCTCCGCCTGGTTGCTGAGGACGAGAGCCCGGCGCGGTCGCTCGGGGAGCGGGCCCCGCGGAGGGAACCGGCGCAGGTCGACGAAGTTGGGGAAGACCTCGACCCGGCTCGGCTCGATGCCGCACTCCAGCACGAGCCGGTCGCGGGTCGGCGCGTCCACCGCGAGGTACCTGCGGATCGACGGGAACCGCACCGGCGCTTCCTGCGGCGGCAGCCAACCGTGACAGACGGCCACCACCGGTACGTCGGGAAACCGCAGCGCCGCCGTCATCGTCTCGAGGTGGTGATGGCCGTGGATGACATCCGGAGGCGCCCCCAGCTGATCGAGGTCGTCGACGACCGCCACCGTCTGCCGGCGCAGCTCGGCGCCCACCTCGCCGAGGTCGCGGCTGTAGGCGACGGGAGAGTGGCCGCGCTCCAGGAGGCGGAGGGCGACGTCCCGCACCCAGAGCTCGGAGCCGGCGCGATGCGCCAGCGTGTTGTTGGTGATCAGGATGCGCACGAGCGGATCGAGACTCCCTGCGATCGATGGCGACCCGGTGGGTCAGGCGGGAGCGGCCGCCTTCGTCGCGTGGCGCGCCACCGCCTCCGCGACCGGCAGAAAGTGCTCGCGGAAGCGGAGCACCCGGTCATAGAAGCCGAGCTCGACCTGCCGCTCGCCATGCTCCTCGTAGTAGGGCGCGGCCTCGAAGAAGCCGTCCGGCTTCGCCGCGGGGTCCGTCTGCCGCAGGTGCTCGCGGCGGAACGCCGCCGTGCCGTAGGCGGCGAGGGCGCGCTCGACCTCGGCGGCCATCTCGGGGTACCCGCGGGCCGCGGCGATCTTGCGCTCCACCGCCTCGTCGTCGAGCTCGATCACCACGGCTTCCCGCAGGAGCCCGGGGAGGACCGCGTCGGGTGGGGCCTCCAGGGTGAAGCCGTACCGGGCGATCGTCGCGCCGTTCCGCTCGGCGATCGCGACCGCGCCGTCGGCGACCACGCGACAGAGGTCGTGGATGGGATTGAATCCCTCCACCGCGTCGGCCAGGACGTAGTCGATACGCTCGTCGAGCAGCGTCCGGGCCAGGCTCTCGACGACCTCGATCCACGGCCCGGTCTCGCCCTGGAGCAGGAGGCGGTAGGCCTCGCGATCGGTGAAAGCGCCGAAGACCGCCCCGGGCTCGCCCCCGGCGCGCGTCACCACGGAAGCGCTCGACGCCACCCGCCCCCGATCGCCGTGGCCGGAGCCGTTGGTGAGGACCCAGACCGTCGGCTTCGCGAGCTCGAGCCAGTGGTGCACCCGAAGCTCATGGCCCGGATGGGCGATCACGAGGGCGGCGTTCCTGTCCCGGAGCGTCGAAGGAAGGCTGCTCACCGGGTGTGCTCCGCGGGACGATCCGTCGGTGCCGGCACGTTCGCCGAGGGTTCCATCCCGGAATGCTGTCACGAAGCCGGGAGATGCCGCCATGGAACCGAGCCGGCCCCGGAAACCGAAGGCAGCCGTGGAATCCGAGTTAAGTTAGGCTCCACCTCATGAGAGAGGCACCGTATCGCGATCCCTCCCGCGGCGCCCTTCGCTTCCGGCAGGCGTTCCTGCTCCTCCTCGTCGCCGGCATCTCCCTGCTCTTCCTGATGGTGGTCCGCCGGTTCCTGCTGGCGGTCCTGCTCGCCGCCGTCTTCGCCGGCCTCGCGTACCCGCTCTACCGCTGGATGCTCCGGCGGGCGCGGGGCCGCCGGGCGCTGGCCGCCGTGGCGACCATCCTGGTGCTGCTCTTGGGGGTCGCGCTCCCGCTCGCCGGCTTTCTCACCATCGTGGCGTCGGAAGCCGTGCAGGTGAGCCAGGGGGCGGGCGACTGGTTCCAGCAGCAAGCGGGGCGCCTCGACGACCTGCGCAGCCTGGTCGAGCGAGTCCCCTTCGCGGGCCGGCTCCTCCCGGAGTCGGGAGACCTGGCCGAGCAGTTTCGCGAGGTGGCAGGCCGCACCGGCACCGCGCTCATGGGCCAGGTCGCCGCCGCGACCAGGGGGACGCTGAGCTTCTTCCTGCAGCTCTTCATCCTCCTCTACGCGATGTTCTTCTTCCTGCTCGACGGCCCCGACATCCTGCGCAAGATCCTCTACTACATCCCGCTCGACCCGGCGGAGGAGGAAGCCCTTCTCGAGCGCTTCGTCTCGGTGACGCGGGCCACGCTCAAGGGCTCGCTCTTCATCGGCGCCATCCAGGGTGGATTGGCGGGTCTCGCCTTCTGGGTCGCCGGGGTTCCCGGGCCGGCGTTCTGGGGCACGGTGATGGTCGTGCTCTCGGTGATCCCGGCGATCGGCGCGGCGTTCGTCTGGATTCCCGCCGTTGCCTACCTGTTCCTCGTCGGCAAGGTCGCCGCCGGCGTCGGGCTGTTGGTGTGGTGCACCCTGGTGGTGAGCACGGTCGACAACTTCCTGCGCCCCCGCCTCGTCGGCCGCGACGCGCGCATGTCGGACCTTCTCATCCTGCTGAGCACCCTCGGAGGGATCTTCGTCTTCGGGGCCGTCGGGTTCATCGTCGGGCCCATCATCGCAGCGCTCTTCGTCAGCATCTGGCACATCTACGGCGAGACGTTCAGCGACTGGCTGCCGGCGGTGCCGGACAACCCCGGCGGCCGGCCGGGTGAGGCGCCGCGCGGCGGCGGTGCGCTACCGCCGCCGGGAGACGCCGGCGAGCGCCTTGCCGACAGCGCCGCGGATCGCCGCGACCACGGCGAGGCCTAGGCGGAGAGCCTGCGCAGGACGAGCAGCCCCATCCCGGCGAGCAGGACGACGAGGCTCGCCATGGCGCCCGGCCCGAGGGTCGGAATCTCGAGCACGGACTGCGCCGCCGCGCACCCGGTGATGATCGAGTCCGTCAGTGCCACGTCGGTCGTCGCCAAGGCTCGCCCTTCCCAGCTCGTGTCGGTCATCGTGGCGGCGGTCCCCGCGAGGACGGTTCCTGCGAACACCGCATCCGTCATCGTCGCAGCCTCGGCGGGCCACCAGTACACGTTGCCCGCCTGCGCGGTGCCGTCCATGACCTCCTGCAAGTTGGGGCCGGTGCCGGTGAGGGCGCCCCCCCCGCCGGTCCCGATCCTGAAGACCCAGACGTCGTCGGCGTCTCCGTCGAGCGTGATCGTGACGCCGGCGCCGATCGTGGTCCCCGCGGCGGAGCAGTAGACACCGGGCGGGAGCGTGGTGGTCATGGTCGGCACGACCCCGTCGCAAACCGGGTTGAGGATCGGGACCGCGTCGTAGGCGTCGTCGAAGTCACTGACGACCGCCGCGGAGACCGGCGCGTCGACGTCCCCCGTGATCGTGCACGGCCCGGTGTCGGTGATCGAGTTTCCGGTGGAGCCGACGTCTCCGTCGATGGTGGAAGTGGTACAGGTCACCGTCCCGGCAGTCGGGATGCCGTTCGTACCCAGGACCGTGTAGCTACCCGCCGTACCCAGTGGCGGCGCCACCGCCTGCGCCCCTGCCGGGGCGGCGTACGCCATCGAAACCAGGGCGGCGAGTCCGACGCTGGCCACGATTCTCGCGTGCGTGAGGTTCATGTCGACTCCCTTTCTTCCTGCGCCAGGAGCCTCGTTCCGATCCCTGGCTGTCTTGTGTTGCCACCGGCATGCCTCCAGCTTAGCATTCTGTTGCGCAACCAAGCCACCGCCATGCGGTGACTTTGGCAGCTCACCGCCTCGCGCCCGGCCTCGGGTATCGTCGCCGCATGGACGATCCCGCCGCACCGGCCTCCTCTCCTCACATCCTGGTCGACGCCGACGCCTGTCCGGTGAAGCCGGAGATCTACCGGGTCGCGAGCCGCCACGGCGTGCGGGTGACGCTGGTGGCGAACTCCTGGATGCGCACTCCGGACGACCCGCGGATCACGCTCGAGGTGGTCGACGCCGGCCTCGACGAGGCCGACGATCGGATCGTGGCGCGGGTGCGGCCGGACGACGTCGTGGTGACGGCCGACGTGCCTCTCGCCAGCCGCTGCCTGGAACGCGGAGCCCGTGTCCTGGGCACCAGCGGCAGACCCTTCACGGAGGAGAACATCGGCGCCGCCGTCGCCACCCGGGACCTCCTGGCCGAGCTCCGCGGCGCCGGAGAGATCACCGGCGGCCCGCCGCCGATCACGAAACAGGACCGCTCCCGCTTCCTGCAGAAGCTCGACGAGACGATCCAGGCGATCCGCCGCCGGCGCCGGATCGACGCGACGTAGGGGCCTCTTTGGTACAGTCCGAGCGGGGGCACCCATGCCGAAAGGAGTCCGTATGAGCAAGTTCCGGCAGATCGCGGGCACGGCGATGATGGCCGTCGCGCTGCTCGGCGCCGGCGGCTGCAACAGTGACAGCCCGACCGAGAGCGGAAGCGCGCCGATGATTTCCCAGCTCCAGGTCCAGGGCGCGCAGCGCATCTCGGGCGACGTCGGAACGGTCGGCATCCAGTTCGCCTACGCGGACCCCGACGCGGACGTCGATCGCCTCGCGTTCCGCGTCGAGGGTGCAGGAACGGCGACGACCGTGCTTTCCGGGACCGGCCTGGTTTCCGGTGTGGTGAGCCTGCAGCACGCCGTCACCTTGCCCGCTCCCGGCGACGAGGTGCGCTTCTCCATCTTCGTCGTCGACCGTGGCGGCAACAGCTCGAATACGCTGGAGAGCGCCTTCACCGCCCCGTAGAGGCGCGTCGCCTCGGGGACCCACCTTCGATGCCTCAGGAGGCCGCATGGACGAGAAGGAGCTCTTCACCCGCTTCTGGACGGACGAGACGCAGACCACCCGCAAGGTGTTGGCGCGGATCCCGGATGGGTCCGACTACCGGCCCGATCCCAAGTCGCGCACCGCGCAGGAGATCGCCTGGCAGATCGTCTGCGAGGAGACGATGATCATCGAGGCGCTGGAGACCGGCAAGGCGGAGTGGGCGCCGCCGCCGATGCCGGCCACCATGCAGGAGGTGCTCGACGCCTACGAGCGGCAGAGCGCGTCGATGCCGCAGCGCTGGAAGGACCTCCCCGCCGCACGCTGGGAGGGCGAGCTCGAGTTCTTCGGCAGCGAGCGGCCGGCGGCTCCGATGGCGTGGAGCTTCCTCTTCGACATCGTCCATCACCGCGGCCAGATCACCACGTATCTGCGGCCGATGGGCTCGACGGTGCCGCAGGTCTACGGGCCGAGCGCGGACGAGCCGTAGACACCGTGCCAGGCGAGGCGACGACGGACGCCCGCGACCCCCACCGCGGGCAGCCGGTGCTCGCCGCCGGGCGGCCGCTCGCCGAGGCGGCGCCCGCGGTTCAGAACGCCGCCGCGAACTCCGCGCGTTGCGCGGCCGTGCCGATGGCCAGGAGCTTTCCGGAGGCGGGGAGCGGCAGGTCCGGCGGCGGGTTGGTCACCAGGTTCCCCTCCGTCTCCACCGCGATGACGTTGAGACCGGTGCGCTTGCCCACCTCGCTCGCTGCCAAGGTGCGTCCGCCCAGCGAGGGCGGGACGTCGAGGGCGAAGAACTCCACGCCCTCGCCGAGGAGCACCAGCTCGCGCCCGCGCAGCAGGGAGAAGACGGTCTCGACGCCGAGGTGGGCGTAGGAGAGGGCGAAGTCGGCCCCGGCACGATGAATCGCCTCGACGTTGCGCTCGTGGGTGATGCGGCTGAGGATGCGCACCTCCGGGTGGAGGCGCCGGCAGTAGACGGCGAGATAGATGTTGGTGGCGTCGTCGTTGGTGGTGAGGATCACCGACGGCGCCTCCTTCAGGCCCGCCTCGAACAGGATGTCGCGGTCGGCGGCGTCGCCGGCGAACACGCGGTCCGCCTCCCCCGCGAGGCGCTGCGCCAACG
>CAZLLV010000297.1:0-7583 GCA_964560325.1 uncultured Thermoanaerobaculia bacterium | reverse complement strand
GTACCCTCGCGGCAGGGCGTGCACTGGCCGCACGATTCGTGGGCGAAGAATTCGGCGAGGCGCAGAGTCGCGCGCACGACGCAGGTCGTCTCGTCCATCACGATCACCGCCGCCGAGCCGAGCATCGAGCCGGCCTTGGCGAGGGTGTCGAAGTCGAGCTTGAGGTCGACGTCGGCCGCCGTCAGCATCGCCGCCGAAGCGCCGCCCGGGATCCAGGCCTTGAGCGCACGTCCTTTGTACATGCCGCCGCACGAGTCGAGAAGCTCGCGAAAGGTGATGCCGATCGGATGCTCGTAGGTTCCGGGGCGCTCGACGTGCCCGGAGACCGCGTAGAGCTTCGGGCCGGTGTTGCGCTCGTCGGTGCCGATCGCCTTGAACCAGTCGGCTCCGCGCTGCACGATGTGCGTCACGCAGCAGAGCGTCTCGACGTTGTTGATCACCGTCGGGCAGCCGAAGGCGCCGACCACCGCCGGGAAGGGCGGCTTGACGCGCGGCTGGCCCCGCTTGCCCTCGAGCGATTCGAGCAGGCCGGTCTCCTCGCCGCAGATGTAGGCCCCGGCGCCCCGGTGGACGAAGACGTCGTGCCGGAAGTCCGAGCCCATCGCCTTCTCGCCCAGGATGCCCTCGGCGTAGGCGTCCCGGATCGCCTCTTCGAGCACGTCGGCGGCGAAGGTGTACTCGCCGCGGATGTAGATGTAGGTCGTGTTCGAGCCGACCGCGTAGCCGGCGATCGCACAGCCTTCGATCAGGAGGTGCGGGTCGTGCTCCATCAGGAGCCGGTCCTTGAAGGTGCCGGGCTCCGACTCGTCGGCGTTGCAGACGATGTACTTCGGCTTCTCCGACTGCTTCGGGATGAACCCCCACTTCATGCCGCACGGGAAGCCCGCGCCGCCGCGGCCGCGCAGGCCGGACGCCTTGACCTCCTCGATCACCGCGTCGGGCCCCATCGAGAGGGCCTTCTTCAGCCCCTCGTAGCCGCCGCGGTCGCGGTAGCCCTTCACCGTCCGCGCCTCGGGGCGGTCGACGTTGCGGGTCAGGAGCGGCTCGGCGGCGGCCATCAGCCGGCCTCCTCGCGCAATCCACGCATCTGGCGCACGATCTCCCGCACCCGCTCGGGGGTGAGGTTCTCCTCGTACCGGTCGTCGATCATCATCATCGGGGCGGTGTCGCACGAGCCGAGGCACTCGAAGTGGACGTAGGAGCAGAGGCCGTCCGGCGTCACCTGATCCTCGCCCACGCCGAGCTCGTCGCGGAGGAGCTCCATGACCTCCTGGGCGCCCCGGAGCTGGCAGGGGAGGTTGGTGCAGACCCGCAGGCGATGGCGCCCGACCGGGTGGGTGTGGAAGAGGTCGTAGAACGAGACCACGCCCCAGACCTCGGCCGGCGGCAGGTCGAGCTCCGCCGCGACCGCCGCGACCGCCTCGTCGGGCAGCCAGCCGCCCCAGGCGCCCTGGGCGAGGTGGAGGGCCGGGATGAGGGCGGCCTTGCGGTCGGGGTAGCGCTTCCGGATCTGATCGAGCTTCGCCTTGACCTCGGGCGGGAGGCCGTCCCCCCGCGCCACCTCGGGCGTCGGCTCCTGCCGCGTCGGGTCGATCCGCTCCTCCTCGGGGGGCCGCGGGGTGAGGGCGTCGCTCACGGCCGGCTCCTTTCGAACGATGCCTTCCGCCGGGCCTCGGGCCGGGCCGCCGCCAGGTCGAGCCCGCCCTTCTTCCAGACGTAGGCGTAGCCGACCAGGATGAGCGCCACGAAGACCATCACGGCGCCGAACAGCGGCCAGCCGCCGGTTCGAACGACGAGCGCCCACGGGTAGAGGAAGACCGCTTCGAGATCGAAGACGATGAAGTCGATCGCGATCAGGAAGAAGATGATCGAGATCCGCTTGTGGGAGCGGTCGAGCATCGGCATGCCCGACTCGTAGGGCGTCAGCTCGGTGCGGCCCATGTGCTTCCTGCCGGCCAAGTAGGACAGCCCCACCATCCCCAGGCCGATCAGCAGGGCCACTCCCAGGGCGAGCAGGACGGGGAAGTAGGTTTCGGGCAAGGCGGTATGACCTCCGAGGGCCGGCGGCGTGCGGTCGCCGGCCCGGGGCGTCGGTCTCGGTTCGGTACGGTTCTTGGTGTCCCGGCGGGTGCCCGCGGACCTGTGAAGGATGTCACAAGGTCTCCGTCGAGACAACCCGCGGCCGGACCTCCCGAAGGGGCTCCCGGGGACCGGCTCGTGACGCTCCGCACGGCGGGCTCGTGACCTTCGGCACGTGACGCGGAGCGGGTCGGCGGCCGTAGGATAGGGGTATGCCGGAGTACCTGGAGAAGGCCCTGGAGAGCCCGTCGCCCGGTTTCGAGCGCGTGGAGCGGGCCGGGCGCTGGAGCCTGATCGCCATCGTGGCCGCC
Organism: uncultured Thermoanaerobaculia bacterium; assembly: GCA_964560325.1. Classification (GTDB taxonomy): domain Bacteria; phylum Acidobacteriota; class Thermoanaerobaculia; order Multivoradales; family DATKCC01; genus CAZLLV01. The sequence continues at coordinate 5,193 of CAZLLV010000297.1, read as the reverse complement.
GGGGTGCTGGTGACCCTGCCGAACCTGGACGGCCCCTGGTACGCCCCGGCGCGGCTGGCGCTCCTGGCCCTGGGGGCGATCTACCTGGCGGTCTACGTCTTCGTCGGGGACGCGGTGGAGCGCTGCGGCGGCCGCTGGGCGCCCGCCGGCTACATCGCGCTCCAGCTCGCCCTGGCGGGGGCGATGTTCACCATCCCGGCGGTCCAGGGGACCTTCGGCATGACCTGGTTCGTCCTCATGCCCCTGGTCGGGCACGCGGTCTTCCTGTTCGAGCCCCCCGGGGTCGTGCTCACCTGCCTCTCGGTCGTCGCCCTGGTCACCGTTCACGCCATCTACATCGGCGGTCCCGGCCTGATCCTCGAGGTGTCGCTGGGCGTCGCCCTGGCGGTGGCGTTCGTGGCGCTCTTCGCCAACGTCTCCCGGATGGAGGTGCTGGCCCGCAACCGGAGCGACGCCCTGCGCGAGGAGCTCGAAGCGGCGCACCAGCGGCTGGCCGCCTACTCGGTGCAGGCGGCCGAGCTCGCGGCGAGCCGGGAGCGCAACCGGATGGCGCGCGAGATCCACGACAGCGTCGGGCACCACCTGACCGTCGTCTCCGTCCAGCTCGAAGCGGCGGAGCTGGTCTTGGGCCGCGACCCGGAGGACGCGCGCCGGCGGATCGTCCGGGCGAAGGAGCTGACCCGCGAGGGGCTCGCCGAGGTGCGCCGCTCGGTCGGCTCGCTCCGCGCCTCGCCGCTCGACGGCCGGAGCCTGCCGGAGGCGGTGGGGGAGCTGGTGGCGGGGGCGGAGGAGCCGGTCGCGGAGCTCCGGGTGGCGGGCGAGCCGCGGGAGCTCTCCGACGCGGCGGCGCTCACGCTCTACCGGGCGGCGCAGGAGGGGCTGACCAACGCCCGCCGGCACGCGCGGGCGCGGCGGATCGAGGTCGATCTCGACTACCGCGACGGCGCGCGGGTGCGGCTCTCGGTCCGCGACGACGGCGACGGCAGGGCGTTGGAGGACGACGGCCCGGCCGGCCCCGGCTTCGGCCTCCTCGGCCTGCGGGAGCGGGTGCAGCTCGTCGGCGGCCGGATGGCGGTCGACTCGGCGCCCGGCGACGGTTTCACGCTCTCGGTGGAGGTGCCGGAATGACTGGCGCAGAGCCGATCGCGGTCTTGGTGGTCGACGACCAGGCGCTCTTTCGCGAGGGGGTGGTGACGCTTCTCTCGGCCCACGAAGGCGTGCGCGTGGTGGGGGAGGCGGCGGACGGCCGCGAGGCGCTCGCACAGGTGGCACGGCTCGCGCCGGCCGTGGTGCTCATGGACCTGCGCATGCCGGGGATGGGGGGCGTCGAGGCGACCCGCAAGATCGCCGAGCGGCACCCGGAGGTGCGGGTGATCGTGCTCACCACCTTCGACGACGACGACGAGGTGTTCGAGGCGCTCCGGGCCGGCGCCGCCGGCTACCTGCTCAAGGACGTGTCGTCCGAGAAGCTCGCCGAGGCGGTCCGGGTGGCGGCGCGCGGCGAGACCTTCCTCCAGCCGTCGATCGCGTCGAAGGTGCTGGCCGAGCTCAAGCGGCACCCCGGCCGGCCGGGGCGGGGGGGCCAGGAGCTCCTGGAGCCGTTGACCGAGCGGGAGATCGACGTACTCCGCCAGCTCGCCCGCGGCGCCAGCAACCGGGAGATCGCCGAGCGGGTCTACCTCGCCGAGGGCACGGTCAAGAACTACGTCAGCAGCATCCTGGGCAAGCTGGGCGTGACCGACAGGACCGCCGCCGCCCTCAAGGCGCGCGACCTCGGGATCGTCTGATCTCCCCTCCGGTCGGGGTCAGTCTTCCTCGGGGATCGGCCGGTCGGTCTTGACCGCCCACTCCTCCGGGCCGACCGCCGGGCTCATCCACATGCCGGTGACCTCGCCCGCGTCGTTCCGCACGATCCGTGCTTGGGTCGGGCTGTCCGGGTAGTAGAAGCGGTCGGGCGCGGAGAAGCGGATCTCCGACTTCTGGCCGCCCGAGCGCTGCGAGAAGAGCCGGTCTCCTTCGCGGGTCAGCACCCGCACGTCATCGCTCGCCTCGCCGCCGATCGCGTAGACGCCGGCCAGCTCGTCCATCTGCGCGGCCGTGAGCTCGACCGCCGGCCGCGCGTCGAGCGGCGTATCGAGGGCCATCGCCATCGCTTCGAACGCGAGCGGCCCCGGGCCGGGCTGCGCGGCCGGGTCGTTCGAGAAGATCGCAATGAAGACGTCCTCCTCCGGCACGCGGATCATGTAGGTCGAGAAGCCGTTGATGCCGCCGCCGTGGTGGATCATCCGGTGCCCCGCGTAGTCGCCGACCGAGAAGCCGTAGGAGTAGCCGGACGAGCTGCCGTCCGTCAGCACGACCGGCCGGCCGAGGAGGGCGCGGTGCTCGTCCGAGAGGATCTCGCCCGCGTCGAGCGCGGCGTCCCAGCGCGCCAGGTCGTCGACCGTCGAGAGGAGCGAGCCGGCGGCGTACGGCTGCGTCATCGACAGGTACGCGGCGTGCTCGTAGTCACCCGGCGGCCCCTGGTACCCCTCGACCCGGCCCGGCACGACCTCGTTCTCGTGGCCGTAGCGCGAGCGCTCCATCCCCAGCGGCCCGAAGATCCGGGTCTCGACGACCTCCTCGTAGCTCGTGCCGGAAACCGCCTCGACGATCGCCCCGAGCAGGAGATAGCCGGAGTTCGAGTAGCTCCAGCGCGTGCCCGGCTCGAACTCGAGCGGCAGCGCCTCGAAGCGGTCGATCATCTGCTCGACCGTCTGGGCCTCCCGCATGCGCGCCGGGTACTCCGGGCGGTCGGTGTAGTTCGGCAGGCCGCCCGAGTGGTTGAGGAGCTGCCCCACGGTCACGACCGCGGCCGGTCCCGCGTAGTCGGGCAGGTAGGCCGAGACCGGCGCGTCGAGATCGATCTTCCCCTCCTCGGCGAGCATCAGGACCGCCGCCGCGGTGAACTGCTTGGTGATCGAGCCGAGCCGGACGACCATGTCGGGCTCGATCGGCACGCCGAGCTCCAGGTCGGCGAGCCCGTACCCCTTGCGGAGCACCACCTCGCCGCCCTTCTCGATCCGCACCGCTGCGCCCGGGCGGTCGGTGGGGTAGGCCTCGGCGAAGAGGGTGTCGAGGGCGGTGGCGAGGTCGGCGTCGGAGGCGGCCACGGCGGGCGGCGCGGCGGCGAGGCCGAGGAGCAGGACGGCCGAGAGGAGACGGGGTGCGGCGAGGCGGCGAGCGGGTGCGCAAGGCTGGGCGGGGCGAGCGGGCATGCTCTAGAAACGTGGCGCAGGCTCGAAAGTTTCGGTCCGGCGGGTAAGATACCGGCCGCTTTTCGGAGACCTCGACTCGTGACCGTCACCGACTCTCGCCCCTCCGACGCCCGCCCGGACGTCGTCGCCGTCATCCCCGCCTACCAGTGCGCCGTCACGATCGGCGAGGTGGTGGAGGGGACGCTACGCCACGTGGCGCGGGTGATCGTGGTCGACGACGGCTCGACCGACGGCACCGGCGCGGCGGCCGCGGCGGCGGGGGCGGAGGTGGTGACGAACGAGAGGAACCGGGGCAAGGGGAACGCGCTGCGCCGGGGCTTCGACCACCTGCTGGCGGAGGTGGACCCGGAGGTCGATCCGGAAGTGGGGGCGGTGGCGCTGCTCGACGGCGACGGGCAGCACGATCCGGACGACTTGCCGATCCTGCTCGCGGCGTGGGACGAGGGGGAGTACGGGCTGATCGTCGGAGGCCGGCTGACGGCGCGGGCGTCGATCCCGCCGCACCGCTACTGGACGAACACGATCGGTACGAAGCTACTGTCGTGGGTGACGGGGGTGGTGCTGGAGGACAGTCAGTCGGGCTACCGGGTGCTGTCGGTCGATCTGCTGCGCCGGATGGACCTGCGCTCGGACGGCTACGCGATCGAGTCGGAGATGCTGATCAAGGCGGCGCGGCGGCGGGCGCGGATCGGGCAGGTGGTGATCCGGACGATCTACCACGACCGGGTGCCGAGTTTTTATCGGCCGGTGCGGGACACGGTGTACATCACGTTGGCTTCGGCGTATCACCGGCTGTTCGACCGGGTGCGGTAGGCGAGGAGTGGTCGCCTCCCCCCCGCGGCCCGGGGCCGGGGGCTCTCGCCCGGGCGTCGGGGTCGAAGCCCGCATTCGGTGGGGGTGGTGGCTGAACCGACCGTGGCACGCAGCCACGTTCGGTGCCAGTAGATCCGGCGAGCGCAGGCGCTCGCCCAGGCGGGCGCTCCCCCGAGCGACCCGGTTCGGGACCCCCGGCCCCGGGCCTTTCCCCCTCCCCGCGGGATGGAACGATGGCTGCCGCGCAACGTACGGGTGTAGGGGAGGAGCCTTGCCTCCTCCCGCCGCTCTACCGGTCAGCTCGCGCCTGGCACTCAGCCGCGCGGGCTAGGAGGAGGGTCTTCTCTCGTTCGTTGTCGGTGAGGGCGGCGGCGCGTTCGCACTCCTCGCGGCCTTCTTCGTAGCGGCCGAGCTTCCGGAGGAGGTCGCCGCGGACGGCGGGGAGGAGGTGGTAGCCCGCGAGCTTCGGCTCGTCGGCGAGAGCGTCGGCGATCTCCAGGCCGGCGGCGGGGCCGAAGGCCATGGAGACGGCGACGGCCCGGTTGAGCTCGACCACCGGTGACGGGGCCAACTGCATCAGCGCCTGGTAGAGAGCGGCGATGCGGACCCAGTCGGTGTCGTCCGCCGTCGTCGCGCGGGCGTGGCAGGCGGCGATGGCGGCCTGGAGGAGGTAGGGGCCGACGGCGCCCTGGCCGTCCGCCACCAGCGCCTCGGCGCGCGCCAGCGCCGCCAGGCCGCGGCGGATCAGCAACCGGTCCCAGCGCCCGCGGTCCTGGTCGAGGAGCAGCACCGGCTCGCCGTTCGGGCCGGTCCGGGCGTGGGCGCGCGACGCCTGGAACTCCATCAGTGCGACCAGCGCGTGGACCTCGGGCTCGCCCGAGCCGAGACGGGGCGCGAGCTCCGCCAGGATGCGGCCGAGGCGTAGGGCGTCGTCGCAGAGCGCCGGGCGCATCCAGTCGTCGCCGGCCGTGGCGGCGTAGCCCTCGTTGAAGACCAGGTAGATCACCTCCAGCACCGAGGCGAGGCGTTCGGCGAGCTCCCCGCCGCGCGGCACCTCGAACGGCACCTGCCGATCGGTCAGGGTCTTCTTCGCGCGCACGATCCGCTGCGCGACAGTGGCGACGGG
>CAZLLV010000296.1:0-10601 GCA_964560325.1 uncultured Thermoanaerobaculia bacterium | reverse complement strand
GGGGGCGGGCAGCTCGCCCTGATGCTGGTGCTCGGCGTCCTGGGCGGGCTGATCCTCAACCTCATGCCGTGCGTGCTGCCGGTGCTCTCTCTCAAGGTCTTCGGGCTGGTCAAGAGCGCCGGCCAGGGCCGCGGCGCGGTGAGCGGCGGCGCGCTCGCCCCCGCCGGCGGCATCGTGCTCTCGGTCTGGGGCCAGGGGCTCGACGCCATCCTCGCCCGGGCGGCGGGCGCCGCGGTCGGCTGGGGCGTGCAGTTCCAGAACCCGGTCTTCGTCACCTTCCTTCTGGTGGTGGTGGTGCTCTTCTGCCTCAACCTCTGGGGGCTGTTCGAGATCCCGCTGCCGCAGTTCGTGGCGCGCGCGGCGGGCGGCGGCGCCCGCGAAGGGGTCCCCGGCCATCTCTTCTCCGGCTTCTTCGCCACGCTGATGGCGACCCCCTGCTCGGCCCCCTTCCTGGGGACCGCGATCGCCTTCGCCCTCGCGCAGTCGAGCGCCACGGTCTTCGCCATCTTCACCGCCGTCGGCTTCGGCATGGCGCTGCCCTACCTGGTGCTCGCCGCCGCGCCCGGAGCCGCCGGCCTGCTCCCCAAGCCGGGCCCGTGGATGGACGGCCTGCGCAAGGTGATGGGCTTCTTCCTGGCCGCGGCCGCGGTCTGGCTGCTCTACGTCCTGGGCAGCCAGGTGAGCCCGGAGCGGCGGGCATGGATCGAGGTCACGATGCTCGCGATCGCCCTCGTCGTCTGGCTCCAGAGCCGCCTCCAGGAGCGCCGCACCGCCGGCCCCTGGCTGCGCCGCGGCGCCGGGGCCGGCGTCGCCGCGCTCGCCCCCCTCGCCCTCGACGGCGCCGCCCGCCCCGACGAGGCACGGGCGGCCTCCGGCCTGCGCGCCGGCGAGCCGGTCGAGGGGGTGATCGAGTGGGTCGACTTCGACCGCGCGGCGGCCGAAGAGCTGGCCGCCTCCGGACAGCTCGTCTTCGTCGACGTGACCGCCGACTGGTGCTTCACCTGCAAGGTCAACGAGCGGCTGGTGCTCGAGACCGAGCCGATGGCGGAGGCGTTCGAGCGGCTGGGCGTGGTGCCCATGAAGGCCGACTGGACCAACCGCAACGACGAGATCGGCGCCTTCCTCGCCGACCACGGCCGCTACGGCATCCCCTTCTACCTCCTCTACCGCCCCGGCGCCGAGCCGCACATCTTCGGCGAGCTGATCACGCAAGCCGGCGTGATCGACGTACTCGAGGCCGCCTCGTCGTAGAGGCGGTTGGGGTGAACGGCGGCATACGATGCCGCCCTACGCCTTCTCCACGACGTCGGCCCGCGCGCCTTCTCCTCCACCACCGAACGGAGGGGCCGAGCGGGGGGATCGCGTCCGACGGTGTCTGAGCCGCCCGAGCCGGCAAGCCCGCCGGAAGTGCACGCCTGCCGCCCCGGGCGAGCGAAGCCAGGCGAGGCCCCCCGCGGCAGGCGTACCAGCCGAGCCGTGCCGTAGGACGCGATCCCCCCGCTCGGCCCCGGTAGATCGCCCCATGTTACGCTCCCACCGCACCCGGCCGAGCCCTTCGCCCCCGGCCGGAACCCGCTGGAAACCCCCGCAGCACTGCTTCTGGAGGAGGACACCCCGAATGACCCTCATCGCCTCGCGCATGGCCGCCCTCGGCACCGAGAACGCCTTCAAGCTCGGCGCGGACATCGCCGCCTGCGTCGCGCGCGGCATGGACGTCGTGAAGTTCAACCTCGGCGAACCCGACTTCGACAGCGCGCCCCACATCAACCGCGAAGCGATCGCCCAGATCGAAGCCGGCAACTCCCACTACACCGACGCCCAGGGCGTGCCCGCCTTCCGCGAGGCGATCGCCCGCCACGTCAGCGAAACCCGCGGCGTCGACGTGGAGCCCGAACGGGTCGTCGTGACCCCCGGCGCCAAGCCGCCGATCGGCTACACCATGCTCACCTACGTCGAGCCGGGCGACGAAGTGATCTACCCCTCGCCCGGCTTCCCGATCTACGAATCGTGGGTCACCTTCGTGGGTGCGAAGCCCGTGCCGCTCCACCTATCCGAAGAGCGGGGCTTCGCTTTCACCGCCGACGAGCTCGCCGCCCTGATCACCGACAAGACCAAGGTCATTCTCTTCAACTCGCCGTCGAACCCGACCGGCGGCGTGCTGTCGAAGGACGACCTCACCGGAATCGCCGCGGTCGTGCGCGAACGCTGCCAGGGCGACGTGCGCCTCTACTCCGACGAGGTCTACGAACACATCCTGTTCGACGGCGAGGTGCACCACTCGATCGCGAGCGAAGAGGGGATGGCCGGCCGGACCATCATCGCCTCCGGCCACTCGAAGGGCTTCGCGATGACCGGCTGGCGCCTCGGCTGGGCGGTGCTGCCGACGGTCGAGGAGGCCGCCCTCTTCAAGAACCTGAACATCAACAGCGTCTCGTGTGTCCCGCCGTTCATCCAGGAGGCCGGGCGGGTCGCCTACGAGAGCCCGCAGACGCCGGCCACCGTCGAGCACATGGTCGCCGCCTTCCAGGGCCGGCGCGACTACGTGGTCGGCGCGCTGAACGCGATCGACGGCATCTCCTGCCAGATACCGAAGGGCGCCTTCTACGTCTTCCCGAACGTCGCCGGCGTCTGCGAGAGCCTGGGCATGATCGAGGCCTGGGAGAGCCTGCCCGAGGAGCGCAAGCGGACCACCTGCCCGTCCGCCATGCTCCAGATGTTCCTGCTCTTCCGCCACGGCGTCGCGACCATGGACCGCAACTCGTTCGGCCGCATCGGCGCCGAGGGGCAGCACTACCTGCGCCTGTCGATCGCGACCGGCATGGAGCAGCTCCGCGAGGGCCTGCGACGGATCGAGGCGGCGAGCCGGGACCGGGAAGGGTTCGCGGACTACGTGTCGAAGGGAGGAAAGCTGCGATGACCGAGAAGCGCATCACGATCACCCGCAGGATTCCGGACGCCGGCATGGATGTGCTGTCCGGCACGAAGGCGACCGTCCGCACGCTCCAGGAAGACGAAGAGCGCGGCGTCGAGCACGCCGAGCTGCTGGAGGGCGTCCGGAGCTGCGACGTGCTCCTCTGCCAGCTCACCGAGCCGGTCGACGCCGAGGTCTTGGGCACCAACCCGAAGCTCCTGGGCGTGGCGCAGATGGCGGTCGGCTTCGACAACATCGACGTCGCCACCGCCACCGAGCTCGGCATCCCGGTCTCGAACACGCCGGGCGTGCTGACCGACACGACGGCCGACCTGACCTGGGCGCTGCTCTTGGCGGTCGCCCGGCGCATCCCGGAGGCGCACGACTACATGGTCGGCGGGCGCTACAAGCTCTGGGGGCCGACGCTCCTGATGGGCCACGACGTCTCCCCCGGCGCGAGCGGGCGGCGGAAGGTGCTGGGGATCGTGGGCTACGGGCGGATCGGGCAGGCGGTGGCGAAGCGGGCGACCGGGTTCGACATGGAGGTGATCGCCTACGATCCGTTCAACCGGGAGGGCGTGGAGGAGGACGAGATCGCGACCTGGGCGGAGCTGCCGGAGCTTTTGGAACGGAGCGATTTCGTGTCGCTCCACCCGGCGCTGACGGAGGAGACGCATCACCTGATCGGCGAGGACGAGATGCGCGCGATGAAGCCGACGGCGTGCCTGATCAACGTGTCGCGCGGGCCGGTGGTGGACGAGAAGGCGCTGGTGCGGGCTTTGAACGAGGGGTGGATCGGCGGCGCGGCACTCGACGTGTTCGAGGAGGAGCCGGCGATGGCGCCGGGGTTGGCGGAGGCGCCGAACGCGGTGCTGGTGCCGCACATCGGGTCGGCGTCGCGGGACACGCGCGGGAAGATGGCGACGATGGCGGCGGAGAACGCGATCGCGCACCTGAGGCGGGAGAAGGCGCCGAACTGTGTGAACCCGGAGGTTTACGAGTCGGAGGCGTACCGGGAGCGGACGCGGGGGTGAGGGAGGGGGTGCGGGGGCGAAACGGGGTCCCCCGCGCGGCCGGGGCCGGGGGCTTCCGCCCGGGCGTCGGCTTCCGAGCCCGCAAGCGGCGGGCGTGCACTTCCAGGGGGCGTGGCTCGGATGACACGCTCGGTTCCCGTCCAGCGCCGAGCCCTGGTCGGGGTGGGATCGACTCCGACCTCCATTCTCGATCTTCGAAGCCCCTCGACTTCGGGTTGCGAGGTCTACCCGGGCTCGGCCAGGCGGGCGCTCCAGCCGACTTCCGGTTCGGAACCCCCGGCCCCGGCCTCCCCCGCCCCGACTCGCGGAGAGAGAAGGAAGGACGGCGCGGCGTCCTGTCTGCTCGGCATCGGGATCGACGTTCCTCGTTCTCCGGGTCAGGACGCCGAGGACCAGCTCGTCCGCATGCCTCGCACCCGCCGCGTGTAGGGGAGGAGCCTTGCCTCCTCCCGGGGTGGCCGGTCGTTACCCGCCTTGGCCGCTGCAACACCGGCTGTAGGGGAGGAGCCTTGCCTCCTCCCGGGGCGGGGGGGCGGTTCGCATGACCTCCGCCGACCGCCTCCGCGAGGACGCCCTGGCCTGCATCCACGCGGCCATCGCCGCCGTCGAGCCGGAGGGGCTGGTCCGCAGGTTCCTGGAGAAACACCCCGAGCTCCTGGAGGTCGAGGGGGCAATCCACCTCGCCGGGATCGGCAAGGCCGGCGCGGCGATGGCGCGGGGGGCCGCCGGGGTCCTGGGTAACCAGTTGGCCGGCGGGGTGCTGATCGTCCCGGCCGGGCAGGAGAAAGGCGCGCCCCCGGGCGTCCAAGTCTTCGGCGGCGGTCACCCGGTACCGAACGAAGAAGGCGTCCGCGGCGCCGAGCGCATCCTCGCGCTCGCCGAAGCCTTGACCGAGGACGACCTCCTCCTCTGCGTCATCTCCGGCGGCGGCTCGGCGCTGATGACCCTGCCGCCCGAGGGCGTCTCCCTCGACGACCTCCGGAGGACCACCAAGCTCCTGCTCGAAGCCGGCGCCGCCATCGACGAGCTGAACGCCGTCCGCAAGCACCTCGACCGTCTCAAGGGCGGCCGCCTCGCCCGCGCCGCCGCCCCGGCCCGCATCCTCGCCCTCGTCCTCTCCGACGTGGTCGGCGACCCGCTCGACGTCATCGCCTCCGGCCCCGTCTCCCCCGACCCCACCACCTACGCCGACGCGCTCGCCGTCCTCGACCGCTACAAGCTCCGCGGCAAGGTCCCCTCTCCCATCCGAGTGCACCTCGAACGGGGCGAGCGCGGCGAAGAGCTCGAATCCCCCGCCCCCGGAGACCTGGCCTTCGACCGAGTCCAAGCCGAGATCGTCGGCAACAACCTCCTCGCCGCCAAAGCCGCGGAAGCCGAAGCCGAGAAGCGCGGCTACAACACCAAGATCCTCACCACCACGCTCACTGGCGAAGCGAGAGAAGTAGGCCGCGACCTCGCCCACCAAGCGGTACGCGCCTACTGCGAAGGCACCCCCGTCGCCCCACCCGCCTGCCTCATCGCCGCCGGCGAAACGACCGTCACCGTCACCGGCAAAGGAAAGGGCGGCCGCAACCAAGAAGTCGCCCTGGGCGCCGCCATCGCCCTCCACGACCTCCTCACCGAAGACGAGCGCGACAACATCCTCATCGCCTCCGCAGGAACCGACGGCATCGACGGCCCCACAGACGCCGCCGGAGCCCTAGCCACCGCCACCACCCTCCCCCGCGCGACGACTCAGGGCCAAGACGCCACCGAAGCCCTCCAAAACAACGACGCCTACCCCTTCTTCCAGGCGATTGGAGACCTCATTGTCACAGGGCCAACCGGGACAAACACAATGGATATCCTCTGCCTAAACATCAAGAGTAACAAGAAATTTTGCGAGAGCGCCTAGATACCAGACTCCGCCATCAGGCAGTATCAAGGATCACAAATCTTAACCGAAAGATCTCTTGCCCAGGTCGAGAACGTCGAGCTTTTAACTTCCATATCGTAGAGTATTGAACACACCTTGGGATCTCCTACTGTCTCTACGACCTTTAGGCATGCAACACAGGCCTCCCTCTGGGGACTCCGATAACCGCTCGCATCCAAGTCAACGCAATATTCTTGCAGCACATCTAAAACGCCATCGGACGTGGATTCTGAATCGACGCCTATGAGCGCGGCACACGCCCTCTCAATTCCTAACGTATCCCCACCGGCCGCAGCGGTGGAAAGAGCATCGAGGTAACGTTCTTCTCGAAGATTCCCTCCGTTCGTCGTTGACGAATCGGTCAACGGCTCAATCGACGGAGAGGCCTCGCTCGTCACCGGCCAATGCAAGAAGGAGCTGAACCAGAACAATAAAAGAAGGACTAGATCTAGGATCACAATAACTAAGATCGTTCGCCCCCCGTACCTCGCTGCAGTGATCGGTTCGTCTCGCAGTCGCACAACCCCGAATACGAGGATCAAAGAAGATAGTACCGCAGCAATGACTCCGAACACGCGTCCGAAGATGCTCCAGGTAAAGACAACGATCAGGAGAAACGGCGAGAGCCCCAGGCCTATACGGCCTAGCAGAGGGAGCATCTCGGACAGGAATTCGACGAGCCCGTTTAAGGCCCGGATTACAAGTTCCGCGGCGCGGTGCAAAACGTCTATGATCCAAGACATCTGTTGGCCTGATCAGGGTTAAAGGGTTGTCGTCCAACGGCTGCGCTGATGCTGCCCATTTGTCGTTCAGGAAATCTTCGCACGCGAGCCACCCGAGATCAGGTGGTCTCGTTGGTCTGGATCTGTCAATCGAACTGGTTGCGATGGAGGTCGTGGTAGGCCCAGGCGGCGTGCAGTAGATCCTCGGGCAGGGGCACCGGATTCCTCCGCAGGATCTCGTCCTCGTCCGCGCCGAACTGGCGGGCACGGACTAGGGTGAAGACCGAAATGCGGGGCCCGCACGATGAACGCGTCGCCGCCCGCGGTACCCGGCGTGCTCGCGATCCCGAGGAAGCTCGCGCCGAGGTTCTGCACCAGCCGCTCCAACAGCCGTAAGTCCTCCTCCCGTCTCAGGGCCGGGCGCAGAGACTCCCCTTTCTCGATCTCGCTCCTCATCTTGACTCCAGACACGAGGATACCAAGAGCCGAGGGAGAAACCTGGAGGGAAGATCGGAGGAGCGGCGTTGGACCGCTCCTCGGAAGGTAGACCGAGCTACGCCGCCTCGCTGCGCCGCATCAGCGCGCGCCCGAGGATGGGCATAGCTTCCCCGTCCAGGGCCTGAATCGCCAGGGCAAGCGATTCCGGATGGTTCAGGAGGTGGCGGACGGCCTGGAGGGCCGGCAGGAGAGCCGGCGCCTCGCGGGAGAGGTGACCTAGACAGCGATCGCCGTCGTGCAACGGGTGCCCGAGGCGCTTGCGCTTCTCCCCCAGGCTTAGGTGGTTCGGACAGCCGAGAACCGGCAACACAGCCGCAATCACGACCGCATCCGCCCGGTGCCGAGTCACCGCCACCGCCCGTCCCCCTTCACTCACCGGCTCTCCCCGGCGGGCCACGGCCCACAAGCCACCGTGCGGCGTATCGACCCCCTCCACCTCCCACGGCCCGACCCAGAACGCCCCGCCCGACAGCACGGACGGCCCGACCGACAGCGCCTCCTCCAGGCGCGACGACGCCAACAGAAACGCCGGGGTGAACGCGTTCTCCAGAACCCTCTGCCCACGACGGGCTCGTGGACTCGACTTCGTGGCCTGGCTCGGAAGGGAAGCGACGGCGGACGCCGCCGCGTGGCGTGGACTGCTACTCTTCGTCTCGTTGCGCATGGGAGTTCCGTTCTCCTTTGCGTGACAGGCCCGAGCGAGTTCCCGCTCGCTCGGGCCATCTTTGTATAGCCGGCTGAACCAGCCGCCTGATTTACGCTAAATTACCGCATGCGGTGGGCACGAGTCAAGCCAGAAGACGACCGTCAGCGAAACGTCCCGCCCCCACCCCGGGAGGAGACAAAGCTCTTCCCCTACAAGCGTCTGGGCAGATCCAAAGGTTTTTCGATCTCCGAGGCGTCCGAGGCGCCCCCGCCCAGATCCTTCACTGCGTTCAGGATGACAAGGGATAGGACTCCGGCCGTCCGGGCGGGGGAGGGCCGGGGCCGGGGGTTCCGAACCGGGCGCTCGGCGGATCGCCCGCCTGGCCGCGCCCGGGTGGACCTCACCGACCGGAGCCGCCGACACTTGCCTGCCGCCGACACCCGTCGAAGCCCCTCCCTCCGAGACCAGGGCGCGGCGGTCGCAGGGCACCGAACGCCCCTCCGAGCCACGACCAGCCGCCGTGCACGCCCACCGAATGCGGGCTAGGAGCCGACGCCCGGGCGGAAGCCCCCGGCCCCGGCCCGCGCGGGCGGCTCCCGCTTCGAAAACCACCGCCCGCTCCGAGCCTCCTACGACCCTTCCAGCAGAGGCCCCAGATCCACACCCCGCCAGAGCCGCTCGCGCATCTCGCGGCAGCCATCGAGCGCCACCGCCCCGGCCGAAGTCACCGCGAACACCCGGCGCGACGCCTTCCCCACCGTCCGCTCCGACCCGACCAACCCCTTCGCCTCCAACCGATCGAGCGTCGCGTAGACCGCCCCGATCGACACGTCCCGCCCGCTCACCCGCTCGATCTCCCGCCGCACCGCCATCCCGTACGACTCCTCCCGCGTCCGCAGCACCGCCAAGAGCACCTGCTCCTCGAACGACCCCAGCGCCGCGTCGTCGCCGCTACTCATCCCGCAGCACCTTCGCCAGGTCGAACCGCATCGCCCGCCGCGCCGGCACCGACGCCGCCAGGAGACCGGCTGCGAGCAGCACCCCGGCCGCCGTGGCGAGAGCCACCGGATCGGTCGTCCCCACCCCGTAGAGGAAGCTGCCGAGCAGCCGGGCGAGGAGCACGAAAGCCGCCAGGCCGACCGCCAGCCCGGCGCCGATCAGCGCGCCGCCCCGGCCGAGGATCCGGCCGGACACGTCCGACGGCCGCATTCCGAGGATCATCTTGATCCCCCAGTCGCGCCGCCGCTTGGTCACGAAGTGCGACACGACGCCGTAGATCCCGACCGCCCCCAGCACGAGCGCGAGCGTCGCCAGGGTCACGAGCAGGGACATCACCGGCAGAGCCGGCCCGATCGCGCGGCGCAGCACCGTCTCCATCGTCGTCACCTCCCGGATCGCCACACCCGGCGCCACGGAGTGGATCGCCCGCCGGGAGGCGTCGAGCACCGTCGCCGGGTCGAGCCCGGCTCCGACCCGCGCGACCACCGTCTGGCCGTACATCGGGAACGGGATGTGCTCCGCCACCATGTAGCGCGCCGGCACCGGGTCGTCGCCCAGGGCCGCTTCCGGCACGTCCTCGACGACGCCGACGATCCGGTCGGTCCGCTCGCCGAAGAAGGAGATCCGCTGGCCGAGCGGGTCGACGCCCGGGAAGTACTTCTCGACCAGGGCTTTGTTCACCACCACCGCCCCCGACGCCGCGTCGGGATCGCGGTCGGACTCGAGCAGATAGCGACCGCTCACGAGCTCGATGCCGAGCGTGCGGAAGTACTCGGGGGTCACGACGCGAAAAGCGGTCGAGGTCTCCGAGAGGTCGGGCCGGGCCTCGATCGCGATCCCCCAGTTGTCGCTCGAGCCGCGGAGCGGCAGCCGCTGGGTCACCGCCGCCGACTCGACGCCCGGCACCGCGGCGACCGCCGAGGCGAGCTGGGCGAGGAGGGGGGGCAGGCCATCCCCATCGTAGGTCGCCGGTACCTGGAGATCGAGGACCGCAACCCCCTCGGGATCGAGGCCCACGTCGACGGAGCGGAAGTTCTCGACGCTCCGCACCAGGAGCGCGGCCCCGGCCGTCAGGAGGAGGACCAGCGCCACCTGCCCGACGACCAGCCCGTGCTCCAGCCGTCCGCCCCGCCCTCCGACGCCGCCGGTGCGGCTCGTCCGGAGCGTCGTCTGGAGGTCGCCCCGCGGCACCGACAGGCTGGGCGCCAGCGCCACCGCGGTCGCCGACAGCAGGGCGACCGCCATCGCGGCGCCGAACACGCTCCAGTCGAGCGACGCGGTCTCGGCGAGCGCGCCGAGGGGCAGGACCCGGACGAGGTAACGGAAGCCGACGGCGGCCAGCGCCGCACCCGCGATCCCGGCGAAGAGACCGATCAGCAGCGCCTCGAACACGAGCTGCTGGACCACCCGCCGGTGTCCCGCGCCGAGCGCCCGCCGGACCGCGATCTCGGTCCCGCGCGCGTCGACCTGCCCGAGCATCAGCGCCGAGACGTTGACGCTCGCGACCAGGAGGAGCGCGCCGGTGGCGGCGAGAAGCGCGAAGAGGGCCGGCCGAAGCGGGCCGAGCATGTGCCGGCGCACGGGCGTGATCTCGGGCTCGAGCGTCGGGTCCCACTGCTCGATGTAGTCGAAGCGCTCGCCCAGCAGGCGGGTGATCTCGGCGAGCTGCGGCTCCATCGCCGCCGGGTCGGCCCCCGGCGGCATGCGGGCGACCAGCCCATAGTTGCCGCTCCGGTTCTCCGGGTCGATCTCCTCCGACAGCCAGACCCGCACCGACGGATCCGGGAACCAGAACCCCTCGGGCATCACGCCGATCACCGTGCGCGGCTGGCCGGAGAGCTCGAGCCGCTCACCGACGATCCCGGGCCGCCCCCCG
>CAZLLV010000295.1:0-15939 GCA_964560325.1 uncultured Thermoanaerobaculia bacterium | reverse complement strand
GAGCGTCAAGCGCCGTAGACCCAGGGACTGACCGGGTCGCATCACGCCGGGGCCGCCGCCCCCCGACGGGCCTCACGAAAACTCACCATCCGCCGCCGCTCTTCGTCCCACAGGCGGAGGCGGAGGCAGCCGAGGCTCTCGACGAGCGTCAGCCGCGCCACGCGCTGGAGGTCGGGGTTCTCCTCGAAGCACTCGCGGAGGCGGTAGTTCGGGATTCGGCTCGAGAGGTGGTGGATGTGGTGGTAGCCGATGTTGGCGGTGAACCAGTGCAGCCAGCGCGGCAGGTCGTAGAACGAGCTACCGTGGGCGCCGGCGCGGTAGAAGTCCCACTCGTCGTCGTCGTCCCAGTAGGCGTCCTCGAACTGGTGCTGGACGTAGAAGAGCCAGATGCCGATCGCACCGGCCACGAGGACGATCGAGAGCTGCACGGCGACCACGGTCTGCCAGCCGAGGAGCCAGGAGAGCCCGCCGGCGGCGGCCAGGATGCCGAGATCGGTCCAGAGAACGCTCGCCCACTCCTTCTTCCACGACCAGGGGATGTCGAACGGGAAGCGATGCTTGAGCACGAACTGAAAAACCGGCCCGAGCCCGAAGAGGACGAGCGGGTTGCGGTACAGGCGGTAGGTGAGCCGCCCCCACCGTCCCCGCGCCTGGTACTCGCGCACGGTGATGGTCTTGATGTCGCCGAGCTCGCGCCGGTCGAGGTTGCCGTGGGTCGCGTGGTGGATGGCGTGGGTCCGGCGCCAGTAGCCGTACGGAAAGAAGGTCACGACCCCCAGGATCCCGCCCAGGCGGTTGTTGGCCGTCGCGGAGCGGAAGAACGCGCCGTGGCCGCAGTCGTGCTGGATCATGAACAGGCGCAGGTAGAACCCGGCCGCGAGGACCGCGAGGAGGCCGGTCAGCCAGTAGTGCCCCGCCCCGACGCTCCACGCCATGGCCGCCCAGAGGAGGACGAACGGGACCGCCGAGGTGACGAGCTGGGAGAGGGCCCGCTTCCGGTCCGTCTGCTTGTACGGGGCGAGGAGGCGGTTCCACTCGCGGGCGGAGCGGTCGACCTTGGCGTGCTCGGAGTCGAAGTGCGTGCCGTGGGGCTGGATCGCGGGAGAGGGCTGGGCGAAGCTCATGTCCCAAGGGTGTCAGCTCCGAGCGGCCCGTGCGGTCAGGCTTTCGTCACGTTCGCGTCTCGCCGGCGACGGAAGGCCCCGGACCCCGCCGGCTCCGGCCCCGCGTGGAGCCGGAACCGGCGGGCTCGGCCGCGTCAGCGGCTCACCACTTGATCTTGTAGCCGCAGATGAACTCGCCGTTGCAGTAGAAGCCGGAGCAGCCGCAACCGGTCGGGGTCTGGATGCACGCCTGCCAGCGGCAGAGCTCCCAGTCGCCGAAGGAGGAGGTGAAGATCTCGTCGGAGGCGAGGAGCGCCGGGTCGACCCAGACGTCTCGGCCGATCGACGCGGCGGCGGCCGGTGCTTCGGCAGCGCCGTCCACCGACACCGTCGGCACGGTCGAGAGCGGCACCTCGACGGCGCAGTCGGCCGCCTGGAGCGGCGCGGCGCCCGCGAGGGCGACGAGGACGAGAACGAAGGTGGCGGTGTGGAGGAGCTTCTTCATGGCGGGTTCTCCTTGCGGTCTGAGGGCCGGCGGTGCCGGCTCCGTGAATGTCTTCGCCGCGGATCGTCCGCGGCGAAGACAGGCTGCTCCGGCCCCGGGCCGGCGGCAAGCGGATCGGGGCGAGGCGCCGGGGCGGCGGGGCGAGGCGCCGGCGGAGCGGGGCGAACGGGGGGTGCGAAGCGGGCGGCGCGCCTCAGAGCGCCTCGCTCGCGGCGAGCAGCCGGTCCTTGTAGCGCCGGCCGACCGCCAGCCGCTGCCCGCAGTCGAGGACGGCCACATAGTCGCCATGGAAGGTGGGGGCGATCTCGCGCACCCGGTCGAGGTTGACGATCGTCGAACGGTGGATGCGTACGAACCGGCGGGGGTCGAGCCGCTCCTCGAGCGACGCCAAGGTCCCGCGCTGGCGGAACGAGCCCTGGTCGGTGCGCAGGATCACGTAGTTGTCCGCCGCGTCGATCCAGCGGATCTCGCGGGTCGGGACGAAGCGCATCGAATCCGGCTCCCGGACCAGGAGGCGGTCGGCGCGCGGCTCCCGCAACTCGTCGAGCAGCACGCGCAGCCGGCGTTCCGCGACACCTCCCGGACCGGCGATCCGCTCCCGGGCGGCGGCGATCGCCCGCCGGAAGCGTTCGTCGGTGAAGGGCTTGAGCAGGTAGTCGAGGGCGTGGACCTCGAAGGCGCGCAGTGCGTGGTCGCCGTGGGCGGTGACGAAGATCACCTCCGGCATGCGCTCCGGCCCGACCGCCTCGATCACGTCGAAGCCGCCGACCTCGGGCATGGCGACGTCGAGGAGCACCAGGTCGGGCGGGTCACCGCGTAGCGCCTCGATCGCCTCGCGCCCTCCGGAGCAGATCCTGGCGAGGACGAGGCCGGGCTCCTCCGCCACCAGCCGCTCGAGCCGCCGGCGCGCGAGCGGCTCGTCGTCGACGATGAGGATCGAGAGGTCCATGACGGGCTCCGGCCGCTCGCGAATCTACCGAAACTCTCCACCCGCCGCATCCCGATCCGGCCCTCGGCCCGGTTCCGCGAGACGGCTGCTAACGTCACCGCCCCCATGGACACGACCGACGAGGTCTCGCCGGCGCGCCGGCGGGTCGATTTCGCCCTGCGGATCTTCGCCGTCTTCGCGGCGGTCGTCCTCCTCAACGCGCTCAGCGTCTTTCTCGGGAGCGCGTTCACCGAGGCGCCGGTCCACTTCCTCGACGCCGTGCGCGGATCGATTCCGATCTTCGGGGCCTGGGCGCTGCTCGCCCCGTTCGTCGCGCGCATCCTCGAGCGCCACCCCCTCGACCCCGGGCGGGTGTGGCGCTCGGCGCGGGCCCACGTCGCCTGGGGCATCCTCCTCGCCGCCGTCAACCCCTGGCTCGCCGCCGGCCTCTGGTTCCTCGTCCAGGTCGCGTCGGCCGGCGTGCCGACCCGCGAGCGGCTCTGGCAGACCGCCTGGGGCGGCTTCCTCGACAACCTGTTCTGGAACCTCGCCGTCTACGGCGTCGTGGTGGCGATCGCCTCCGCCTCCTCCTACCGGCGCCGCTACCGCGACCGCGACCTCGAAGCGTCGCGGCTGCGCGCCGATCTCGCCGAAGCCCGCTTCCGCTACCTCGCCTCGCAGCTCCGGCCGCACTTCCTGTTCAACACCCTCCACTCGATCCAGACGCTGGTGCGCGAGGACCCGCGCACCGCCGAGCGGATGATCGTGCGGCTCTCCGAGCTGCTCCGGCGCTCGCTCGGTCCCGCCGAGACGGGCGGCGAGACGCAGGTGCCGCTCGGCGAGGAGCTCGACCTCTGCCTGGCCTACCTCGAGATCGAGCGGATGCGCCGGCCGGACGAGCTGCGGATCGAGGTCGACGTGCCGGACGAGGCGCGCGAGGCGCGGGTGCCGCAGCTCCTCCTCCAGCCGCTGGTCGAGAACGCGGTGCGGCACGGCATCGCCCCGCGCGCCCGGGGCGGCACCGTGTCGATCCGCGCCGCGCGCCGGGGCGGCCGCCTGTGGATCGAGGTGGCGGACGACGGCGTCGGCGCCACGCCGCCGGCCGGCCCGGACGAGGAGCCGGCGGACGGCGTGGGCCTCGGCGGGCTCGCCGAGCGGCTGCGCCACCTCTACGGCGAGGCCCACCGCCTGACGCTCGATGGCGAGCCGGGGCGCGGCTTCGCGGTCCGGATCGAGCTGCCGTTCCGGACCGGCGGCCGCGCCCGCTGACCAGCGGTCACTCGACCGGCGGCACCTCCCGGCCCGGCGTCCAGGGGACGCCAGCCGCGTCGAGCTCGCTCTCGAGGCTCGCCAGCTCCTCGCCGATCGCCGACAGCTCGCTCCGCACCTCGGCGAGACCCTCCTCCGCGATCCGGACGCTCTCGAGGTGGGTCGGCGTCGGGCCGTAGAGGCTGAACCGGTTGCCGATGTTGGCGACCGACAGGCGGCCCTGGATGCTCGGCACCTCGGGCTCGCCCAGGCGGCCCTTGATCGGATCGCCGTCGATCTTCACCTCCAGGTCCTCGAGGCGCTGCGCGAGGTCGTAGGCGCGCGCGTCGAGGCTCGGCTCGGCGACCGTCGCCTGGCCGAGCGCGCGGCGGATCGTTCCGACCCGGTGGGCCAGCTCCTCCACCTTCGCCTCGGCGGCGCTCGACACGCGGGAGAGATCGGTCAGGCGGCGGACGAACGCCGTCCGCTCGGCCGGCGTCGCGGTGCTGTCGAGCGCGCCGCCCTCCGGACGGAGCGGCACCACCTCGAAGGTCTGGGTCAGGTCGAGGGGCGTGATCCGGCCGTTCAGCACGGTCGCCATGGAGACCGTGTAGGTGCCGGGCGCCGCCATCCAGCCGCCGAAGTTGAAAAAGCCGCCGCCGCCCCCCTCCTCCGGGCTGGTCACCGCCTGGGGCGAGGGGTACGCGAGGTCCCAGGCGACCCGGTGGAAGCCCTTCGACGCCGGGCCGGTGAAGCGCCGCACCACCTGGCCGGCGTCGTCCCGGACGGTGAAGAGGACCTGGGGCGTCTCCGCCCGCTCCTCTTCGGTCAGCTCCTCCCAGTCCGGCCGCGGCGTGTCCTCCCTGGCCTCGGCCAGCTCCCGCTCCCGCTCGCGGCGGTCCTCGGCCGGCGTCGTCCACCCATCCTTCAGGTAGTAGGTGAAGACGGCGCCGAACGGCGGGTTGGGGGCGGTGAAGAAGGCGTCGCCCTGGCTCGCCTTCTCGCCGCCGCCGAGCGGCCGGCGCGGGACGTACCAGTAGGCGTCCTCGACGGGGAAGAGGAGCGCGTGGCGCTCCAGCACCTCTTCCGAGACGTGGCGCAGCGGCGAGTAGTCGTCGAAGACGAAGAAGCCGCGGCCGAAGGAGGCGCCGACCAGATCGACCTCCCGCCGCTGGATGGCGAGGTCGCGGAACGAGATCGGCGGCACGCCGCCGTCGAGCTCGATCCAGCGCGCGCCGCCGTCGATCGTGAAGAAGAGGCCGAGCTCGGTGCCGGCGAAGAGCAGCTCCGGCCGCTCCGCGTCCTGCACCACGCGCCAGACCAGGTGCCGCTCCGGCAGGTCGCCGGCGATGCTCGTCCAGGTGCGGCCGCGGTCGGTCGTCTTCAGCAGGTACGGCGCGTAGTCCCCTTCCTTGTGGTTGTCCAGGGCCACGTAAGCGGTGTCCGCGTCGAACAGATCCGCCTTGACGTCGTTGACGAACGCGCGGCCGGGGACGCCGGGAAGGCTCCCGACCTCGATCTCGCGCCACGAGCCGCCGCCGTCGGACGACACCTGGATCAACCCGTCGTCCGTGCCGGCCCAGAGCACCCCCTCCTCGACCGGCGACTCGGCGAGCGAGGTGACGGTCGAGAAGGTCGACATCGCCGTCAGGTCCCAGCCGGCGTCGACGCTCTGGACGCGCCCCATCATCGGGAGCATGAAGCGGTCGATGTCCCGCGTCAGGTCGCCGGAGACCGGGCGCCACGAATCGCCCCGGTCGTCGCTTCGCCAGACCCGCTGGCTGCCGTAGTAGATCCGCGTCGGCTGGTGCGGCGAAACCAGGATCGGCGCGTCCCAGTTGAAGCGCTCCGGCGGGTCGCCCGGCGCCGGCTGCGGCTGGATGTAGACGATCTCGCCGGTCGTCCGGTCGTAGCGCACCAGGTTCCCCTGCTGCCACTCGGAGTAGACGATGTCCGGGTTGCCCGGCTCGGTCGCCGGCTGGTGGCCGTCCGCGAAGACGGTGATGATCCAGTCGCTGTTGCGGATGCCGTGGATGTTGTCGGTGCGCGATGGGCCGCCCTGGGTGCTGTTGTCCTGAGTGCCGCCGTAGACGTTGTAGAACGGCACGTCGTCGTCGACCGCGACCTTGTAGAACTGCGTCACCGGCAGGTTGGCGATGAACTTCCAGGTCTGCCCCAGATCCCAGCTCTCGTACAGGCCGCCGTCGGTGCCGACCAGCAGGTACTCCGGGTCGTTCGGGTCGAACGCCATGGCGTGGTTGTCGCTGTGCTTCCAGTCGTCGGCCATGCGCTCGAAGGTGGCGCCGCCGTCCTCGGTCTTCATGAGCGGCGCGTCCATCTGGTACACGCGGCCCATGGCGTGCGGGCTGGCGAAGATCTCCTGGTAGTAGTGCGGACCGGTGCCGCCGGAGATGTAGTCGTTGCGCTTCTCCCAGCTCTCGCCCCGGTCGGTCGAGCGGTAGAAGCCGCCCTCCTCGCGCGTGACCTCGACCGTGGCGTAGACGATCGACGGGTCCTGCGGCTCGACGGCGAGGCCGATCCGGCCCATCTCCTTGCCCGGCAGGCCCTGCGTCACCTCGCGCCAGGTGTCCCCGCCGTCGGTCGACTTCCAGATCCCCGAGCCCGGGCCGCCGGCGACGTACGCGGCCACGGTGCGCAGGCGCTGGTGCATGGCCGCGTAGAGCACGTCGGGGTTCTCCGGGTCCATCACGACGTCGGTGGCGCCGGTGAACTCGTTCTCGCCCGCGAGGACCAGGTCCCAGGTCTCCCCGCCGTCGGTCGTGCGGTAGAGGCCGCGGTCGCCGCCGCCCGACCAGAGCGGACCCTTGGCGGCGACGAAGACGGTGTCGCCGTCCTCCGGATGGACGAGGATCTTGCTGATGTGGTCCGAGCCTTCGAGCCCGACGTTCTGCCACGACGCGCCGGCGTCGCGGCTCCGGTAGAGCCCGTCACCGTAGCCGACGTGGCGGCCGTCCGAGTTCTCGCCCGTACCGACCCAGATGGTCGACGGACGGTTCGGGTCGAGCGCGATCGCGCCGATCGAGTACGAAACCTCCCCGTCGAAGATCGGCGTCCAGGTGGTGCCGGCGTTGACCGTCTTCCACACCCCGCCCGAGCCGACCGCCACGTACCAGACGCTCTGGTCGGTCGGATCGACCGCGATGTCCGCGATCCGGCCGGACATGAGCGCCGGCCCGATGTTGCGCAGCTCGAGGCCGCGGAACGTCGCGGCCGACAGGAGCGGGGCCTCTTCCTCGTCGGCCGCTTCCGCCTGAGCTTGGGTGGGCGCCGGAACGGCGAGCCCCCCGATCAGCGTCAGGAGAGCGAGCGGAAGCAGGCGGACGAGCGGAAGGAAACGGACGGATCGCATGCGGTGGACCTCCAGCGGGTGTTCGTTCGAAGAGTCTCGAGCCCGGCTCGAGGATTCTCGGGGTTGGGGGATTCTACCGCTCCCGGGTTTCCCGCGCTCCTCCCCGACGCGACCCCTCCCGGTGCGTCGGGAATTCAGGTGCTTGACAAAGAGGACTGTTTTGGTCCAGTATTCGGTACAGTCTTGTTGAGATTGAGTCTCAATAAAGAGCCGCGCGGCCGCGCCCGTCTCGGAGCATCGCACCGCGTTCGAACGAAACTCGGTGATTCAGCCTACGGAAGGAGTCGAACATGTCGTCCCACGCTCGGACCGCCCAGCGATCCGTTTCCATCTCCCGGGCTGCTCGAGCCGCCGCCGCGGCCTGGCTCGTCGCGCTCGTCCCCGCGCTCGCGGCCCAGGAACCCACCGCCGGCCCCCCGGAGGAGGCGGAGGCGGTCGTCGCGTCGGACCCCGGCGAGGAGAGTGCGGAACCGACTGCCGCGAGCGAAGACGCGGAGGCTCCCGCCGACCGGGTGATCTTCGACCGCTTGATGGTGATCGGCGGGCCGGACCGCCTGCGCGACGTGCCCGGCTCGGCCCACGTCGTCACCTCCGAGGACCTGGACACCCACCACTTCTTCGACGTCCACCAGGCGCTGCGCCAGGTACCGGGGATCAACATCCAGGAGGAGGACGGCCTCGGCCTCCGCCCCAACATCGGCATGCGGGGCACCGGCGTGGAGCGCAGCTCGAAGATCACCCTGCTCGAGGACGGCGTGCTCATCGCACCGGCGCCCTACGCGGCACCCGCCGCCTACTACTTCCCCACCGTCGGACGGATGGAGTCGATCGAGGTTCGCAAGGGCTCGTCGTCGGTCCGCCAGGGGCCCTTCACCACCGGCGGCGTGATGAACCTGATCTCCACCAGCATTCCGGGCCAGTTCGGAGGCCGGTTCGAGCTGTTCGCCGGTGAGGACGACACCGTGCGGGGCCACCTGTCGATGGGCGACTCCCAGGAGCGCTACGGCTGGCTGGCCGAGACCTACCAGGGGCAGACCGACGGCTTCAAACGGCTCGACGGCGGAGGAGAGACCGGCGTCGACCTCGAGGACTACCTCTTCAAGGTGCGGGTCAACTCCCGGCCCGACGCCGTCCGGTTCCAGGCGCTGGAGCTCAAGGTCGGCCGCACCGAGCAGGTCGGCGACGAGACCTACCTCGGCCTGACCGACGCGGACTTCCGGGCCGATCCGTACCGGCGCTACGCGGCGTCCCAGGAGGACGTCATCGACACCGAGCACGAGCAGATCCAGTTGCGCCACTTCCTCCAGCTCCGGCAGGACGCCGACCTCACGACCACCGTCTACCGCAACGACTTCTTCCGCAACTGGGCGAAGCTCGATTCGGTCCGGGGCGTGGGCATCTCCTCCGTGCTCGCCTCGCCGGACGAGCATGCCGGCGAGCTCGCGATCCTGCGGGGCGACGCCGACAGCGCCGCCGGCGACCTCAGCCTGCGCAACAACCGCAGGGACTACTACTCTCAGGGCGTCCAGTCGGTCCTCGCGTGGCGCCCGGACGAGCGCCACGACGTCGAGGTCGGCGTGCGCTTCCACCAGGACGAAGAGGACCGGTTCCAGGAGGACGACCGCTACCAGATGATCGACGGGCGCATGACGTTCGTCGAAGCGGGCGCGCCCGGAAGCCAGACCAACCGGGTGGGCGAGGCGGAAGCGCTGGCGCTCTTCGTCCAGGATCGGGTCCGCCTCGGCCGGTGGACCCTGACCCCCGGGCTGCGCTTCGAGTCGATCGACTTCACCCGCACCGACTACGCCTCGACGGACCCGGCCCGCACCGCTCCGACGCGGGTTCGCCGCAACGGTGTGGAGGTCTGGATCCCGGGCTTCGGCGTAGACTACCTGGTGGCTCCGCGGACCAGCCTGTTCGCCGGCGTCCACAAGGGCTTCGCACCTCCGGGGCCGGGCGCCGACGACGACACCGAGGCCGAAGAGAGCGTCAACTACGAGGTCGGCGTCCGCCACGACACGGGGGTCTTCGGCTTCGAGGCGGTCGGCTTCTACAACGACTACGACAACCTGCTGGGCCGCGACACCCTCTCGGGGGGCGGCGAGGGGACCGGCGACCTGTTCAACGGCGGCGAGGTGGAGGTGACGGGCCTCGAGCTGTCCGCGCACTCCGATCTCGGACGCTCGCTCGGCCTGGCGGCGCGCCTCCCCGTCCGCGTGGCCTACACCTATACCTCCGCCGAGTTCCAGAGCAGCTTCGAAAGCGATTACGACTCCTGGGGACCGCAGGTCGAGGCGGGCGACGAGCTCCCCTACCTCCCCGAGCACCAGATCTTCGGCCGGCTCGGGTACCTCGAAGGGCGCTGGAGCGCGTTCCTCGATACGACGTGGGTCGACCAGATGCGCACCACCTCCGGCTCCGGGCCGATCCCCTCGGGCGAGGGGACGGACGATCACCTGATCTTCGACCTGTCGGCGGGGTTCGAGCTCACCGGCGGGCTGAAGCTGCTCGGGCAGGTGCGCAACCTGACCGACGAGGTCTACGTGGCGGCGCGGCGGCCGGCCGGGGTACGACCCGGGCTCCCGCGGACCGTCCTGATGGGCGTGGAGTGGGGGTTCTGATGACGACTCGACACACATTCTTCGCCGTCCTGTCCACCCTACTCCTGGTGACGGCGGTCGCCGGCTGCGCCCCGGAGCCCGCCGCCGAGAGAGCCGACGAGGCCGCTCCGGCGGCATCGGAGGCCGCCGGCGATCGGGTCGTCACCGTCTACTCGGGCCGCAACGAGCGCCTCGTCGGCCCCCTCTTCGAACGCTTCGAGCAGGAATCCGGCATCGAGGTCCGGGTACGGTACGGCGACACCGCGGAGCTCGCGGCGACCCTCCTCGAGGAGGGCCGCGCCACGCCGGCCGACGTCTTCGTGTCCCAGGACGCGGGGGCCCTCGGCGCCGTCTCGCGCGCCGGCCTGCTGCGCCCCCTGCCCGAGGAGGTGCTCGGCCGGGCTCCGGTCCGCTTCACCGGCGGCGAGCCGGCGACCTGGGTCGGCCTCTCGGGGCGCGCCCGCTCGGTCGTCTACAACACCGGCGCCGTGACGCCCGAGGAGCTTCCGCAGAGCCTCGAAGAGGTCGCCGACCCGCGCTACCGGGGACGCTTCGGGCTCGCCCCCGCGAACGGGTCGTTCCAGGCCCACATGGCGGTCTACCGCGTGGTCCACGGGCCGGAAGCGCTCGACCGACTGCTCGCCGGCCTGGCGGCCAACGAGCCCCGGCGCTACGACAACAACCGCGCGATCGTCGACGCGGTGGTGGCGGGCGAGGCCGACTTCGGCCTGGTGAACCACTACTACCTGTGGCGGGCGCTCCAGGAGAACCCGGAGGCCCCGGGAGCCAACTACTTCCTGCCGGAAGGGGATGCGTCGTCGTTCGTCAACCTGGCCGGCGCCGGCGTGACGAGCGACCGGCCGGAGGCGGTCGAGCTGGTGCGCTTCCTGCTCTCCGACGAGTCGCAGCGCTACTTCGCCGAAGAGACCTTCGAGTATCCGGTGGTCGCGGGCATCGAGCCCGCCGGCGAGCTGACCCCGCTCGACGAGCTGCGCACGCCGGAGGTCGACTTCGCCGAGGTCGCGGACGCGCTCGAGCCGACGCTCGAGCAGATCCGCCGCAGCGGTCTGATGCCCTGATGAGCGCACCGGCGCTGCCGCGCGTGCCCGGTGGCCGCCTCTTCGCCCCCGGGCGGAGGAGCGCCGCCGCGGCCCGCGGGCGCCGGGCGCCGCTCTGGCTCGCCGCGATCGCCACCGCCACCGGCGTGGCGGTCAACACCCCGTTCGCCTATCTGGCGATCCGCGCCTTCGGCCGCGGCTGGGAGACCGTCGTCCAGGAGGTCGCGGCACCGGCCACCCTCGGCCTCGCCGCGCGCAGCCTGGGCCTGGCCGCCGGCGTCGCCCTGCTGTCGTCGGCGGTCGCCCTCCCCCTCGCCTGGCTCGTCACCCGCACCGACCTGCCGGGCCGTGGCGCCTGGGCGGTCCTGGGAGCGCTGCCGCTGGTCTTTCCTTCCTACGTGGCGGCCCTGACGATGGTGGCCTTCCTCGGCCCCTCCGGGTTCCTCCAGGGGTGGCTGTCGCCGCTCGGCGTCGAGCGCCTGCCGGCCCTGGCGTACGGCTACACCGGCGCCCTGCTGGCGCTCGCCCTGTTCACCTACCCGTACACCTACCTGCTCCTGGTCGCGGCCCTGCGCGGGCTCGACCCGGCGATCGAGGAGAGCTCGCGGAGCCTCGGGCACGGGCCGTGGAGCACCTTCTTCCGAGCGGTCCTGCCGCAGCTCCGGCCCACGATCGGAGCGGGCACCCTGCTCGTCGCCCTGTACGCGCTCTCGGACTTCGGCGCCGTCTCGATCGTGCGCTACGACACCTTCACGCTCTCCATCTACAACGCCTACCGGGGGCTGTTCGACCGCACGGTCGCCGCGGCGCTCGCCCTCGTGCTCGTCGCCCTGACCCTCAGCCTGGTGGCCGCGGAAGCCCGGGCCGCGCGGGGCGTACGCCCGGGGCACGGCCGCTCGGCGCGCGCCCCGATCGCCGTCCCCCTCGGCCGATGGAAGCTGCCGGCGCTGGCCGGGGTCGCGCTGCTCTCGCTGGCGTGCGTCGGGATCCCCGTCGGGGTGGTGCTCTACTGGGGAGCCCGCGCCCTCGCCGTCGGCAACCCCCTCGGTCCGCTCGGCGTGACGCTCGAGGCGGGTCTCGGCTCGCTCGGCGTGTCGGCCGCCGCGGCCGTGGCCGCGGTCGCGCTCTCGGTGCCGGTCGTCTGGTGGGCGCTGCGCCGCCCCGGTAGGGTCGCGCGGGCGGTCGAGCGGCTGTGCCATTCGGGGTACGCTCTGCCCGGCCTCGTGATCGCCCTCGCCATGGTCTTCTTCCTGACACGGTTCGCCCGCCCCCTCTACCAGACCGCCGCGGCGCTGGTGGCGGCGTACGTCATCCGCTTCCTGCCGGAGGCGATCGCGGCGACCCGCTCGTCGCTGGTGACGATCGCGCCGGTCCTCGAAGAGGCGGGCCGAAGCCTGGGGCGCGGCCCCGTGGCGGTCTTCCGCAGCGTCACCCTGCCCCTGCTGCGCCCCGGGCTGCTGGCCGGAGGCGGGCTGGTCTTCCTGACCGCCATGAAAGAGCTGCCGGCGACGCTCATCCTTCGCCCCATCGGCTTCGACACCCTGGCCACCCGCATCTGGAGCGCCGCCTCGGAGGGCGTCTACTCGGAAGCGGCCCTCCCCGCCCTGGCGCTGCTGGCGGTGTCGGGGCCACCGATCTACCTGCTCACCATCCGGCCGACGCGCGGCCGAGCGAGGCGGCGATGAGCGAGACGGCGCCGATCGTCGAGGTCCGCGGCCTCGAGGTGCGCTACCCGAGCCCGGACGGCGAGGTGCGCGCGGTCGACGGCCTCGATCTCGCGATCCCCGAGGGCGGCCTGACCGCGGTCGTGGGGCCGAGCGGCTGCGGTAAGACGAGCCTGCTGCGCGCCATCGCCGGCTTCGAGGTGCCCACCGCCGGCGAGGTGCTCCTGGCGGGCGAAGTCGTGTCGGGTCCCGGCCGCTGGGTGGCGCCGGAGAAGCGCCGCGTCGGCATGGTGTTCCAGCAGGGCGCCCTCTTCCCCCACCTGACGGTCGAGGGCAACGTCCGCTACGGTCTGCGGCGCGGCTCCGCGGACCGGGCGCGCGTGGCCGAGGTGCTGCGGCTGGTGGGGCTGGAGCACCTCGCCGCGCGCCACCCCGACCAGCTCTCCGGCGGGCAGCAGCAGCGCGTGGCCCTGGCGCGCGCGCTCGCGCCGGCGCCGCGAGTCGTCCTGATGGACGAGCCGTTCGCCAGCCTCGACGCCGGGCTGCGGGCGCGGCTGCGCGAGGAGGTGCGCGACATCCTGGAGCGCTCGGGCACCACGGCGCTCCTGGTCACCCACGACCAGGAGGAAGCCCTGTCGATCGCCGACCGCGTCGTCGTCATGGACCACGGGAAGGTGCTCCAGGAGGGCGCCCCCGACCGCGTGTACCGCCGGCCGGCCAACCCCGAGGTGGCGCGCTTCCTGGGCGACGGCCAGCTCCTCGCCTGCGAGGTCCGCGAAGGCTACGCCCACTCCGCGCTCGGGGCCGCGGCGGCCGACGGCCCGGAAGGACGGGGCTACCTGCTGGTGCGGCCGGAGGACGTGGAGATCCGCCGAGGTCAGCCGAGCGCGACGGAGAGCGAGCTCGCCGGAACCATCTCCCGGCGCCGCTTCTTCGGTCACGACCTGATCGACGAAGTCATCCTGGAAGCGAGCGGCGAAACAGTGCGCGTGCGCTCGCTCTCGAACGGCGGACCACGAGTCGGCGACCGCGTCCACCTCCGGCTCCGCCCACGCCGCTTCCCGGTCTACGGCGCCGGCGGCGAGCGCGCACCGCAGCTCTGAGGTTCCTCACGACCGGGCCTCCGGCGCCGCCAGCAGCTCCAGCAGCTCGTCCCGGCCGAAGATCTTCGCCAGCCGGTGGTCGTCCTCCCGGATCACCCGGTTCGCGAGGGCGCGCTTGCGCTCGATCATGGCGTGGATCTTCTCCTCCAGGGTCCCCTCGGTGACCAGCTTGAACACCTGCACCGCCCGGTGCTGGCCGATCCGGTGGACGCGGTCGGTGGCCTGGTCCTCGCGGGCAGCGTTCCACCAGCGATCGTAGTGGATCACCACCGAGCCGCCGACG
Organism: uncultured Thermoanaerobaculia bacterium; assembly: GCA_964560325.1. GTDB lineage: Bacteria > Acidobacteriota > Thermoanaerobaculia > Multivoradales > DATKCC01 > CAZLLV01. Next base: position 2,077 of record CAZLLV010000295.1, on the reverse strand, counting down.
AGATCGATCCCGGTGCCCCCGGCCTTGAGGCTGCCGAGGAACACGCGGCACTCCGGATCGTGGTTGAACCGATCGACGATCGCGCCCCGGTCGCGGGACGAGCCGGTGAGCGTGACGAAGCCGACCCCGCGCTCTTCGAGATCCCGGGCCATCAGGTCGATCATCCCGAGGTACTGACTGAAGACGACCACGTCGAGACCCGCGTCCAGGCACTCGCTCAGGAGCTCCCGGTAGAGATCCCACTTCCCCGACGAGGTCCGGGCCACCGCCTCCGGGCGATCGGTCTCCCGCAGGGCCAGGGCCGGGTGGTCGCAGATCCGCTTGAGGAGGTCGAGGAGCGCGAAGACGTGGATGTAGGGCACCGGCTCGGCGCCCGCCGAGATGCGGGAGGCGAGCTCCGCGCCCCGCGTGCCGACCGCCTCGCGATACAGCTTGACCTGGTCCTCGGAGAGCCGCGCCGTGCGCACGTCCTCGATCTTCTCCGGCAGCTCGGTGAGCACCGACGCCTTGGTCCGGCGCAGGACGAACGGGGCGATCAGGCGCCGCAGCTCCTCGATCCGTTCCCGGTCCGGAGGCGCGACCCCGTCGCCGAAGCGCTCCTCGAGCTCCTGGTCGAGGCCCAGGTAGCCGGGCAGCACCAGGTCGAACAGGGCCGCGAGATCGGCCAGGGAGTTCTCGATCGGCGTGCCGGTGAGGCCGAGGCGCATCCCGGCGGGCACCCGCGCGGCCGCCCGCCATCCCCGCGTCGCCCGGTTCTTCAGGTTCTGGATCTCGTCGTAGAGGGCGAGCCCCCAGTCGACCGCGGCCAGCGCCTCCTCGTCCCGCCGCAGCACCCCGTACGAGGTGACGATCACGTCGCCGTCCTCCAGCGCCGCACGCAGGTCGCGCGCCGGGCCGTGGTGAAGCACCGCGCGGAGGCCGGGCGCGTGAGCCCGGAGCTTGTCGCGCCAGTGGCTCGTCACGCTGGTCGGACAGACCACCAGAAACGGCTCCGTCACTCCGGCGGCCCGCAGGGAGGCCATCAGCGCCATGCTCTGGTGGGTCTTTCCCAGGCCCATGTCGTCGGCCAGGATGCCGCCGAGCCGGTTCTCCCAGAGGAAGCGGAGCCACTCGACCCCACGCTCCTGGTAGGCGCGTAGCGGCGTCGTGAGCCCCGCCGGCTGCTCGTACGGCTCCGACGGGCGCATCTCGACCATCCGTCGGAGCCGCTCGGTGCGCTCCCGGGCGGCTCCGTTCCCGCCCCCCGGGTCTCCGCCGGCGGCCTCGCCGGCGCCCTCCGTCACCACGGCCCGCCGGCCGGCCACGGCCTGGAGGCGCAGAAGCTCCAGGGGGGAGAGGCGCACGCGGTCGCGCTCGTCTCCGGCGGAGCCGGCACCGCGCCGGGCGCGCTCGTTCCCCTCTCCCGAGCCATCGAGCAAGTCGTCGAGGTGCCGGAACGCCGGCGCCCGCAGGTCGACCCACCCTCCCGGCATCTCGAGATACGGCACGCCCCGGCTACGCGCCTCGAGGATGCTCGCCAGCGAAAGGCTCGACTCGCCGAATCCGTAGTGCACGGCCAGCCAGTACCAGCTCCGGCTCTCGGCCTCCTCGGCCCCTTCGGCCCCCTCGGAATCGACCCGGTCGATCCGGATCGACTCGATCTCGCGGAACAGCCGGTGCTCCGCGAGCAGCCCCTCGAACGCCACCGCGCCCGCTTCGACCGCCTCGCGATGGTCGTCGAGGAAGGAGGGCACCCGGCTCCAGTCGAGCCGCAAGCGCCGAGGCGCCCGGAGGCTCTGCGCGCGGCCGGTCGGATCGAGCTGCGCCAGGACGCCGAGCTCTTCGAGGTAGACCAGACGGCCGTAGACGAACCTCTCGACCTCCGCCTGCTCGAGCAAGCGCTCCTCGCCTTCGGCCTTGTAGGCCTCGATCGTCGGCCGTACGTCGACCGCCTCCCGACCCACGATCTCGGTGGCCGCCGAGACGTGGAAGATCGTCTTCAGCGGGATCGGCCGGATGCGCAGATCGTCCTGCCGCGGGAAAATCTCGGCCAGCAGGCGGAGCACCCGCTCGACCGACTCGCGCGGCAGGGTGATCT
>CAZLLV010000294.1:0-7127 GCA_964560325.1 uncultured Thermoanaerobaculia bacterium | reverse complement strand
TCGAGCCGGCTCCAGCCGAGGTCGTCGTCGAGTGCCACCACCATCTCGAGCAGGCCCTCCCCTAGGCGCAGATCCTCGAGGTGCCGGAGGTGCTCGGCGAGCGGCGGCTTGAGCTCGCCCACCCTCTCCAGGAATCCACCGACGCCGCTCGGGCTTCCGGCGCCCCCGCCGGCTCGTGCCGCCTTCGGTGGCGGCGATGGTACACCCACGGGCCCGGGGGCCGGAGCCGCGCCGTGGGGTCGGTCCCGATCCACGGGTGCCGACCGTGCCGACCGGTCGGCACCGCCCGCGCGCTCCACCCGCGCCGGAGCCGGGACGCCGCCGGCCAGGATCTCCTCCACCCGCGCCAGGCGGGGCAATTCGGCGGCGCGCAGCCAGGCGATCTCGACCGCCAGCACCGAGGAGTCGCTGCGGCGCACCGTCGCCTCGCTCGCGAGGAGCTGCTGGAGGAGCCGGAGCAGGTTCTCGAAGCCGATCCCCCGCGCCCGCTCGGCCAGCCGCACGGCCTCCTCACCCGGCAGGTCGACCCGCTCGGGCGGGCTCCCCATCGCGAGATGGAGGGCGTCGCGGCAGTAGGCGAGGAACTGGGCGTAGACGTGGCGCGGGTCCCACCCCTCGTCCTCGATGCGGGCGACCGTCTCGGCGATCGTCGGCCGGTCGCCCTCGGCGATCGCCGCCAGCAGGCTCTCGAAGAGCGCCGTGTCGAGGCCCCCGAGCAGGCGCATCGCCTCTTCGTCCGGCACCGCGCCGGAGCCGAAGGTGGCGAGCTGGTCGAGCAGCGCCACCGCGTCGCGCACGCTCCCCTCGCCGGCGCGCGCGATCAGGCGCAGCGCGGCGTCGCTCGCCTCGATCCCCTCGGCGTTCGAGATCTCGCGCAGGAGGCCCGCGACCTCCTCGGACGGCACGCGCCGGAAGTGGAACTCCTGGCAGCGGGAGAGCACCGTCGCGGGCACCGCGTCGATCTCGGTGGTGGCGAAGATGAAGACGACGTGCGGCGGCGGCTCCTCGACGATCTTCAAGAGGGCGTCGAACGCCTGGCGGGAGAGGCGGTGGATCTCGTCGATCACCACCACCTTGTAGCGGTTGTGCGCCGGGCCGTACTTCAAGCCTTCCGTCAGGTCGCGGACCTGCTCGACCTTCGAGTAGGTGGCGGCGTCGACCTCGATCACGTCGAGATCGGACCCCGCGGTGATCTCACGGCACGACGCGCACTCGTTGCACGGGTCGGCGGCGGGGCCGCGCTCGCAGTTGAGCGCCTTGGCGAGCACGCGGGCGGCGGTCGTCTTGCCGACGCCGCGGATGCCCGAGAAGAGGTAGGCCTGGGCGATCCGTCCCTCCGTGAGGGCGTTGCGCAGAGCGGTGACGATCGGCTCCTGGCCGACGACACTCGAGAAGTCTTGCGGGCGCCACTTGCGAGCGAGAACCTGGTAGGCCATGGGAGGTGGGGGGCCCGGACATGAAACCGGCCAACGCCCGACGAAGGGTTCCGGTTGATCTGCGGCACTCGGCCGGCAGACCTTATCGCTGCTCCCTTCCGGGCCTGACGAGGTTCGGTCGCCGTCGATGCACAGGACCCGAACCCTTCGTCGGGCGTTGGCCGTGCCCCATGGTAAGGGCTGACCGGCTCGGTGTAAAGGCGTGGTGGATGACTCTCTCGCCGGCCTCGATCCTCTCAACAGCGCGGCCCCCGCGGATGTTCCGGGTGAGCCGACGTTGCGGCGGTCGCCGGATTCGGTTACGATAGGCGTTCGCCTTCCCGGCGCACGGGGAAGGTGTGAGCCGAGCCGCGGGCGGACCGCCGCGTCAGAACCGATGGACGACCGGCAGGGCATGGAGCTCGCGATCGCCGAGGCCGAGAAGGCCGGCGCGCTCGGCGAGGTGCCGATCGGCGCCGTGATCGTGCGGGACGGCGAGGTCGTCGGCCGGGGGTACAACCGGCGCGAGATCGACGGCGATCCGCTGGCCCACGCCGAGCTGCTGGCGATCCGCGAAGCCGCGGAGCGCATCGGCGGCTGGCGGCTCGTCGGGTGCACGATGTACGTGACGCTCGAGCCGTGCGCCATGTGCGCCGGCGCGCTGGTCAACAGCCGGGTCGAGCGCCTCGTCTTCGGTGCCCGCGACCCGAAGGCCGGCTACTGCGGGAGCCTGGGCGATCTCGTCCGCGATCCGCGGCTCAACCACCGGCTGGAGGTGAGAGAGGGCGTCGCGGCCGAGGAATGCGGCCACCTGCTGCGCGCGTTCTTTCGTGCGCTGCGCCGGCGGGAGAGAGATCTTTGATTCTGAGGAAGCCGGAGAGGTGTCCGAGTGGTTTAAGGTGCACGCTTGGAAAGCGTGTGTAGGGTCAAACCTACCGAGGGTTCGAATCCCTCCCTCTCCGCCAAGCCGCGGTCTCGGCCGCGCAGCACGTACAAGAGCTTCGAGACGAAAATGACGGAGAGGTGCCAGAGCGGTTGAATGGGGCGGTCTCGAAAACCGTTGACGGTGCAAGCCGTCCGTGGGTTCGAATCCCACCCTCTCCGCCAACGATCTTCAGACGACAGCACCGTGCTCCGCGCCGACCGTCGAGGCGGAGCGACGCACACGCAGACACCGTGACAAGAGGTCGAGGACAGTGAAACGCACATTTCAGCCGAACAACCGCCGCCGCAAGAAGACCCACGGCTTTCGGGTCCGCATGCGCACGAAGAACGGCCGGGCCGTCATCTCCCGGCGCCGACGGAAGGGTCGCAAGCGCCTGAGCGTCTGATGACGGGCGAGCGCCTGCCGCGCGAGCACACGCTGAGGCGGAGCGCCGACTATTTGAAGTGTTACCGCCGGGGCCGGCGGCTGCGCGGCTCCCACGCAAGATTGCACTACGCCCCGAACGAGCTCGGCCACCCGCGCCTGGGCATCACCGCGAGCCGCAAGGTCGGCAAGGCGGTGGTGCGCAACCGCCTCAAGCGGCGGGTGCGCGAGACCTTCCGCCGCTGGCCCGGGCGCGGGTCGCTGCCGGCGGTCGACCTGGTGGTCCACCTGGAGCCCGCGGCAGCGGGGACCGGTTACGACGAGATCGCCCGGGAGCTGCGGGGCATGCTCGAGCGGATCGCATCCCGGGGGGGCTGTTGAAGCCGGCGGCTCCCGCCCGGGCGGCCGCCGCGGGGCTCGGGTTCTACAAGCGCCGGGTGTCGCCGCTGCTGCCCCGCGCGTGCCGCTACTCCCCGACCTGCTCGGAGTACGCGCGCCTCGCCATCTTGAAGCACGGGCTCTTCGGTGGGAGTGCGAGGGCGCTCTGGCGCCTGGTTCGCTGCCAGCCGCTGGCTGCGGGCGGAATCGACCTCCCGTGACGACCCGGTGCTCGGCGCGGGCGCCTCGACAAAGGACATAGAGACGAGTGGACAACCGACGCGTACTGATGGCGGTGCTGCTGTCGATGATCGTGATCATCGGCTGGCAGTTCCTGTTCCCGCCGCCCGAGCCGCCGGTGCTGCCGGCCGCCCCGCCCCCGGCCGAGACGACCGCACCGGAAGGCGCTGTCGGCTCCCCGGACGGAGAAGACCGGGAGCGGGCGGACGGCGGCGCTGACGAGGCCGCGGTGGCCGACGAGCCGGAGCCGGCGGAGGACGAGGTCCGGATCGGCGCGCGCGAGGAGATGGTGGTCCTCGAAGGCCCGGGCTACCGGGCCACGCTCTCGAACCGCGGCGGTCAGCTCGTTTCGCTGGTGTTGCCCGACCACGGCGACGGCAGCGGCGGCCCCGTCGACCTGGTCCGCGACCGGCGGCAGGCGGCCTATCCGTTCGGCCTGGTCGCGCCCGACGGCACGCCGTTGCCGATCGGCGACGAGCTGTTCGTCGCCGATCGGGAGGACGACTCGGTGGTCTTCCGCTACGCCGGTCCCGCGGGCCGCGCGACGAAGAGCTTCTCGGTCGAGGCGAACGGTCTTCTGGCGGTCGCCATCGAGGCCGATCTCGACGCGCCGTGGGCGGTGGCGCTCGGTCCGGGGCTGCGCAACCCGTCGGCGATCGACGAGGAGCGCAAGTTCAAGTACCGCGGTGTGGTCTACCGCGCCGAGGGCGAGGTCGAGACCCTGGGCGCCGAGAAGCTCGAAGAGGACAAGGAGCTGCCCGGCACCGGCCTCACCTGGATCGGCGTCGAGGACACCTACTTCCTCTCGGTCGTGGTGCCGTCGACCCCGGTCGAACGGGCCATCATCCACCCCTGGCTGGCGCAGCCGGGCCAGGAGGGGGGGGCGCCGAGCTTCGTGCCGATGCCTGCCGGAGGTCCGGACGGCGACGATCTGCGCCGGGAGCTCCAGGTGGCCCTGGTTCCGAGCGGCGACCGCTTCGAGGCGGCCGCCTACCTGGGTGCCAAGGACCTCGGACGCCTCGGGGCGTTCCCCTGGGGGCTCGAGGAGACGGTCCGGCTCGGCTGGTTTGGATTCCTCGCCCGGTTCTTCCTGGTCGGGCTGCTGTGGATCCACGCCAACATGGTGGCGAACTACGGGTGGGCGATCGTGCTGATGACGATCGCCATCAAGCTGGTGCTCTTGCCCCTCACCCACAAGAGCTACGTCTCGATGCAGAAGATGCAGGAGCTCGCCCCGCGGATCAAGGGGATCCGCGCGAAGTACAAGGGCAAGCTCCGCGACAAGAAGGGCCGTCCGGACATCGAGCAGCAGCGCAAGATGAACGAGGAGGTCGCCGCGCTCTACCGCACCGAAGGGATCAACCCCGCGGGCGGCTGCCTCCCGATGCTGCTCCAGTTCCCGGTCCTCCTCGGTTTCTACAGTCTCCTGTCCCATGCCATCGAGCTGCGCGGAGCGCCGTGGGTGCTGTGGATCGACGATCTCTCGATGCACGATCCGATCTACGTGCTGCCCATCGTGATGGGCGCGGTGCAGTTCCTCCAGCAGAAGATGGCGCCGTCCGGCGGCGACGCGATGCAGCGAAAGATGATGATGGCGATGCCCGTCGTCTTCACCTTCCTCTTCATGGGCTTTCCCAGCGGGCTGGTTCTCTACTGGCTCACGAACAACGTCCTGACCCTGATCCAGCAGCTCGTCTACCAGCGCATCAAGGCGCGAGAGACTGCGGAGCCCGGGGTCGCCTAGGTGAGGGATCCATGTCTGATTCCGAAAAGACTCGAAAGTTCTTCTCCGGCCGCTCCATCGAGCAAGCAGTGGTGGCGGCGGCCAACTACCACGGCATCCTCCCCGAGGAGGTCGACTACCGCGAGGTGGAAAAGCGTCACGGCTTCGTGCGGACCCGCAGGAACGTCGTGATCGCGGTCGAGCCCGACGCGCCGAAGAAGGCGGCGTCGGCGCCACCGCCGGCCGCGCCCCGCGAGGCTGCGGAGGCCGCGGAGGAACGCCCGGCCCGGCGCCCGCGCCCGGAGCGCGACGAGGGCCGAGAGCGCGAGGACCGGCGGGAGGCCCGCGGCCGGAGGCCGCGCGCGGAGCGGCCGTCTCGCGAGGAGGAGCCGGCCGCGCCGCCGGCGGAGGCGCGGGGCACCACCGAAGAGGAGTCTGCGGAGGAGGCCGATCGCGGTCGTCGCCGCCGGAGCCGTGGCGCTCGGGACGAGCGGAGCCGCGACGAGGAGGCTCGGGGCGAGAAGGCTCGGGACGACCGGGCGGACGAGGGTGCGGCGCGCCGCGGACGGAGGAGCGGGTCGGGTGAGGAGGAGGACGACCGCAAGGACGGTGAGGAGGAGGACCGGCCCGAAGTGCGCGCGGACGAGGAGCCGGAAGAGTCTCGGCCGTCACGTCGCACCGCCCCGAGCGGCGGCGGGGGCCACCGCAGCCGTGGGCGCGGTCGTGCCGCCGCGGAGGACCGGCGGAGCCGGAAGAAGCCGGCCGCCGGCCCGTGGTGGGAGGCCGAGCCGGTGAGCGAGGTCGTCTCCGACGAGGCGGAGGACTTCGAGGAGTCCGACTTCGACGAGGAGGAGGAGGATCTCGAGGAGGAGCCGAAGGCGGCGCCGGAGCGGGAGCGGGATCGGAGCGGGGATCGGAACCGGGAGGGCGGCCGGGATCGCGCCGCACGCTCGCGCGACGAACGGCCGGAGCGCGGAGGGCGTCCGGAGGGTGGCCGGGGAGGAGGGGGCGGCCGCGGTGAGTCGAGCGACGGGGATCGCTACAAGTTCGTCGAGCGGGAGGGCCTGAAGTTCCGGCGCGAGCCGGAGGGCGAGGCGCCGCGTGAGCGGCAGGACCCTGGTTCGCGCCGCGGCGCGGAGCGGTCCGGCGGGCGCGGTGATTCGGCCGCGTCGACCGGGTCGACTGGGTCGGGCGGGTCGGGCGGAGGCGAGGCGGGCCGCCGGGACGCGGGTCGGGGCGGCGCGGGTCGGGAAGACTCTGGTGGCGGTGGCGGCCGGCGGCGACGTCGCGGACGGCGCGGAGGCCGGGGCCGGCGGGACGACCGGGGCCAGGAGCCGCAGCGCACGGGTGATCGTCCGCCGCGGAGCGGCGACTGCAGCGACCGCGGTGGCCGGGGTGAGCGAGGAGGCCGAGGGGAGCGAGGAGGCCGGGGTGGTAGCGGTCGCCGGGAGCAGGAGCGGCGGGAGCAGATCATGCGGGAGAAGATGCCGCCGACGCCTCGACCGGCGCCGCGCTCGGAGCGTCTGGATCCGCTCGAGGGGGAGCTGGCGGACGCGGTGCACGAGGCGCTGGAGCAACTGCTCGATTTCGTCGGGGTGGAGGCGGAGTGGGATCTGTATCAGGACGGCGAGCGGGTGGAGGTGGAGCTGTGGGGGCCGGACGATCACGTTCTGCTGGATCAGGAGGGGAGTCTGTTGCTGGCGATCGAGCATCTGTTGCCGCGGATGCTCCGCGGCATCCACGGGGATGCGATGCCGGTGCGGGTGGATTGCAACGATTTCCACTTCGAGCGGGAGGAGCGGCTTCGGGAGCTGGCCTGGAAGACGGCGGACGAGGTCCGGCGGAACGGGGAGGCGCGGACGTTGACGGAGCTCGATCCGGCGGAGCGGCGGATCGTGCACTTGACGTTGGCGGATGACGAGGACGTGTCGACGGAGAGTGTGGGTGGGGGGTACTACAAGCGGTTGAAGGTGGTGCCGAACTGACGGTTCGGTAGGTGGTGGAGGTTTGAGGAAGCGGGCTGCGGCGGGCGTCGCGGCCCGTTTTGTGTTTGGTGAGGGCC
>CAZLLV010000293.1:0-2643 GCA_964560325.1 uncultured Thermoanaerobaculia bacterium | reverse complement strand
GGCGCTCGCGGTCTCCCTCGCGCTCTTCCTCCGCTCCGGCCGGCCCGAGAGGTGGCGCTGGCGCGAGGTGACGGCGCGGGAGCCGTTCGGCGCGCTCCTGCGCTTCAACCGCGACATCCTGATCCGCACGGTCTTCCTGGTCTCGACCTTCGCCGTCTTCATGAGCGCGAGCGCCGCCCTCGGCACGACCGTGCTGGCGGCCAACACGCTCCTCTTCCGCCTCTTCACCCTCGTCTCCTACCTGGTCGACGGCGTGGCGTACGCGACCGAGAGCCTGGTGGGGGTGTTTCGCGGCGCCGGCGACCGGCGGTCGCTCGCCCGGACGACGCGGCTGGCGATGACGGTCGGGATGGCGATCCCGGTGCCGCTCCTCGCCGCGATGGTGGTCGTGCCCGAGCGGGTGTTGGGGCTCTTGACCGATCACGCCGACGTGGTGGCGCTGGGCGCCCGGCTCGCCCTCTGGCTGGTACCGGTGCTCCTCTTCGGCGCGGCGGCGTTCGTCTACGACGGCCTCTTCCTCGGCCTGACCGAGGGGCGGGCGCTGCGCAACGCGATGATGGTCTCCATGGTCGGCGGCTTTCTGCCGCTCGCGGTCTGGGGAGTGCGCGCGGAGAGCGTCCACCTGCTCTGGGCGGCGCTCGCGGTCTTCATGGTGGCGCGGATCGCGACGCTGGAGCTCGCGCGCCGACGGGTGGTCGCGCGATGAGCGACTCTCTCCACGTCGTCCTGGTCCACCCGGAGATCCACTGGAACACGGGCAACGCCGGGCGGACCTGCCTCGCCGCCGGAGCGCGGCTCCACCTCGTCGAGCCGCTCGGGTTCTCGCTCGACGACCGGGAGGTGCGGCGGGCCGGCCTCGACTACTGGCCGCGGGTGGCGCCGGTCGTCTGGCCGTCCTGGGAGGCGCTCGAGGCGGCGCTGCCGGAGCTCGGCGAGCCCTTCTTCTTCACCGCCGAAGCCGGGCGCTCGCTCTGGGAGGTCGACTACCCGGCGCGGACGGTGGTCGTCTTCGGCCGGGAGAGCGTCGGACTGCCGCTCGCGATCCGGCGGCGCTACCGGGAGCGCACGGTCCGCATTCCGATGGCCGACCCGGAGCTACGCTCGATCAACCTCTCGACCTGCGTCGGCATCGCCGCCTACGAGGCCCTGCGCCGGCGCAGGACCGCCGAGCCGACCGGGTAGGTGACCATCGCCACCACCGTCGCGCCGCCGATCAGGAGGACTCCCTCCCCCGGCGCCGCCCAGCCGAGCGCGCCGTAGATCGCCCGGATGACGCCGGCCGTCCCGAGCATCACCGTCACCGCCACCACCAGCGCCGTGACCGCGTTGCCGAAGCGCCCGTTGACCGCCCCCTCCCCCATCAGCCGCCGGTCGTTGACCGCCAGGAAGAGGAAGACCGCCGCCACCGGCAGGAGCACGCCGTTGAACGCCTGCGCGAGCAGGATCGCCGGCACCGGCGCGACGCCGCTCACCCCGAACGCCACGCCGAAGCCGAGGACGCCCATCCAGACGGCGCGGTAGCGCCACGAGCGCGGGCTCCAGCGCGGATCGGCGGCGCCTCCATCCGATCGGCCGAAGAGCCCGCGCGCGGTGATCGCCGCCGCGAGCGGAGCGGTGACCGCCGACGACAGGCCGGCCGCCGCCAGGCCCCAGGCGAAGAGCGGGCCGACGCCGGCGCCCAGCCGTTCCGACAGCGCTCCCGCCACCGACCCGAAGTCGAACGGCCCCGGCACCGTCGAGCCGACCACCAGCACGCCCATCGAGATGAGACCGCCGAGCACCACCGCGACCGTCAGGCCGAAGCGGATCTCGCGCAGGTCCTGCCCGGCGGCGAGGCCGGAGCCGAGGAAGAGGTTGTACGGCACCACCGTCGTGCCGACCAGCCCGAGCACCAGGAGCCCCGCGCCCGGCGGCGTTCCGGGCACCAGCAGGCCGCGCACCAGCTCGCCCGGCGGCGGATCGACCCGGAACGCGGTCACCAGGAACGCCACGCCCATGAGCGCCACCAGGAGCGCCAGCAGGTGGGCGACGGTGCGCGGAGCCCCGAGCCAGAGGAGCGTCCCGGCCCCCAGGCCGGCGGCGAGCGCCAGCGTCCAGGCCGGTATGCCGAGCACCAGCCCGGCGCCGGCCGCGGCACCCAGCAGGTTGCCCGCTTCGTACGCGGCGCAGCCGAGGACGACCGCGCCCAGGACCAGGACCACCAGCACGCCCTTGCCGCCCGCCGCGCGATCGCCGTCGCGTAGCGCCGTCGCCAGGTCGCGGCCGGAGGCGACGGTCAGCCGCGCGCTCGCCTCCTGGAGCACCAGCGTCGCGACGGTCGAAAAAGCGAGCGCCCAGAGCAGGCGCAGCCCGTACGAGGCGCCGGCGGCGCCGGCCGTCGTCACGGTGCCCGGTCCGATGAACGCCGCCGCGATCACCGACCAGAAGACGATCGCGGCCAGCCGTTTCAGGGCGCCCCCCAGCCGCCGCCGCCCGGCGTCTCCATCACCAGCCGGTCGCCCGGCTCGACCTCGCGGCCGCCGACCGGCGGCAGCTCCTCGACCCGGCCGTCGGCCCGGATCAGCCGCTGGCGCCCCGGCGCTCCCGGCTCGCCGCCGTCCATCCCGAACGGCCGCTCCAGCCGGTGCTGCGTCAGGAGCGAGA
>CAZLLV010000292.1:0-22467 GCA_964560325.1 uncultured Thermoanaerobaculia bacterium | reverse complement strand
CCCGAAGCGCTCGAGGAACCCTTCCCAGGTGGGGAATCGGCCGTCGGACGCCTCCGGCGCCGGCGCCGGCTCCGACTCACCCGACCCGCGCAGGAGGGCACGGAGGGTTCGCAGCGAGTAGATCGGCGCCCAGTGATGCGGGTACCGGGCCACCAGCCGCCAGCCGGTCTTCATGTTCCGGCCCAGGGTCAGCGGATTCGGGGTGTCGAAGAAGAAGCGTACCCCCTGGCCGCGGAGGTCCTCCTCGGTGCGGCGGTCGATCCGGGTGTAGAGCCCCTTGCGTTGGTGGTCCGGGTCTGTGGAGCCGTCGCAGGGACGAGCCGCGGAGAAGGTCTCTCCCCCCGGAAAGACGAGGGTCCATGGGATGGCGTGCTGGACGCTCACCACGCGATCCCCCTCCCGGCGGCTCCGCGCGACGGCCACGTAGGACGGTCCGAAGGGGCTCCGGCGGTGCTTCCAGCCCCAGAACGGCTCCGACCACCGGGTGATCGGGTTCTCGCCGATCATCGCCCGGAGGAGCTCGCGGACCGGGGCCTCCTCGTCCGGAGTCGCCGTGCCGATGGTGTGGTCGTCGCGGTCGTCGGTCATTTCGGTGTTTCCCCCTTGTCGACCAGGGAGCGGTAGAGGCGGACCATCCCCTCGGCGCTGGCTCCGACGGTGAAGCGTTCCAGGAAGATCTCGCGTCCGCGTGCACCGAATCGTCCGGCGAGCGCCGGTTCGTCGAGGATCCGAGCCACGGCGTCGGCGCACTCGACGGGGTTCTCCGGCGGCACCAGGAAGGCGCTCGCCCCAGCCTCGACGACTTCCCGGAGGGGCGGCAGATCCGAGCAGACCACTGGCAGGCTCAGGGCCATGGCCTCGATCATCGCCCCGCCGATGCCTTCGTAGAGCGAGGGGAACACGAAGACATCCCCGGCGGCGAGCACCTCCGGAACATCGGATCGATTTCCCAGGAAGCGGACCGTGCCTCGGAGGTTTCGCGTGTCCAGTAGCCGCTGGAGCTCGGGCGTCATCCGCCCCTCCTTGCCGGCGATCACCACCCGAAGGCGGGGGCGCGTCGGGGCCAGCAGTGCGACAGCCTCGAGGAGAAAACGATGGCCCTTCTGGTACTCCTGCCGGCCGACATTGACGAGCACCTCGTCCGCCGCGTCGAGCCCGAGTGCTGCTCGCGCCCGGGCTCGCCTTTCCGGGCCGGGTGTGCCGAGTCGACGCGGATCTCGTCCCCGATGGACCACCGTGATCCGGTCCGGCCGCAGACGGAGGTGCCGCACCGCGGAGGTCTTGACCGCGTCGGTCACGGCGTGGAAGTGATTCGTCAGGAGCCGTCCCGTCAGAGAGTCTATCCATTGCACCGCCCGCAAGCGGTTTCGGGAGATGGCCGGGTCCCGGTATCGGGCCGGCTCGTAGCTGGTGTTGACCAGGCTCGAGAGCACCGGAATTCCGGTGCCGGCGGCGGCCAGCCGCCCCACCAGGTCGGATTCGAAAAGCATGGTGTGGACGAGGTCCGGAGGTCTTCGCCGGAGAAGCCCTCGCAGGTGCCGGGCCTTGTCCGCCGTTCCTCGTCCCTCGAGGATTTCGACCGGGCAGGTGACGCGGGCGTCGGGGCGTAGATCCACGGCCGTGGGTCGCAGGCAGGCGATGGACGCCACGACCCCTTCGGATTCCATCCCGGACACCAGGTCGGCGAGGGATCTCTCGGTGCCGCCCGGGCCGAGCTGGTTGATCACGTAGAGGACCGAGAGGGGCCGGACGAACGCACTCTGGTCCTCGGGAAGCGAGCTCCCCGTGCGCGCCCTGGCCACCTCAGTCACGTCCAACGGCATGGTGGAGGAAGGGGTGTAGGCCCGAAAGGATGGTCCGGAACCGGTGGGGGCTCGCATCGGGGTTGGTGCGGAGCCGTGAGATACGAAGCGGGTCCGCCGGCGGCCACCGACAGAGCCGGTGGTCGAAGAGGAAGGCTGCTCGGTAGCCGGTGGCCGCCACCGCCGAGTTGACCCTCGGGTCGTCGTCGCCGTTCGGGTACGCGAAAGCCAGGGGTGGATGCCCCAGGGCTGCGGTCAGGATCTCGTGCCCCACCGCGACTTCCTCGCGGATCTCCTGATGGGAGCAGCGAGGGAGGCAGGGATGGGAGACGGAGTGGTTTCCTATCGCCATCCCGCTCTCCTCCAGCCCGCGGAGCTCGTTAGAGCGGACATGGCGGCCCCGGGGTGCCGGCTCTCGAGCTGTCGCTCGAAGCTGGTCGATCGCGTCGAGGCGTTCCGAGTTCGGAATCTCTTTGAGTCGACGAACCAGCTCGGTGGGAGTGGTGTTCGGGAAACCTCGGACTTGGCCGCCGCGAGCGGCGAGGGCCTCGACCTCCTCCCACCAGAAGGGTACTTCCGAATCGAGGTGGCCGGCGACCACGAAGCCGGCGGCCGGGATACCGCGCTCGCGAAGGACCGGTAGGGCGTTCTCCACCACACTCCGATCCACGTCGTCGAAAGTCACCAGTGCCGGCCTCGGAGGGAGCGGTCGGCCATCGAGGGCCTCCCACACGGCCTCCAGCGCCACGGGCGTCCTCGTCTCGAGGAGGATGTCCATCTGCCGCGCGAAGGCGGCGGAGGAGCGGATCCGGTGATACGTGAGCACTGCCAGCGCGCTCTCCGCCCTCCGTCTCCACCCCGCCTGGAGGGGGGACAGAGCGATCGCCGCGGTGACTAAGCTGGAGAGGCGGGCCATGACTACCCATCCCCTCGAACGAGGTCGCCCAGAAGCTCCATCCACTCTTCCAGATTCGCCTCCTTGACGAACCTCTCCCGGAAGCGCTCGACAGCTGCTCGTCGTGTCGGTTCGGCCCACCACTCGGCGCCGCCTCGAAGAGCTTCGCCGATGGCCCGCGCTGCCTCGACCGGATCCGTGTGCACGAGTCCGGCCCTCGCCAACGCTTCATACACCGGCTGGGCCGCCGGAGTCAGCAGCGTTTCGAAGCCCTGGTCGAAGACCAGGAACGGCCGGTTCATCTTCACGACCTCGAGAAGCGTGGTCGAGAAGACATAGCCGATGACCACCAGCGAGCTCCCATGCAGGAGCGTTTCCATCGTCTCGTGGCCGTCGTCGACGCGCAACTCGGGGAACGGAGCCAGCCACTCCTGCTCGAGCCGGGCGCTGGCCGCCCGCCCGGGCCGCAGCCGCACCACCAGCCGCCGCCGGACCGTCGGAGGCAGTGCGTCGAGGAAGGCTCGCCGTTCCCGGTGGCGGTGCTCGGGCGACCAGTTGAGGTGGTGAGGGTACTCCTGGAAAAAGGGGGCGACGAGGAGCACGTGGCCTTCCGGGGCCGCAGCATCCTCCGTCGCCAACCCGAGCGTTCGGAATCCACCCGCCGGAACGTCCAGCGACGCATCCTCCTGCCAACCGAACGTCACGAATCGGTCGGAGAACGAGCGCTCCACCACGAGGGACACGGCGGCCACGGACTCTCCGTAGTTCCCCCCGTGCTGGATCGAGACCAGACGGGCTCCGAGGCACATCGCCTCCGCGGCGAGGACGCGATACTCGAGGCGTTCCAAGATGCCGAACGTGAGGACGGCCGGAACGCCGAGCCGCTGCAACCGCCGCTTTGCGGCCTCGAGGACGTGAGGGAACGACTCCATCTGTTGGACCGGCAGGTGGTACTGGAGGCCCCGAAGGATCGACCGGACCAAAGGGTCCTCGTGGGTCCAGGAGGCTTTCCGCCTGAGGGACTCGTCCGGGGCCGTTCGGAGGGTGGGGCGGAACGCGGCAACGTCGTCCATGTCGACGAATCGCAACCCGGAGTGGATCGCCAGCTCGCGGACGAACCCCGGTGCCATGTCTTTGACCACGACAGTGTGGGGGTCGAGCGATTGCAGCTCGGGCCGGTACCGATGACGGCGCCATGCCACCAAGAACGCGTAGAGAGCCTGGGCCTTCCGCCGGCCGGCGTCGAGGAGGCCGCGGTGGCGCGGGTTTCGGCCGCTGGCGGGCGGGCGGGCTTCCGGGACGCCGAGGCCATGGCAAATTTCGGAGAACGACTCCAGGTTGAAGCGATCGTCGTCTTCGTAGGCGGCCCTCAGGTGGGGATAGAGGAGGGGCGTCGAATCAGGCGCCAGGACGGCATAGTCGACCTCGAGCTCGCTCACCCGGCCGTGCAACGCGCGCTCGACGACCTGCCACTTGATCAGATGGCTCAGAAGGTAGTGGTAGAGCAGGGGGTGGGTGATCAGGGCCCAGTACCGGGTGGACCGAGAGATTCCGAAGGTCTCGTTCAGGATCCGCGCGAGTCTCTCGATCACCTGGTCGAACACACGGGGGAACGCCGCAGCGGCGGCCACGAAGTCGCCCGGGGTCGCTCCCTCGGTCAGCACCGGGGTGCCCTCCACCTGCGGCGTTCGGCACCAAGGCCCGAGAAGCACGTCCGCACGACCTTTCTGGGGGAGGGTCTTTGTCAGTTGGAGGTGCCGAGGGGATCTCGGATCGCGACCCCCTCCCCAGTCACTCCCTTCTGGATCCTTCTCGTCCACGCGGCGTTTCTATTGCAGGTCGGACCACGAGAGCTCGTGGTCCCGAGGAAGATCCCGAGAGACCGTCCGGCCTACGACGGCGGCGTACTGTTCGGGCTCGATTCCGGTACCCGGGCGTTTGTAGTCCAGGTCCTGCAGCTCGAGCACCTCGCCTTTCCGCACGGGGCGCCCCAGAACGATGCATCGCCGAAAGGCCTTTCGCTTCTCGATCTCCTCCTCGCTGAGCGATCGCGCTTCGTGTCCCAGAGCGGCAAAGGCCGCCTGAACACCGTCGCAGAGCCTCTTCATCTCGTCGGGATCCGCCGACATCCAGTGGTCCCAGCCCGGCAGGTCGCGGTCGAGCGTGAAGTGCTTCTCGATCACCGTGCAGCCGAGTGGCACCGACGCGATGGCGGCGGCGATGCCCAGCGAGTGGTCGCTGAAGCCCACTGGGCAATCGAACGCTCGCCGCAGCATCGTGATGTTTCGAAGGTTGAGGACGGAGGGGTCCGCGGGGTAGAGCGACACGCAGTGCATCAGCGCGAAGGGAGCGCCCTGGAGCCTTTCGACCGCAGCGGCGATCTCTCTCAGCGTGGCCATGCCGGTCGACAGGAGGACCGGAAGTCCGGAAGCCGCCGCTGCGTCCAGCAGCAAGGGATGATTGACGTCCATGGAGGCGATTTTGATCGCCGGAGCGCCCAGGGACGCCAGCATTTCGATCTCCCGGACGCTGAACGCGGAAGACAGGAAATCGATGCCGGAGGCTCGGCACAGGGTGACGGCCTGCTCGTGCTGCGCGGGCGTGAGCTGGTACGCCCGGACCATGTCCCGTAGCGAGCCGAAGTGCCGCTTGCGATCGCCGTACTCGCGGTTTCGTTCGAACTCCGACTGCGAGATCAGGCTCTCCTCGGTCCAGGATTGGAACTTCGCCGCGTCGGCGCCACATTCGGCGGCAGCTTGGACGAGCTCGCGGCAAAGCTCCATGTCACCGTTGTGGTTCGAGCCGATCTCGGCGATCACGTAGGGTCGCTGGTCGGAGTCGAGCCGGTGCGAGCCGATCGTTACGGGGACCATAGGTCGCTCATCTCCTCGTGGGCGACCACCTCCCACCAGCGGTAGGCCCGCCGGGGCAGACGGTCGAGTGCGCGGACGTATCGATCGAGAGCTTCCCGAGGTAGCTGGGAGAAGGCGGCGACCTCGTGGTGCCGCTCGTCGACCTGTTCCCGAAACTTCGGGTTCGCGCTCAGATAGGGGGTCAGGTTCTGGTAGTGACGGAGAACGTGCTGCGTGGAGGAGAGGACATCCTCCGCCGTAAATGGCGGGACGATCCTCGCCGTGGTCGCTGCGTACTGCCTGTACTTCATCAGACTCGTATCGTCGAACCGTAGCCTGGCCCCCTGATCGAACGCCCGCGATACCAGATGCCAGTCGATGATGCCCAGCCCACGGGGAAGAGGAAGCCCCGCCGCGAGGGCATCGGCGCGATACGCGGTGTTCGAGAGACCGAAGATGTTCATCGTCGAGAGGAACGAGCGCCAGTCCTCGATTCTCCCCCCGGCCTCCAAGACGAGCCCCATCGGGGTCCCGTCGGCCCGGATCAGATCGAGGGCACAGGCATATACGTCACAGTGCGCGAGATGCTCCCGCGCGCGAGAGACCCGATCCGGCAGGAGGACGTCATCCGAGTCGACCAGGACGATCGCGTCGTACTCCGTGATCATGCGACGCCAAGCGCGCTCCCGGACGGTGGCGAACGTGTCGTCGGGCTCGGGCGGAACCCACCGGATGTCTCGGTCGAACCGAAGGCGGGTCTCGACCGCTTCGACGTCGAGGCGGTCGAGACCGACCCAGAGATCGAACCCGCGGTCGCGCTGCTCGCGAAGGCTCGCTGCGAAAGCTTCGAGGAACGGGAGAGCGTTTGGAAAGACCGTGGTGTAAACGCCGATCCTCGCTTCAGCCATCGTCGGACTCCGCGATCAGGGTGGCCAGAGCCAGCTCCCTCTCGGAATCGATGTCCAGGCCGCGTGGCCAGGGAATCTCCCAGGCGCGAAGCCCAGGCAGGTAGAACTGCCTCTCGGTCCGGAGTCTCCGGGCCTCGATCCACCAGATGGCACCGGTCACGACGTAGGAGTCGGGCAGGTCCTGACTCCGCTCCTCGAAGGCGGACGGGTGGAGGAGCGAAAGTGTCCTGTCGGGCGAGACGGTCACCGCCCACCAGGGGTTGCCGCCCAGCACCTCGGTGACCGACACCAGTGGCGAAGAGGTGTCCTCGACGAACGCGGAGAAGCTGGCGACGATGTCGTCGGCGGTGCGCAGAGGGCAGGTCGGCAGAAGCTGGGCGACGTAGTCGTACTCCTGGCCGTGGCGATCCAGCACGTCGAGAGCCGCGGCGGTGACCTCCGACACCGGGGCGAAGTCGTCGGCCAGCGTGGCGTCTCGGAGCTCCGGGACCCACGCGCCGGCGGCTTCCGCCACCTCCCGGATCTCGGCGGAATCGGTGCTGACGAAGACGTGAGTGAACAGGCCCGATGCCACTGCGGCTTCCAGAGTGTGCATCAAGAGCGGTCGATTCTTCAGCGGACGGAGGTTCTTTCCCGGAACCCGCTTCGAGCCGGCTCTCGCGGGTACGATGGCTACGGATCTCGGCGGCACGGGTGAGGAACCTGCTCTGTCGGTGTCGGGCTGGGCAACGATCATCGGAGACTCCACCAATCATGGGCGAGTGGACGACCTATCGCCCTGCTGGCTCCATGACTTTCCGAAAAGTGCGGGTGCGGTACGAGCGCCTCGAGGCTGTCTCACCCTCTCAGCGCGATTTTGGATGCGGCGAGCGACCGGAACTCGGAGCTCGAGCCGAGGAGGTCGTCGTAGCGGCCCACGTCGACCACCTCGCCGTCAGAGAGGACGAGGATCTGATCGCAGGCGCGAACCGTGGTGAGCCGGTGGGCGATCATGAAGACCGTCCGGTTCCTGGCGAGCTCATGGACGGCGTCGAGCACGATCTCTTCCGTCACGTTGTCCAGCGCGCTCGTCGCCTCGTCGAACACGATCACCTCCGGGTCGTGGTAGAGCGCCCGGGCGATGCCGATGCGTTGCCGCTGGCCGCCGGAGAGGCGGACCCCCCGTTCGCCGACGACGGTCTCGTAGCCGCGTGGTAGCTCGCTCTCGATGAACTCGTGGATCGAAGCGGCCTTGGCCGCTTGGGCCACCGCCTCCATGTCGATCTCCTCGTCCGGCAGACCGAAGGCGATGTTGCGAGCCACGGTGTCGTCGGTGAGAAAGATCGACTGCGGCACGTAGCCCAGGTTGCGCTGCCAGCTCCGCAGATTCTCGCGGGTCAGAGGCACGCCGTCGATCTCGATCGTTCCTTCGTCCGGCCGCAGAAGCCCCAGGATCAGGTCCGCCAGGGTGCTCTTGCCGGAGCCGGTCTCGCCGACGAAGGCGATCGAGCTGCGGGCCGGCAGCTCCAGGTCGAGATTCTGGAAGAGAGGCTCCTTGGCGGTCGGGTACCGGAAGGTGACGTTCCTGAGTCGAATCGATCGCTCCAGCGGCAGGCGGTCGCCGGTCGCCGGCGGAGGTCTCTCTTCTTCTCCAGGCGCCGGCAGATCGTCCAACAGGTGCTCCAGAGCCGCCGAGTTGAACCGGATGTTCGTGAGCCCGTTGAAAATCTGTTGGAGCGAGGGCATCAGGCGATAGCCGGCGAAGGCATAGAGGCCGAGGAGCGGCACGATCGACTGAAACGCCCGCCCGGTTCCCAGGAGGTAGAGGACCATGAGGACGATGCCGCCAAAGGCGATCGTCTCGAACGCGAAGCGGGGAAGCTGAGCGATCACCGCGTTCTTCGCCGTCGTCCGTGCGAAGGCGTAGGAGGGGGTCGAGAATCGCCGGACCACCTCTCGTTCCCGGCCGAGGAGCTTGATCTCTTTGATGCCGCCGAAGGCTTCCGCCATCGTTTCGAAGCGGTTCTTGTTGGCGCCCAGCCGCTCCTGGCCCAGGCGCCGCTGCCGGCGGCGGATCGCCACGAACACCAGCCCGTAGGAGCCTCCGAGCACTACGGAGGTCAGAACCGCCAGGACCGGGTCGACGAAGAAGAGAAGCGCCACGACCGCCAGAGCGGCGATCCCCTTGGCCGTCGCTTGCATGGCGGGCACCACGATGCCGGCGACCACCTGCTGCACCTCAGCCACCAGGTTCTTGCCCAGATCGGCGCTGTGGCGCTCCAGGAAGAAGAGGTAGGGCTTGGCCAGGTAGTTACGGAGCAGGCGCAGGGCGATCGTGTGGTTGCGCATCCAGGAGAAGCGCAGGACCGCCCAGGTGCTGAGGGCGTTGAGGGCGTTGCTCGCCACGATGAAGGCGAACATCAGGACCCCGAGGGCGACGAGGAACGCCCGGGTGTCCTGGAATCCACCGAGCTCGTAGAACCGGCTCAGGGCCTCGTGGCGCTCGATCGCTCCGGGGTCCGCCACGATGGCGAGGAAGGGCATCACCGAAGCGATGCCGGCCACCTCGATCAGTGCGGAGAGGCAAAGGAGGGGGACGAGGAGCAGCACCTGCCGCCGCTCCCGCCGCGAAAGCAGACGGCTGATGCTGCCCACCGTGCTCATCGCCAACCACCGGTACCGAACGTCATGCTCTGAATTGTACTGCCCCCGGCGAAGACGAAGCCGGTTCAAGGTCGGTCCCGGCGGGAGGTGGCCCGATCAGACTCTCGCCCCGATGTACCCCTCGCTCTCCAGGTGGAGGATGATCTTGTTCGCCGCCTCCTCGGGCGAGAGGTCCGAGGTGTCGATGTAGAGGTCGGGGTCCTGCGGCTCCTCGTACGGGTCGGAGATGCCGGTGAACTCCTTGATCACGCCGGCGCGGGCCTTGGCGTAGAGGCCCTTCCGGTCGCGCTCCTCGCACACCTCGAGTGGGGTCGCCATGTGGACCAGGATGTAGCCGCCGCCGGGGGCGACGGTCTCCTTGACCTCCTGGCGCACGTTCTCGTACGGGGCGATCGGGGCGCAGATGGCGATGCCGCCGTTCTTGGTGATCTCCGACGCGACGAAGCCGATGCGGCGGATGTTGATGTCGCGGTGCTCCTTCGAGAAACCGAGCTCGGAGGAGAGGTTCTTGCGCACGATGTCGCCGTCGAGCAGCGTCACCGGCCGGCCGCCCATCTCGAGCAGCTTGACCAGCAGCACGTTCGCGACCGTCGACTTGCCGGCGCCGGAGAGGCCGGTGAAGAAGACGGTGAAGCCCTGGCGCGCGCGCGGCGGGTGGGTCTTGCGCAGCTCGTCGGCGACCTCCGGAAAGGTGAACCACTCCGGGATCTCCCGGCCACCGGCGAGGCGGTCGCGCAGCTCGGTGCCGGAGATCGACAGCGTGCGGGTGCCCTCCGGCACTTCGTCGACCGGCATGTAGAGGTCCTGGTCCTCGGCGTAGACCATCATCTTGAACGGCACCATCTCGACACCCAGCTCCTCCTCGTGCTGCCGCAGCAGCTCCTGGGCATCGTACGGGCCGTAGAACGGCTCGCCGCTCGAGTCGTTGCCCGGGCCGGCGTGGTCGCGGCCGACGATGAAGTGGGTGCAGCCGTAGTTCTTGCGGATGATCGCGTGCCAGACCGCCTCGCGCGGGCCGCCCATGCGCATGGCGAGCGGCAGCAGCGAGAGATCCGTCGTGTGCTGCGGGTAGTGGTCGAGGAGCGCCTGGTAGCAGCGCACGCGCGTGTAGTGGTCCACGTCGCCCGGCTTGGTCATGCCGACCACCGGGTGGATCAGCAGGTTCGCCTCCAGGTCGCGCGCGGCGCGCAGGGTGAGCTCGAAGTGCGCGCGGTGCATCGGGTTCCGGGTCTGGAACGCGACCACCTTGCGCCAGCCCCGCTTGGCGAAGCGGGCGCGCAGCTCGGCGGGGGACCGCCGCAGGGTCTTGAAGTCGTAGTGGAACGGGAGCTGGAGGCCTTCCAGTCGGCCGCCGACGGCGTACGGTTGCGTGCGGCGGAGGAGGTGGGCGACGCCCGGGTGCTTCTCGTCGGTGCTGCCGAAGACCGCTTTCGCCTCCGCCGCGCGGTCGACCTGCCACACGTCCTCGACGTGGAGGACGGCGAGCATCACGCCTTCCGGGTCGCGCAGCGCCAGCGAGTCGCCCGTGGACAGGCCCTGCGCGACCTCCTCGCTCACGTCGAGGGTGATCGGCATCGGCCAGAGGGTGCCGTCGGCGAGCCGCATGTCCTTCATCACCGCCTCGAGGTCGGCGCGGTTCATGAAGCCGGTGAGCGGCGAGAAGCCGCCGCCCAGCAGTAACTCCAGGTCGCAGAGCTGGCGCTCGGTGAGGTCCCAGGAGGGCCACTCCTGCGAGGCGGCCTTGAGCTCGGCCGCGCGCTCGTGGCCGACCATCAGGTCGACGAGCTCGCCGCCGGGGGGGGCGATCAGGTGGTCGTGCGACTCGCCCTTGCCGGTGGACTCGGCGGCGGGGCGGAACGGAATGGGGTCGGAGGACGACGATGCGGTCATCGGGTACAGCTCCCTATCTGGACGGAGAATTCCTGGAAAAGCCGGAACGGATGGCGTGCTCGGGGGTTGGTTCCGCAGGGTACGACGCGCGGAGGGGCGAGTATGACAGGCTCGACGGCGAATTGCAAAATCAGCCCGCCGAGAGGTGGCACGGACCGAAGCGCCCTCCGGCACCTTTCCCGAGGAGATCACGCATGACGGATCAGCACTCGCCCAACGGCGCCGGGCGTTCCGAGCGCCGCCAGACCGCTCCCGAATCCCTCCGCCTCCGGTCGCTCTCGCCCAGCCTGACGGTCGACGACGTGGAAGCGAGCGTGCGCTTCTACCAGGACGGCCTCGGCTTCACCGTCGAGGAGCGGTGGGAGGAGGACGGCAAGCTGCTCGGCGTCATGCTGCTCGCCGGCTCCTGCCGCATCGGCCTGTCGCAGGACGACGGGGCGAAGGGGAGCGACCGCCAGAAGGGCGTCGGCTTCCGCATCTGGGCGGAGACGGCGCAGGACCTGGAACCGATCGCCGCCCTCCTGCGCGACCACGGCCACGAGGCCGACGGCCCGAAGGAACAGTGGGGCTCCACTGTCCTCTCGACCACCGACCCGGACGGATACAAGCTCAGCCTCACCCCGCCGCGGCCGGACCGAGCCTGACCTTGGTTCTAGCGCCGGCGGGAGAGAGGGGCGCTACGACGATCCGCGCCTTCCCACCGCTTGGCCGGCGTCGAGTCCGAAGAAGACGAGCCGGGCGGCTACGTCGAGCAGCTCTGTGCCACCGGCGAAGACCTGTGAAGCGACGAATGAAAGGAGCGGAGCATGATCAAGGTGCTGGTGGTTGTTTGGGGGTTGGTTCTCTTCGTGCCGGACGCGCCCGACACGGCGCATCCGGCGGGGCTCACGGCGTTGGTCCTGGACACCGACGCGTGGTCGCACATCCCGGAGCATCGGCCCCGGTTTCTTCAGCACGGCGCCGATCTCGGCACGCCTTCCATCGACCGTGACTTCGACATCGTCCTCAGGGTCCCCGGCTCGGCTCCTGTGGAGCTAGGTGGGCTGCCGCACTTGGTGGCGCTCGACCGACTCACCGACCGGCCCGACCAGGCGGTGGTGAGGGCTGATTGCCTGAGGAGGGCGCCTTCCTGTTCATTCGAGGGGAGGCCGATGGTTGCCGGCAAGATCCGGTTCGAAGGCGCCTGGTCCACGCGGCCGGTCTCCAAGTGCACGGAGCTCGAGCTGCCGCTCGGCTATCGTGACCAGGCGTTGTGGGACTTTCGGCCCGCCAACGATCTCGGCCAGCCCGGGGATTCGCGCCGGCGCCTTGCCACCGCCCTCGCGTTCGAGGCGGAGGTCGTAGAGATCGACGACGCCGTGATCGAGATCACCGTCGGGGGCACGAACCGAAGGGTTGCTCTTTTCGAGTCCGCCGCCGAGGTCTGTGCTGATTTCCTCGGTGAGGCCGGCCGCTGTGCCGTGCTCGAGCTCGCCAATGGAGTCTCCGAGCTGCCTCGCATCCGGTGCACCGGCGGATCCGACGATCCTCCCGAGTGCCGTGGCGACCGTCATTTTGCGGCTTTCTACGACCTGCTGCTTTCGCCGGGGCCGGACCCGCGGTTGATCCCCTTCGTCGTCGAGAACTATCTGGAGTGCGATTCGAGAATGGGGATCGGTAACATGCCGTCGGTCCGTTGCCCGCCACCCGTCGCGCTTCCGGAGCGCGCGGTGGGAGGTAATCGCTGAGGCGACGAACGATCGCGGCGGTCCTCGGCTTCTTCGGCTGCGTCGGGCTCCTGCCGGTATTCGCTGCGGATCCGCCCGTCGCACCTGCCGTACCACTCGTCGCTCAGGAATCGTCGTTTTGGTGCTGGGCCGCGAGCGCGGAGATGGTTCTGCGTGCGCTCGGCTCGGCGGACGATGTCTCGCAACGGCGACAGGTCGAGCGGCTCCACGGCTTGGACGGCAGATGCACGCGGACCTTCTGCGCCGACGGCCATACCACCGCCGCCTGTCAGCGGACGGGGCTGCCACGCTTCGGCGACTGGGGTTTCGACGCAGAGGTAACTCCTCCCTTCCACGGCCTCGCTTGGTCGGAGCTTGCCGGTGAGCTCCGATGCGGGCCGGTTGTGTTCGGGTGGGACGAAGCCGAGGCGGGGGACCAGGGTCATATGGTTGTCATGACCTCAGCGAGAGAGCTGACGGTCGACTCGCCGGGCCGCCCCCCCCTGCGTCTGGGCCCCTGGATCGCCGTCAACGACCCCGCCGGTGGTGCAGCCCGGACTGTCGGCGCCTGCAGCGCGAGCTACGAGGTCTGGTCTTACGCGCACTACCGCCGGATGACTCCCCGGATCCACTACTACGGCTTCCGACCGGTTGGTGAGCCATACCGGAGTTGTCCGCGCCCGGTGGCCCACGGCGTCGCCGGCATTCTCGAAGGTTCGACGGCCGCTGGCGTCGTCGCGAAGCTGCTGGAAGCCGTGAACGATCTGGCAGAGGAGACGGAGCGCCGCCGGCGGGACGAGGATTTCGCCTGGCTCACGGAGGCACTGGCGCTTCCGGCCTCGGCCCCGTGGTCGTGCGAGCCGGTCGGCGTCGATGGCGCGGGCCTGGGCGAGGCGGGGGACCGCCGAAGCTTCCTGTGCATGTCGAGAGGCATCCGCTTCTACCTCGATGTCGTCCTGGCATCATCGGGAGGCTGGCGGCTAGCGGCCTTCGAGCGTGAGGTGACGACTCCTGACCGCTCCGGCACGCGCCCGGCTTGCAGCTCACCGGTGCGGTAAGCCGTCCGGTCCACCGGCTTCCCGCTCGCGGCCTACGGCGGCGTCCAGCAATTCATGCTCGATCGTACGCTTCGAAGGTATTCGCGACTGTCTTCAGATGTCGTCGCGTACCCACATCGTGATCCGGAGTGTCGGCGTCGGATCGGAGGAGAATGCCTCGAGAAGCCGTCTCTGGGGCACGACGAACCGCTGCTTGAAAGCTTTTCGCTTCTTCTCCTCTGCCTCGATCTCCGTCAGCCGGGTCTCTGCGACCACGTCTTCGCCCTTGCCGATAGTGATGTCGAGGGCGACCTCCCGGTCGTGCGAAGGACGCACGTAGAGCGTGCCACGAATCCGGAACGTCACCTGAGCGGTCGCATCGGAGCCGCGGGTCTTTTGGCGCTCGATCTGGAAGTGACGAAGAGCGACGTCGTCACAGAAGAACTCACGGATTTCGTCCTGGTACTCCACGAGCTCTCCGCCAGCGAGGGCGCTCAAGTCGGAGAGCGGGAGCTCGAGGACCATGGGCGACGTAAAGTCGTTCGGGCGCTCCTCCTTCGAGTCGCCTTGCCGGGCCTCGACCTGGGCACCCGCCCCCTGGGACGCTACTGAGAAGATCGATAAGAAGAGACACGTCACCGCCAAGGACATCGACCTCGCCGCCATCGTTCCTCCCGATTCGTTCGATAGATGATCGGGAGACTACTCCGCCGGACGTGTCGGCCGCAAGCCGGGGGGTGAGGTCGACCGAGCAGAGCTCAGGCGGCCTCGACCGCTCGCGTCCGCCGTGCCTTCGCCGCGAGGTGGACCGCTCCGCCCACCACGGTCGCGGCCACGACACCGAGCGCCGTGGCGATGCCGGGGTTTTTGACGGTGACATCCATGTAGTAGGGGAACCAGTGGTGGCCGGTGTAGTAGAGGCCGTAGTGGACGAGGAGGGCGACGACGGTGCCGCTGGCGACCGCGGCGAGGGGGGTGTCGTCGAGGAAGGTGCCGAAGAGGACGGGGACGAAGGCGGCGGCGAAGTAGGCGTAGACGCCGAGCTGGGCGAAGATGATCACCGAGAGGTTCGGCGAGACGAGCTGCCACCAGGCGAGGCCGAAGGAGGCGACCGCGAGCACCGCGATCACGCCGCGGTTGAAGAGGAAGAGGAAGCGGTCGGACAGCTCGCGGCCGGTGACGGCGCCGTGGACGTTGTGGACCAGGTCCTCGGTCACGATGATCGAGAGCGACTGGATCAGCCCTTCGAGGGTCGACATGCCGGCCGCGATCAGCCCGAGGAAGACGATCACGCCGACGAACCAGGGGAACTGGGTCACGAGATAGGTCGAGATCACCGCGTCGGGCACGATCGTTTCGCCGCCCACCTGGAGGTCCGGAAACTCGAGCCGCGCCCAGACGCCCGCCATCACGACCCAGAAGAAGAGCGTCTGGACCACGATGCCGGTGACCAGGTACCGGTTGACGTGGCGCTCCTCGGAGAGCAGCAGCGACTTGGTGATGATGTGCGGCTGGCAGACGATCGCCACGCCCACCACGATCGTGCAGAAGATCACCTCGAAGCCGTCGCGGAAGAGCGGGCTCGACGGGTTGTAGAGGGTCGCGAGGTCGGGGTCGACCGCGCGCAGCCGCTCGATCAGGCCGCCGAAGCCGCCGGAGAGGTGCTCCCATCCCGAGCCGAGCAGGATCACCGCCACCACGACCATGATCACCGCCTGGATGGTGTTGGTGTAGACCATCGAGTTGGCGCCGCCGAACATCATGTAGCCGAACGAGAAGGCGACCAGCACGGCGAGCACCGCCACCTCGGGCAGCGCGAGCGAGGCGGCGATCACCTTCGTGAGCCCGACCAGGATCATGACGATGAAGGTGACGAGCAGCAGCGACAGGAGCGCGAAAAAGACGGCGAACGCGCGGCTGCCGTACCGCTTGCCGACCCATTGCGAGAGGGTGAGCGCCTTGACCGAGCCGCCGTACTTGCGGAACCCCTTGGTCAGCACCACGAGCGACAGGCTCATCGAGACCGGCAGCACGACGCAGAGGCCGAAGGCGGCCGAGAGGCCGAAGTAGGCGACCAGGCCGGGGTTGATGATGAAGGTGGCGGCGCTGGTGGTCGAGGCGGCGAGCGCCAGGCCGACCGCGACCGGCGAGAAGGCGATGCTGCCGACGGCGTAGTCGGCGACGCTCCGGTTGCGCCGGGCGCCGTGGACCACCAGGGCGAGGATGGCGGCAGCGTAGGCCACCACCAGGATCCAGCTCGCGAGGACCGTCGCGGTCATGCGGCGCCGTCCTCGGGATCGGTCTCCGGCTCCGATTCCTCCGCCGCCGGCGGCGGGGAGGCGAGCACCTCCTTCAGAACCTCCAGGAAGCGCTCGGGGCACTCGGTGCCGGGGATGTGGCCGCACCTCTCGATCACCGTCAGCCGGGCGCGCGGGAGCTGCTCCGCCATGCGGCGGGCGTAGTCGAGGGGCATCAGCCGGTCGGAGGCACCCCAGACGATCTCGACCGGCACCGTCACCTCGCCCAGCCGGCCCTCGAGCAGGTGGCCGACGAGCCCGGGCATGTCCTGCATCATGCGCGAGGTGGCGCCGGTGCCGGAGCGGGCGACCAGGTCGTCGAGCTCCTCGTCGGAGAGCTGCGGGCTCTCCGGATCGCGGACCGCGGCCATCACGCGCCGCGCCTCCTCCCGGTTCGACGGCGTGAGCGTCAGCCCCTCGGCCGGGATGTTGAGCAGCGCGCCGCCGTTGACCAGCACCGCGCGCGCGACCGTCTCCGGGTGGCGGTGGGCCTGGATCGTGGCGAGCCAGGCGCCGAGCGAGTTGCCGACCAGGGTCGCCGGCCCGGCGAGCGAGCCGACGTACGCCTCGACGCCGGAGACCAGCTCCGCCATCGGCAGCGCCCCCTCGACCGGGCCGCTGTCGCCGTGGCCGGGCAGGTCGAGCACGTGGACGGTGTAGGCGGCTCCCTCGCCCGGAAAGGCGAGCCCCGGCGCCACCGCGGCCCAGGCGCCCGCCTGCTGCCCGGAGCCGTGGAGCAGCACGAGGTGCGGGCCGGCCCCGCCCCGCCAGAGCACCAGCCGGTCGCCGGCCGCCTCCGTCTCCACCCGCTCGAACCCCGCCGCGGTCAGAGACGCCCGCGCCTCCGCCGCCTGCCGCGCCAGCGGCCCGGGCTCGGGCGCGGCCCCGCTCTCGCCCGCGTACGCCGAAGGAGCGATCAGCAGGAGGGCGATCGCCGCGAGGAGGATTCCGTCGAGTCGTTTCATGAGATCAGGTTCCGATGACGAGGCCGCCGTCGACGCTCAAGACGGCTCCATGAACGAACGAGGCGGCGTCCGATGCCAGCCAGAGGTAGGCCTCGGCGATGTCCTCCGGCCGGCCCATGCGGCCGACCGGCGTGTGGCGCACCATGCCTTCGAGCACCGTCTCCGGCATGCCGCGCACGATGTCGGTGCCGACGAAGCCGGGCGCCACGGCGTTGACGCGGATGCCGTGGCGCCCGAGCTCGCGGGCCCAGGTCTTCACCATGTTGATCACGCCGCTCTTGGTGGCGGCGTAGTTGGTCTGGCCGAAGTTGCCGTAGAGGCCGACGACCGACGAGGCGCAGAGCACCACCCCGCCGCCGCCGCGGATCATGTGCGGGACGGCCGCGCGGGTGCAGGCGAAGACGCCCCGCAGGTTGACCGCCACCACCCGGTCGAACGCCTCGTCGGAGAGGGTGCCGGCGATCTCGCCGTCCTTCCACTTGACGAGCTGGGCGTCGCGCACGATGCCGGCGTTGTTGATCAGCACGTCGACGCCGCCGAAGCGGGAGACGACCGCGGCCATCCCCTCCTCGACGGCGGCCGAATCGGCCACGTCGACGCGCCGGAAGTCGGCCGCTCCTCCGGATCGGGCGTCCAGCGCCTCCAGCTCGGCCAGCACCTCGTCGCCGTCGGCCACGTCCCAGACCGCCACCCGGCACCCCTCGCGGGCGAACCGGACGGCGGTGGCACGGCCGATCCCGGCCGCGCCACCCGTCACGACGACGGTCTTCCCTTGCAGTCCGGTCTCGATCACGGGACTAGAAAAACCTGTACTCGATCCCGGCCGTCACGGTGCGCGGCGGCCCGTACGAGCCGGTCACCACGCCGAGCACCGGGATGTTGTACCCGTTGGTCAGGTACTCCTCGTCGGTCAGGTTGTAGCCGTTCACCTTGAGCCCCCACTTCCCGTCCCCCGAGATCCAGTTGAGCGACGCGTCGACCGTGGTGTACGAATCCTGGGTCAGCGGCCGGAGCGGCTGCGTCGGGTTCCTCGGATCGGCGCCGCCCTCGTTGGTCAGCACCGAGTCGTCCCGGTAGTTGCCGCCCACCAGGCCGGTGAACAGGCCGCCGAAAGCCGGCGCGTTGAAACGGAGGCGCAGCCCCGCCGTGTACTCCGGCGCGTTGGTGATGACCTGGGTGTCGACGAAACCGTCGCCGTTCGCGTCCAGGAGGGTCTCGGGCTCGGCGTCGAGCCACGAGAAGTTGCCGTCCATCCCGAACCAGCGCACCGCCGCCGGGTTGTAGCCGAGCTCGACCTCGAGGCCCTTCAGGGTCGCGTCGCCGGCGTTGACGAAGTTCCCGAAGAAGGCGTCGTCCACCCCGTCGCCGTTCGAGTCGAAGGCGGTGAAGGTCGAGACCTGGATGTCGGTGTAGTCGCCGTAGAAGGCGGCGGTGTTGAGGACGAGCTGGCGGTCGGCGAGGACCGACTTCACACCGACCTCGATCACGTCGAGCACCTCGTCGTCGAACGGCTCGGCCGACTCCGGGAAGGCGGTCGCCTGGGCGCGCACGTTGAAGCCGCCGCTCTTGAAGCCCCGGCTCGCCGACACGTAGCCCATCACGTCGTCGGTGAAGCGGTAGTCGAGGCCGAGGCGCGGCGCCACGGAGGTGAAGGTCTCGCTCTTGTCGTAGTCCGCGACGACCGCGTTCGGCACCGTGAAGGTGGCGTCGGTGAAGCCCTGGTTGAAGGCCACGCCCCGCTTCTCCTCCTCGGTCACGCGCAGGCCGAAGTTGAAGGTCGTGCGCTCGCCCAGGTGGTAGCTGCCGTCGCCGAAGAGGGCGTACGACTCGGTGTAGGTCGTCCCCGCGGTGGAGCCGAAGAGGAGGTTCAGGAAGTTGTTCAGCACCAGGCCGCCGGCCTCGCCGTCGAAGTAGTAGGCGCCGACCACGCCGTCGAGCCGGCCTTCGCCCGCGTAGACGAGCTGGAGCTCCTGGGAGAGCTGCTCGTCGGAGTAGGTCGCGATCACGTCGGTGATCGGCGCCGGGGTGGTGTCGAAGTCGATGTTGTTCTCGCTCTCGGTCTCGCGGTAGGCGGTGATCGAGCGCACCTGCCAGGACGGCGCGGCGTCCCAGGAGACGGTCAGGGCGTAGCCCTCCGAGTCGGTGCCGTTGAGCGGCGCGAGGCCGCTCTGGGTATCGTACCGATCGTCGAGCGGCGGGCAGGCGGCGCCCAGGAAGAGCGGGCAGAACGGGTTCGCCTGGAGCCGCTGGTAGCCCTTCGGCTCGGCCTCGTCCCGGCTGCCGTCGACGCTGAGCTGGACGGTCACGTCCTCGGTCGGCAGCCAGTCGAGCGCGGCGCGCCAGGCGAGCGAGTCCTTGTCCGACACGTCGCGGCCGGTGAAACGGTTCTCGCCGTAGCCGTCGCGGTGGAGCGAGGCGACGGCGAGCTTGCCGCGCAGCTTGCCCTCGATGAGCGGCCCGGCGAAGAGCGCCCGCAGGTTCTGGGTGCCGTAGCTGCCGCCGGCGAGCCCGATCTTGGCCTCCGGCGTGTCGGTCGGCGCGCGGCTCACGTACTTGATCGCGCCGCCGATCGTGTTCTTGCCGTAGAGGGTGCCCTGCGGGCCGCGCAGCACCTCCACGCGGTCGATGTCGTACACGTCGAGGAGTGCGCCCTGCGGCCGGGCGATGTAGACGTCGTCGAGGTAGAGGCCGACGCCGGGGTCGACGCCCCAGAGCGGGTCGGCCTGGCCGATGCCGCGCAGGAAGGCGGTCAGCGTGGTCGACTGGTTGCGGCCGGCGTAGACCGAGAGGTTCGGGACGTAGTTCTGGAGCACCGAGATGTCGGGTGCCGCCGCGTCCTCCAGCTCCTCGCCCGGGGTCACGGTCACCGCGACCGGCACCTCCTGGAGGTTCTCCTCGCGCTTTCTGGCGGTGACGACGATCTCCTCGCCCTGCTCCGGATCGAGCACCGGGTCGGCGCCCTCGGCCTCCTCGGCGAGCTCGGCCGCGGCGGTGTCCTGCTCGACCGGGGGCTCGTCCTGCGGGTCGACCGTGTCCTGGGTCCACGCCGGGGCGGCCGGCGCCGCGAGCGCGACGATGAGGAGCGCCGCCGGCAGGATCTCGAGCTTTCGAATGTCCATCGTGTCCATCCCCCTTCGGTTTGCCCGGCACCCCGGCCGGTCGGTGGTGACGCCCGCCGGCGGCGAGCGGCGGTTCGCTAGCGGTCCTTCGGCGGCTCCTCGCGCGGCAGGAGGCCGTAGCGGAGCAGGCGGGTGAACTCCCGCACCGCTTCGTCGGGGCTCATGCCGAAGTGCATGGGAACGCCGAAGCACTTTTCGACGGTGAAGAAGTAGAAGAACCAGCGGGTGGAGACCATCACCGCGACCATCGGGTCGACGTCGCCGATCTCGCCGGCGGCGCGGCGCTCTTCGAACCGCCCGGCGTAGGTCTGCCGGAAGCGGTCGGCCATGCCTTCGTAGAAGGAGCGGATGTGCTCGCCCTGGAACTCGATGACGTCGACGTAGATGAGCAGGATGTAGGGGCGAAAGCGCTCGACGACCTCTTCGATCGCGCCTGCCATCTCTTCGAGGTCTTCGGGGAAGTCGGCGCGCGCGAAGAGCTGGTTGAGGCGCAGCTCGGGGTCGAGCACCGCTTCCCAGTAGTGGTCGAGGAGGCGCTGGAAGATCGCTTCTTTGTTCGGGAAGTGGTGGTAGACGTTGCCCACCGAGAGCTCGGCCGCGTCGGCGATCTCGCGCATCGAGGTGGCCCGGAAGCCCTGGCTGGAAAAGAGCTTCAGAGCGGCGTCGAGCGTACGCGCCACCGAGGCTTCGGACTTCTCCCGCTGGGTGGAGACCGTCATCCGTGCTCCCTCCGTCGATTTAAATACCGAACGTTCGCTCGGTATGTTAGAGAGGGTGTTGGGGCGCTGTCAAGTGTCGCGGGTCCGTGGGGGGGCTTCGTTGGAGGGTTCGGTGGGGGCGAGCGGGCGGGGCGGGGTCCCCACCTCTGGGACGGTGCGCGCAACAGCTTTGGAAGGGGAGGCGTAGGGCGCGCACCTCGTCTTCAGCTCGCCGCGGGGAGGGCGTGCAGGCCGAGGAGAGCGAGGAGCGGGCTCGCTTCAGGCGCCCGGCGGAGGGGACCCCGCCCCGCCCGCTCGCCGTGACCGTCTGTGCTGTCGTGGGGGAGGGGGGCGCATCGACGGGTGCCGGTCGGTAAGGAAACACCGGCGCCGAGGCGGGGGAGAAAGGGGAAGACCAGGTAGGGGGGAAGGGCCGGAGCCCGCCTTGCCGCAACCGGGTGGACGGGCGGTTTCCGAGGGGCGGGATACGATCCCTACCTACGGTGACTGAAGGCCTACCGCGGACGGTGTGCGTGCGAGTTCTTCACGCCGAATCGGGAGGGAGGGGGGAGGGCCGGGCCAGGGGTCCCGAACCGGGGGCTCGGCGGACGAGCCCGCCCTGCCGCGCCCGGGAATACAGACTTCGACCCGAAGCCACTGTCGGCCGAAGGGCCAGAAGTAACCAACCGCCCGGAACAGCCCGACCAGGGTCGCGGCGGTTGCAGTGCATCGAACGTTCCTGCCAAGCCACCGGCACCGCACCCACCACCCCAGCCAAATGCGGGCCCGGGAGCCGACCCCCGGGCGGGAGCCCCTGGTACGGCCCGGGGGGGGCTAACGGCGTAGGTTGTACTTCAAAATGCACCAGACCGCCCGCACCCCGTCCTTCCAGCCGATCTTCTTCCCCTCCGCGTACGTCCGCCCGTGGTACGAAATCCCCACCTCGTAGATCCGCCACCGCCCCGCCGCGATCTTCGCCGTGATCTCCGGCTCGAAACCGAACCGGTCCTCCTCGATCCGCAACCCCTCCAGAACCTCCCGCCGGAACACCTTGTAACAGGTCTCCATGTCGGTCAGGTTGATGTTCGTGAAAGCGTTCGAGAGGAGCGTCAGGAAACGGTTGCCGACCAGGTGCCAGAAATAGAGCACCCGGTGCGCCTGGCTGCCCATGAAGCGCGAGCCGTAGACCACGTCGGCGTGGCCTTCGAGGATCGGCTCTAGGAGCTTCGGGTACTCCTCCGGGTCGTACTCCAGGTCGGCGTCCTGGATCAGCACCACGTCGCCGGTCGCCGCGCCGAATCCGGTCGCGAGCGCCGCGCCCTTGCCCCGGTTGACCGGGTGGGTGAGGACGCGGATGCCGTCGGTGCCGTCGAGCGGCGCGAGCACCTCGGCCGTGCCGTCGGTCGAGGCGTCGTTCACCACCACCAGCTCCCGCTCCATGGCGCCCGGCAGCTCGACCGCGCGCACGCGGCCGAGGATCTCCTCGACGGTCGCCTCTTCGTTGTAGACCGGGATCACCACCGACAGCTTCATCGACCCTCCTCGCGAGCGGCGACTCTATCGTGCGTCTCCTCGAGCGCCCGGTAGGGGTCCAGCGAACGGGCGAGGCCGTCGGCGAGGGCGACTTCGGCTTCGCAGCCGAGCGCCGCGCGCGC
>CAZLLV010000291.1:0-3968 GCA_964560325.1 uncultured Thermoanaerobaculia bacterium | reverse complement strand
CTGCCCGGACGCCGAGACGCGCCGCGGCGCGGTCGGCCTGCTCCTGCTCGAGGACCTCGAGCAGCGCGCCGACCTCAAGGTGACGCTCGGCTGGGTCGGCAAGACGCTCGCCAACCGGCTCGCCGCGCTCGCCTACTTCCGGACCGAGAAGCACCGCAAGCGCCGGAGCCGGGAGCGCGACTGGCTGCACGGCGTGATCGAGGCGGTCACCGATCCGATCCTCCTGACCGACGGCGAGGGCCGGATCCTGATCGCCAACACCGGCGCCGAGCACCTGCTGACGACCGACGAGGAGGCGGGCGAGGGGCGCCGCCGGGCGGTCGCGCTCAACAACATGCTCTTCTCGGCCTCCCTCTTCACCAACGCCGAGGAGGGCGGCCCGACCCGGCGCGAGCTGCTGCTGGTCAACCCGGTCGACGGGCAAGACCTGCTCTTCGAGCTGATGACCACCCCGCTGCCGCTCGGCGACTCGGAGGTCGGCATGGTCTCGGTGCTGCGCGACGTCACCGACCTGTCGCGCGCGACCTCCGAGATCGAGGAGAACTACCGCAAGCTGCGGGCGGCGGAAAGCGAGACCCGCGCCGAGCGCGACCGCCTGGACGTGATCCTGTCGTCGGTCCTCGACCCGATCCTGGTCACCGACCCGACCGGCAACATCGTGCTCATGAACCCGCACGCCGAGCGCCTGTTCACCGTGCCGTCGGGCAACCAGGACCGCGAGGCCGAGCGGCGGGTGCGGGCGAACGACGCGGTCTTCACCTCGTTCGCCTCCGACATCTACGCCGGCCGGTCGCTGCGCTGGAAGAAGGAGCTGACCCTCTCCGATCCGGAGACCGGCAAGCAGATCCCGATGGAGGCGGTCTCGGCGAAGACCCTCTCGCGGCCGGGCCAGGACACGGCGGTGGTGACGATCCTCCACGACCAGAGCGAAGCGGTCGAGAAGGCGCGCCTCTACGAGCAGGTCAAGCGCCACTCCGAGGAGCTCGAGGAGCGGGTGCAGGAGGCGACCCGCGAGCTCGCCGACCAGAACGAGCTGCTCCGGCGCCAGGCGCTCCAGCTCGAGCACGCTTCGGCGATGAAGAGCCAGTTCCTGGCCAACGTCTCGCACGAGCTGCGCACGCCGCTCCACGCGATCGTCGGCTACACCTCGCTGATGCTCGAAGGCGTGACCGGTGAGCTCTCGCCGCCGCAGAACGAGAAGCTCGAACGGGTCGACTCGAACGCCCAGCATCTGCTCGCGATCATCAACGACCTGCTCGACCTGACGCGCATCGAATCGGGCAAGATGCCGGTGCGGATCGAGGAGTTCCGGCTCTCCGAGCTCTTCGACGAGGTCAAGACCGAGGCCGAGTCGCTGATTCTGGCGAGCAATCTGCAAGTACAGTTCGAGGTGTCCGACGACCTACCCGCGATGGCGAGCGACCGGCAGAAGGTCAAGCAGATCCTGCTCAACCTCCTGTCGAACGCCCTCAAGTTCACGCCCGAGGGGCGGGTCGAGGTGATCGGCGGCTGGACCGAGGCGGACGACCAGATGCGGGTCGCGGTCGCGGACACCGGGATCGGCATCTCGGAGAAGCATCAGAAGACGATCTTCGAAGCGTTCGGGCAGACCGGCACGTTCTACACGGCGGGACAGAGCGGGACCGGCCTCGGCCTCTCGATCTGCCGCCGCCTCGCCACGATCCTCGGAGGTGACATGACGCTGGAGAGCGAAGAGGGCGAGGGCGCGACCTTCATCCTCGTCCTGCCCAGGAGAGCGGAGGAGACATGACCCAGCAGAAACCGAAAGTCCTCGTGGTGGACGACTTCGCGGCCGGGCGCGACCTGTCCGCCGAGTACCTGACCTACCGCGGCTACGAGGTGGCGACCGCCGAAGACGGTGCGAAGGCGATCGAGAAGGCGAAGGAGTTCCTGCCCGACGCGATCCTGATGGACCTCTCCCTGCCCGAGATCGACGGCTGGGAGGCGACCCGGCGGCTGCGCGCCGACGAGCTGACGAAGGAGATCAAGATCATCGCGCTCACCGCTCACGCGCTCGAGAGCGAGAAGCAGCGCGCGCTCGACGCGGGCTGCGACGAGGTGGTCACCAAGCCGGTGGTGCCGCGCGATCTGGAGGAGGTCGTGCGCCGCCAGCTCGGGCTGGAGGCGGCCCCGGCCGATCGAGGAGAGAACGGGTGAGCGACGAAGCGACCAGGACGGCACCGGCCGCGCCGAGCGCTTCCGGCGGCGAAGAGCGCTCCGGCAAGTACGTCTACTGCATCATCCACACGGGCGAGGAGCTCGAGTTCGGCCGCGCCGGCATCGGCGCCGAAGCGAGCGAGGTCCACACGGTCGGCTTCAAGGACATCGCCGCCGTCACCTCCGACACGCCGCTCGAGGTCTACGACCCGACGCGCGAGAACGTGCTCGCGCACGAGCGGGTCAACGAGCTCGTGATGCAGCGTTTCACCGTGATCCCGATGTCGTTCGGCACCGTCTTCCGGACCGAGGACGACATCGTCGAGCTGCTGCGCAGCGCCTACGACGCCTTCAAGGACGTGCTGGTCAAGATGCAGGGCAAGCTCGAGTTCGGGCTCAAGGTGCTGTGGGAGCCGGAGCTGATCATCGAGGAGATCGAGAAGCAGGAGGAGAACCTCCGCCTGCTGCGCCAGGAAATCCAGTCGCAGCGCGGCTCGACCTACTTCGCCCGCATGCAGTACGGCCGGCTGGTCGACTCGCTGCTCCAGGAGCGCTCCGAGGAGCTGGCGACCGAGATCATGGTCGCCCTCGCCGACGTCTCGGTCGCGTCGCGCGCCAACAAGCCGATCGGCGAGAAGATGATCCTGAACGCCGCCTTCCTGGTCGCCCGCGACCGCGAGGACGAGTTCGACGTCAAGGTCAAGGAGGTCGCGGCGCGCTACGACCACCTCAACTTCAAGTACACCGGCCCCTGGCCGCCGTATAACTTCGTGAATATTCGACTGAAGTTGGAACGCGCGGACGATTAGGGAAGCGAAATGACGCGCCCCCTCCCCCGATCGACAACGTGGCGAGCACGTTACGGCCCGAGCCTGAATCCCCGCAGAGATCGACTGGATCACCCCCCTCTCCCTCGATCCCTCTCCCACCCTCCAGGTGGGAAAGGGACGCCCCCTCCCTCGTTCTGCGACCATTGATCCAGCCCAACTACGTCGGACAGCCATGGTTCTCGTGATCGACAGCCTGCTGATCTCGCCGATCAAGTTCGTCCTGGAGAAGGTCGCGTCCGCGGTCGACGCCGAGCTCGACGACGACACGAACCTCAAGGAAGAGCTGCTGGCGGCCCAGATGAAGCTCGAGCTGGGAGAGATCGACGACGAGGAGTTCGCCGCCATCGAGGCGGAAGTGCTCACCCGCCTGCGCGAGATCCGCGAAGCGCGCGGCGAGGGGCAGGGCCTGTCCGTCGGCTCGAAGATCGTGGGCGCCGACGTCTCCTTCGACGTCGATCTGCCCGAGTAGGAGTCTGCGCGGCAGAACGCCAACGCCGCGCGCACGGGTCTTGCGCGACGGATCCAAGGCACGAGGAGGAGGCGATGCGGTGTCATCGTTGACGACGAGTAACGCAGGAGCCGGCCGCAACCCCCGTGCGCCCTACGGGTTGCGACGGCGTGGGGCCATCTACGTCGTTCCCGCTCCTCGACGATGCTTCGGCATCGCCTGCGTCGCGGCGCCTCGTATTTGGCCCCACGGCGCTCGCAACGCGGCATTGGCGTTCTGCCGCGCAGACTCCTAACGTGCGCTTCCGCTTCGTCGCCGGCAAGGGCGGGGTCGGCAAGACCACCCTCGCCGCGGCGCGCGCCGTCTCCCTGGCGGAGGATGCGGATGAGCCGGTCCTCGTCGTCTCGACCGACCCGGCCCACTCGCTCGCCGACGCGCTCTCCTCCCCCACCGAAGAGCTCGCCCTCGACGGCGATCCACGCGCGGTCATCCCGGACCTCCCGGGCCTGCTC
>CAZLLV010000290.1:0-3772 GCA_964560325.1 uncultured Thermoanaerobaculia bacterium | reverse complement strand
CCGGTCGGTCGAAAGCAGCCCCCAGCCGATGTCGCTGGCGGCGGCGAGCCGGGCGTCCGGGCTCGACACGAAGGCGAGGTAGCGGCCGCTCCGGTCGAAGACCGGGTGCTGGCAGTGGGTGGTGCCGTCGGTCACCCGGTGGCTCTCGCCCTCGGCCGTGTCGTGGACGAAAATCGCCCGCATCCGGTTGGGGAGCGCCTTCGCGTAGGCCAGGTAGCGGCCGTCCGGCGACCAGCGGGGGTGCCACTCGCCCTGCGCCATGTAGGTGGAACGGTCGACCTCCCGCACTGCACCGCTCTCGAGATCGATGATCCGGAGCGCCAGGCGGATGTCCGAGAAGGCGAGCCGGCGGCCGTCCGGCGACCAGGTGAGCTCGCGGTAGAAGGTCGGCGGGGCGCCCGTCGAGTCGATCGCGATCGTGCGCTCGATCTCGCCGGACTCGGCGGAGCGGATCTCGAGAGCGTACTCGCCCGAGGCGTCGGAGAAGGCCGCGATTCGCCGGCCGTCGGGCGACGGCACCGGGTCGCGCTCGGCCACGCCGGGCGTACCGGTGAGGTTGCGCGTGCCGCCGGTGCCGCCGTACGCCGCGCCGCCCGCCGCCAGCACGATCTCGCCGCGCGCCCCGAGGATCCACTCCCCGTCCGGCCCGAAGGCGACCGAGCGGACCCAGGGGGCGAGCGGCACGCTCCGTGCCGAGCGGCCGTGGCGTGCGGTGCGGATCGCGACCGACACCTCCCTCTCCTCGCCGGTGGCCGGATCGAGCGTGAAGAGGCGCCCGTCGCGGGCGAGGACCAGCCGTCCGGTCGAGGCGTCCGCCGCCAGGTCGCTCACCCCGAGGCCCCGGGTCGTGGTGAGCCGCGCGGCCCCACGTCGGTCGCCCGGCCGTAGCGCGTACACGTCGAAGAAGCCGTCCGGATCGGCCCGGAAGTAGAGCGTCTCGCCGAGCCAGGTCGGATCGAGGTGATTGGCCCGAGCCTCCGGCGCGTCGCCGGTCGGGAGGCCGATCTCCCGGTCCTCGCCGTCCGCCAGCAGCCGCAGCGGGCTCGTCAGGCCACCCCGGTAGTGCGCCCAGCCGATCACCTCGCGCGGGATCGACCAGGGCACGTAGGCCACCCGGCCATCGGCGGCGAGCGCACCGTCGTAGCCGCGCGGCACCGGCAGGGGCTCCGGGAAACCGCCGCTCGCGGCCACCCGGAAGAGCCGGTCGAGGTGATCGCCCTCCCGCGAGGAGGCGAAGACGATGGCCGACCCGTCCGGCGTCCACGACCGCGCCCAGTCGATCTTCGGGTGCCAGGTCAGCCGCGTCGCCTCCCCCGCCGGACCGCCGTCCGCCCCGAGCGGGAGGACGAACACGTCCCAGTTGCCGCCCGGAAGCAGCCTGGAGAAGGCGACCGCCCTCCCGTCCGGCGAGAGGGCGGGGAGCATGTCGGGCCGCGAGCTCGACGTCAGGCGCACCGCCTCGCCGCCCGCGGACGACACCGACCAGAGATCGCCGCCCCAGGCGAAGACGACCCTCCCACCGCCGGCCGCCAGGCCGTCCAGGAGGAGCGGCGGCTCGACGGTGATCGAGCCATCGGTGGCCGGCGCTGCCGGCGCGGCGAGGAGGACGGTGGCGAGGAGGGCGAGCAGGGCGACGCGGAAGGCGTGGCGAGGCTGGGGCATGGTCGGTCTCCGTGACGTGAGGGGCGGACGGGTGATTCTCACCAGGGGTGACGCATCCCCGGCCGGGGAGGTTCCCCGCTACGCTATCCTGCCGCACCATGACCGACGCTTCGCGCGACGCCGCCTCCGTACCTTCCGCCGCCGATCTCTTCGACCTCTCGGGCAAGGTCGCCGTCGTCACCGGCGCCTCGCGCGGGATCGGCGAAGCGGTCGCCCGCGCCTACGCCCGGGCGGGCGCCGCGGTGGTGCTGGCGAGCCGCACGCAGGAGACGCTCGACGAGGTGGCGGAGTCGATCGCGGCGGACGGCGGACGGGCGCTCCCCATCGCCTGCCACACCGGCGACCCGGAGCAGATCGGCGCGCTGGTCGAGCGCGCGGTGGCGGAGCTCGGCGGCGTCGACGTGCTGTTCAACAACGCCGGCACCAACCCCCACTTCGGCCCCATCCTGACCGCCGAGAGCGGCCACTGGGACAAGACCTACGAGGTCAACGTCAAAGGCTACGCCGCGATGGCGCAGGCGTGTCTGCCGGTGATGAAGGAGCGCGGCGGCGGCAAGATCGTCAACGTCGCCTCGATCGTCGGCCTCGCCCCGCACCCCGGCCTCGGCGTCTACGCCGTCTCGAAGGCCGCCGTCCTCATGCTCACCCGCGTGCTCGCCCTCGAGCTGGCGGAGGCGAACGTCCAGGTCAACGCGATCGCGCCCGGCATCGTCAAGACCCGCTTCTCCGAGCTGCTCTGGGACGAAGAGCGCGGCTACGGCAAGCAGAACGTCCGGCAGATCCCCGCCGGCCGCTTCGGCGAGACCGAAGACCTCCTCGGCCTCGCCCTCTACCTCGCCGCCCCCGCCTCCGACTGGACCACCGGCGCCGTCTTCACCGTCGACGGCGGCCACACGGTCGGGGCCGGTTAGCCGAACGGGTTCGCCACCTTCAAGAACGGGAAGCGGCGGAAGTCGGTGTCGTTCGTGTAGATCGTCCGGATCCCGTGCTGGAGGAGGAGGCCGGCGAGGTGGGCGTCCGGCACCAGGTTCCCGCGCGCCGGCACGTCGCCCGTCACCTCCGCGTAGACGTCCAGGAACCCCGGCTGCTCGCCGATCGGCCGCACGTTCGGGCGGTCGACCAGGCGCCGGAGATTCTCCAGCGCCTCGCCGGGCGAGAGCGGCGCCGAGAAGATCCGAGGGTGGGTGGCGATCCGCAGGTAGGAGCTCGCGGTGAGCCACGCCAGGTAGAGGATCTCCCTCCCTTTCGCCCGCTTCGCCAGGAACTCCCCCGCCGCCCGATGGTGCGGGCTCGAGCGGTCCGAGGCGTAGAGCAGGACGTTGACGTCGACGCTGAAGCTCAACGCTCCGGCTCCCGGGGCTCCCCGTAGCGGGGTGTCTCCTCCGCGACCTCGGAGAGCGGCGCGTCCAGGTCGTCCAGGATCTCGTAGACCGCCTCCTTGTCCGCCAGGTCGACCCGGGCGCCCATCGGTTTCGAGGTCCACCGGAACGGCTCCGGCCGTTCACCCTTCCGCTCGTGCCGGTCGAGGGCTTCGAGCAGGAGCTCCGAGACCACCGCCCCCAGGGACTTGCCCTCACTCCCGGCGAGCCGCTTCACCTCGTCCAGGACCGGCTGGTCGATGTCTACCGTGGTTCTCGCCATGATGCGATGATGTTATCACACAGAACATCTGATGTGATCCGAGGGGCATGGCGTGCGACACGAACCCCTCACTTCCATCCTCGAGTCTCGACGGCGTGGACCAGAAACGCCAGCGCCTCCTCCTCTGAGCGGCGGCCGCTGACACGGAGCGACTGGAGCCGAGCTTGCCGAGCGAGGTCCGGTACCGACTCCTCACCACCCAGCGCTCGGGTCAAGAGCTCGCGCACCAGCTCGCTCTTGGAAATGCTCCGGCGCCGGGCTTCGCGCTCGAGCGCCCGCTCCAGGTCGCTATCGATACGGACCGTGAGCCGTCCGCCTGATACGAAACCTGCCATCTTCAGACTGGCGCCAGGCGGGCCGAGACGGTCGTCGCGGCTGGCCCGGCGGCGCTCGCCCGTACCAGGATTCGATGGTCCTCCATGCCGGCGCTCCTCAGCTCGAGCCGGTACTCGCCCGCGCCGGGCAGGAG
>CAZLLV010000289.1:0-7462 GCA_964560325.1 uncultured Thermoanaerobaculia bacterium | reverse complement strand
CGATCGCGGATCTCGATGCACGCCTCGGCGAGGCACCGAGCTTCATGCTTCTTGAGCCGCTTGATGACTCCGAGACGTTTCAGCGCCCGCCGGTGAAAGCCAAAATCGTGGCAAGGACCGACGGAAACTCTCATGGGAACGCTCGTCGCGCCGGGGGTCGTCGGCTCACGCTGGCTCGTGGCCGGCTTCGGTCTCCGCCAGAGCGAGAAGCTCGTCGACATCCCCCTCGCTGAACTCGACCCGGGCGCCAGGCGTCTGCGTCTTCACCTCGCGCTGGGCATGGAGCAGGTCCAGTTGTCGCTGTGGATCACGTTCCCGGGCCTGGGCTCCCAGCAGAGCTTCGTAGTCGTCCATGTGCAGGATCGCTGCAACCGGCTTGTTGTTTCGGATCACGATCGTCCTCTCCACCTGATCCACCAGTCGGGTCAAGTGGCGCCGGGCATCGCTGAAACTGACGTACTTCATGGGTTCACCTCCATCAAGACGCCACATTGTACACGATCTTGCCCTGAATTGCGTATGCGAGATGGAGCGGCAGGTCACCAGCCCTGGAGGAAGTCGAGTACCAGGTGCGCCATCGCCCGCATGCCGACCGGGACGGAGTCGTCGGAGGCCCGGAAGTCGGGCGTGTGGATGGCGCCCGACTCGGTGCCCGGCGCGACCACGCCGAGGCGGAAGTAGACGCCCGGCACTTGCTGCGCGAAGAAGGCGAAGTCCTCGCCGCCCATCGTCGGCTCGGTCGTGTAGACCGCCTCGGCGCCCAGCGTGCGCTCCAAGCTCGCCCGCGCCTTCGCGGTCAGCTCGTCGTCGTTGATCGTCGCGGGCGCGTTGTTGACGTACTCGAGCTCGTACGAGCCGCCGCCGGCGCGGGTGACGCCGTCGAGGATCTCCCGCATGCGCTCCTCGATCCGCTGGCGCACGCCCTCGTCGTAGGTGCGAACCGTCCCCTCCAGGTGGACCGCCTCGGGGATGATGTTGAAGCGCTCCCCACCCCGGATGATCCCGACCGTCACGACCGAGGGCGCGGTCGCCGGCAGGTTGCGGGAGCGGATGGTCTGGAGGGCCATGACCGCCTGCGCCGCCATCACCACCGGGTCGATGCCGAGGTGCGGGTAGGCCCCGTGCGCCTGCTTGCCCTGGATCGTCGCCCGGAACTGGTCGACCGAGGCCATGGTGGCGCCCGGGTTGATCCCGACCTCGCCTACGCGGAAGTCGCTGAACGCGTGCAGGGCGAAGATCGCCTCCGGCTTCGGGAAGCGCTCGAACAGGCCCTCCTCCAGCATCAGCGGCGCGCCCCCCTTCTCTCCCGGCGGCGGGCCCTCCTCGGCGGGCTGGAAGACGAAAACCACCGTGCCCGGCAGCTCGTCCCGCACCGACGCGAGCGCCGAGGCGACGCCGAGGCCGACCGAGGTGTGGACGTCGTGGCCGCAGGCGTGGGCCACGCCCACCTCCTGACCGAGGAAGGTGGTCCGCTTGGTGGAGGCGAACGGGAAGTCGGTCTGCTCGGTCACCGGCAGCGCGTCCATGTCGGCGCGCACCGCCACCACCGGCCCGGGCAGCCCCCCTTCGAGCACGCCGACGACGCCGGTGTGGGCGATGCCGGTCGTCACCTCCAGCCCGAGGCCGCGCAGGTGCTCCGCCACCAGGGCGGCGGTCTCGGTCTCCCGGTTCGACAGCTCCGGGTTCTGGTGGATGTGGTGGCGGATCTCGACGATCTCCGGCGTCAGCCGCTCGATCGCCTGGTCCACCGAGGACTCCAGCGCGCTCCCCGGATCGTCCCCCTGGGCGACGGCCGGCGCGGCGGCGAGCGGGAGCAGGCAGAGGAGGGCCGCGAGGGCGCGGGCTTTCGCGCGGGTCGTGGGTCGGGTGGCGGGTCGCATCATCCGGGGTACCTCGGTCGTTCGTCGATCGCGGCGTGAGAGGCCGGCGGGAAACGTCGACTTTACCGCGATCCGGGTCGGAGCCGGGAGCGGAGCGGGTTAGAATCGGGTCGCCGGACGTTCCGGCGCCACCCCCCGAAGACCCCGCGCCG
The DNA here is from genome assembly GCA_964560325.1 of uncultured Thermoanaerobaculia bacterium. Lineage (GTDB taxonomy): Bacteria > Acidobacteriota > Thermoanaerobaculia > Multivoradales > DATKCC01 > CAZLLV01. Next base: position 5,430 of record CAZLLV010000289.1, on the reverse strand, counting down.
CTCCCCGGGAGCCGCCGCGCAGTCAGTCAGCAGACCCCGTCGGAGGCCGATCGTGAACATCGAGAACAAGAACATCCTCGTCCTGGGCGGCTACGGGCTGGTCGGGATGGCCGTCTGCCGCGAGCTCCTCGACCGCAAGCCCGCGCGGCTGCAGATCCACAGCCTGCGGGCCGAGGAGTCCGACGAGGCGCGCTGGGATCTCCTGAAGGAGTACCCCGGGGCCGAGATCGCCGTCTCCCACGGCGACATCTTCGCCCTGGCCGAGGCCGGCTCGCGCCTGGACGAGATCCGCTCGCAGCTCGGCCAGCTCCAGGCCGAGGAGCTGCCGACCTTCCTCCTCTACCGCATCCTCGCCGAGGCGCGCCCGCACGTGGTGATCGACTGCGTCAACACCTCGACCGCGATCGCCTACCGCGACCTCTACCAACGGGGCTCGAGGCTCTACGAGCAGCTCGCGGCCGGCGTCTGCGAGCGCGACGAGGCGGAGGCGGTGCTCGAGGCGCTCTACGTGCCGCGCCTGATCCGCCACGTCCAGGTCCTCTACCAGGGCATGATCGAAGCCGCCACCCGCGTCTACATCAAGATCGGCACCACCGGCACCGGCGGCATGGGCCTCAACATCCCGTACACCCACTCCGAGGAGCGGCCGAGCCGCGTGCTGCTGTCGAAGAGCGCCATGGCCGGCGCCCAGTCGATGCTCCTCTTCCTGATGGCCCGGACGCCGGGCGCGCCGATCACCAAGGAGATCAAGCCGGCCGCAGCGATCGCCTGGAAGAAGATCGCGCACGGGCCGATCCGGCGGAAGGGCAAGCCGATCCGGCTCGTCGACGCCAAGCCCGCGCCGGTCGGCGGCACCTTCAGCAGCCACGACGAAGGCGCGGCGCCGCTCCGCGACGAGCCGCTCCAGGCGGCGTACATCGACACCGGCGAGAACGGCATCTTCAGCCTCGAGGAGTTCGCGGCGCTCACCACCGCCGAGCAGATGGAGTTCGTCACGCCCGAGGAGATCGCCCACTACACGGTGCTCGAGATCGAGGGCGGCAACACCGGCCACGACATCATGAACGCGCTCGACAACGCGGTGCTCGGGCCGACCTACCGGGCCGGCCTCATGCGGCACTGGGCGCTCGAGCGGATGGTCGAGCTCCAGGCCGAGCACGGCACCCACAGCGTCGCCTTCGAGATGCTCGGCCCGCCGCGCAACTCGAAGCTCCTGTTCGAGGCGCACCTGCTGCGCGAGGAGTTCGGCACCATGGAGGCGGTGCGCACCGAGACGCCGCAGGCCGTCTGCGAGCGGCTGAACGCCCTGGTGCGCGACCGGCCCGAGGTGGCGAACGAGATCGTGGCGGTCGGCATCCCGATCCTCCTCGACTCGGGCGAGCTCGTGCGCGGGCCGGACGTGATCGTGCCGAAGGAGGCGCGGGACGAGCCGGTGACGCCGGAGAAGATCGACGCCTGGGCGCACGACGGCTGGGTCGACCTGCGCGCCGCCAACTGCCGCCGCTGGGTCGAGCGCTTCCACCGCATCGAGGCGGAGGTCGGGGCGATCCCGCCGGACGACACCTCGAGCCGGTACCTGCGCAACCGGAGCTTCTGGCACGAGGAGCGGAAGATCCAGCCCGGCAAGATCGTGGGCTGGATCCTCTCGGCCGAGGAGCAAGGGTCCCGCATGAAGCGGTAGGGGCCGGCTCACCACGGGACGAGACAAGGCTCGTCCCCTACACCCGTCCGTTGCCAGGGCCACTGCCGGTTGTAGGGGCGGAGCCTTGTCTCCGCCCGCTTCTCAGTGCCCCTTCGCCTTCGCGAAGAAGACGTCCGGTACGCCGAAGCGGGCGTCGGCCCAGGTGGTGAGGAGGCGCAGGCCGAAGGTGACCGCGTCGTTGTAATCGCCGAAGTTCGGCGTCAGGTCGGACGCGGCCGCTCCCCAGTCGCTCGTCACCTCGGTGATCCGCACCGGCGGCCCGAAGCTCTCGCCGCCGTCCGTCGAGCGCGCCCACCAGACATCGACCAACGACGTGCCGCCACCGCCCCCCTGGAACGGCGTGCCGCCCGGCTCGAAGCTCTCCGACCAGGTCACGTCGACCGCCCCGGACGGCCCGACCGACACGGTCGGCCAGAACTGGAGCAGCCCGTCGCCGCCGCCGGCCACCAGCACCGGCTCGCTCCAGCTCGCCCCCCGGTCGTCCGAGAACACCAGGTAGACGTCCGTGTCCGGGTGCCCCACGTCGACGCCCGCGAAGTCCTCCGGCCCGGGCGCCGCCGGCATCACGCCGCCGTTGGCGATCCGGCAGTCCTGGAACACCACGTAGATCCGCCCCCGATTCCGCCCCCGCGAATCGACCGCGATCCGGGGGAAGGTGTTGTTGCGGTTGCGGCTGTAGCCCGAAGGCGGAAAGAGGTCGCCCGAGCAGAGCGGCGTCACGAGCTCGCCCGCCGGGTTGACGCCGGTCGAGGGCGGCCCGGCCGCCGCCGGCTCCCAGGTGGCGCCGCCGTCGAGCGAGCGGGCGAAGCGGATCTGCGGGAAGACCCCGGCCGCGAGCTGGCCGAAGAAGGGCGACAGGAACGCCCGCTGCCAGACCACGTAGACCTCGCCGTCCGGCCCCACGGCCGGCTCCGAGCCCTGGTTCGTGATGCCGCGGCCGGCGGTGGCGGAGATCGTCTCGTCCGGCTGCACGATCGACCGGCCCCAGGTGGCGCCCTCGTCGTGCGAGTAGAAGAGGTCGATCTGCCCCAGCCCGCGGGCCGGGATGCCCGCGACCTCGACGAAGTTGGTCACGCTGACCCAGACCGAAGAGCCCTCCGCCTCGACGTGCTCCTTGTCGAGCGTGTCGCGCGGGAAGTTGGGCGACTGGAGGAGGAGCGGCTCCTCCCACGCGAACGAGCCGCCCGGCCCGAAGCGGCCGGTGTGGAGGGTGACGCCGACGAAGTTGGCGGCGTAGTCGTCGAAGAAGCCGACGTTGGCGTAGTAGATCGCCTCCCGGGCGCCGAGGCCGGCGGCGTCGAGCGACGGATCGGCGGCGGTCACGAAGCGGCCGGTGGCGCTCGTGCCCGCGGTGCCCGGTCCGAAGCCGATCCGGGTGCCGGGCGGCGGCGCTCCGCGGTCGTCGAACGTGCGCCCGCCGTCGTGCGAGACGGCGTAGCCGGTCAAGCCGGGGACCGCCGGATCGGGGCAGCCGAAGTCGAACGGCGGGCCGCAGTAGCCCCCGGCGTCGTTCCAGCCGACCACTAGGCGCAGGCCGCCGGCGACACCGGCGAGGGTCGTCTCGCTCCGGCCGAGGAGCCCGTCGGGGAACGGCTGCTGCGGGTCGTTCACCCGCAGGTTCGGGCCGACCGCCGGTGGCGGCCCGCCCAAGCCCTCGGCCGCCGGCGTTTCGGGGGGCGCGAGCGGCGGCAGGACTTCCGCGGGCGCCCCCTCCGGGTCCCCTGGAAGCCCGAAGAGCGCCCGGTAGGCCGAGCCGGAGAGCAGGATCGCGTGCTCCCGCGGGAAGACCGGCTCGGCGGACCGCGCCGGCGCCGGGAGGAGGAGCAGGAGAGACACGGGGAGCAGCGACCCCGCCGCAAATCGAAACATCGCTATTCCTTTCTGATCGATCCGTCGTGAAGAGTGTGCTGATCGAGGTGTGGGGGAGCGCCGGAGGGGGGACGCCGATCGGGGGGAAACGTGAGATTTCAGTGTTTGTCCGACACGGCCGTGCGGGCGGGTAGAATGCGCTCCCACGACGCCCATCCCCCCGATCCGAGACCGCTCATCGTGACCTCTCCCGAGACCGCCACCCCGCCCGCCGACCTCGGGGTCGGCGACGAACCCGGCGGCGCGCCGGGGCCGGCTCGGCGGCAGCTCGCGACCCGACGGCGGGAGCTGCCCGGCCTCGACCCGCTGGCGCTCCTCGCGGCGATCCCCCGGGAGCGCCCGGCCCTCCTCTGGCATGCGCCGTCCGAGTCCGGTGAGGAGGGGTGGATCGGCGTCGGCCGGGCGCTCCGCCTGGCGCCGCCGGACGGGCGGCTCGACGGCTTCGGCCAGGCGATCGCGACGGCGGTGACCGAGGCGCTGGGCGGCGAGGCGACCGGCACCGCCGGTCACCCGGCCCCCCGCGCCTTCTTCACCGTCGCCTTCGACCCGGCGAGCCGGCGCCACGCCTTCGGCGACGAGGGCTGGCCGGGGTACGCGCCGGTCGAAGCGTGGCTGCCGGAGATCCTGGTCCGCTGCGCGCCCGAGCGCTCGCACGCCCTCCTCGTCGGCCCGCCCCGCCGGCTCGCGGAGCTCGACGCCGAGCTCGACCGCCTGGCTGCCGCGGCGCTCGGCCTGGGCGGTGTGCGGGAGCCCGACGCCGGCGCGGTCGCCAACCTGTCGATCGAATGGGCCGAGCGGGACTACCGCGAGCAGGTGGTGGCGGCGCTCGATACTCTCTGCCGCCGCTCCGACAGCCACCCGGAGCACGACGTCGACTGCCTGACCAAGGTGGTGCTGTCGCACGCGGTGACGGTGCGGCCCGACCGTCCGCTCCGGCCGGCGGCGATCCTGCGCGAGCTGCGCCGCGAGCACCCGGGCTGCTTCCTCTTCGCCGTCCGCCCGGAGCCCGGTGCGCCGGTCTTCCTGGGGGCGAGCCCGGAGCGCCTCGCGCGCGTCGAGGGGCAGCCAGCCGGCGCCGCCCGCCGCGTGCTCTCCGGGGCGCTCGCCGGCTCGGCGCCGCGCGGTGCCACCGCCGAGGAGGACGAGGCGCTCGGCCGGCGCCTGCTCGAGAGCGCCAAGGATCGCGAAGAGCACGAGATCGTGGGCGACATGATCGCCGAGGCGCTCGGCCCGCTCTGCCACCGGGTCGACCGGCGGCCGGCGCCGGTGCTCGAGAAGCTCGCCACCGTCCAGCACCTCTACACGCCGATCTCCGGCGAGCTCCGCCCCGGGCGCGGCGTGCTGGACGCGGTCGCCGCCCTCCACCCGACGCCCGCCGTCGGCGGCATGCCGCGCGACCGGGCGCTCAGCGCGATCCGCAAGCTCGAGCGCCACCCGCGCGGCCTCTACGCCGGAGTGGTCGGCTGGGCCGCGCCGGACGGCACCGGCGACTCGGCGGTGGCGATCCGCTCGGGCCGGGTCGACGAGGAGAGCGCCGCGGTCTTCGCCGGCGGCGGCATCGTCCGCACCAGCGACCCCGACGTGGAGGTCGCGGAGACGCGGCTCAAGCTCGCCGCCGTCCTGGGAGCGATGGAGCGGGCGGCCGGCGACACTCCCGGCCGATCGTGAGGCCGACCGTGCACCCCAACGGCGTCTGGGCAAAAACCCTGACCGACGAGCTCGCCCGTGCCGGCCTGCGCCACGCGGTGATCGCCCCCGGCTCCCGCTCGACGCCGCTGGTCCTAGCGCTCGCCGCCCACCCGGACGTGGCCGACTGCTCGGTGATCGACGAGCGCTCGGCCGCCTTCTTCGCCCTCGGC
>CAZLLV010000288.1:0-6146 GCA_964560325.1 uncultured Thermoanaerobaculia bacterium | reverse complement strand
ACCCGATGCTCGCGATCCTCGACGAGACCGACTCCGGCCTCGACATCGACGCTCTGCGGATCGTGGCGGACGGCGTCAACTCGATGCGGACGAACGGCCGCTCGTTCCTGGTCATCACCCATTACCAGCGCCTCCTCCAGTACATCGTGCCCGACCACGTCCACGTGCTGGTCGACGGCCGGATCGTCCAGAGCGGCGGCCCGGAGCTCGCCGAGCGGCTCGAAGAGAAGGGCTACGGCTGGGCCGAGGAAGAGCTCGCCGCTTCCGCGGCGGCCGGCGCGACCGCGGCGTCCGCGTCGACTTCGGCGTGAGGCGGGAGGCCGAGAGACGATGACCGTCCTGACCGAAGAGAAGAAGAGCGCGCTCGAAGACAGCTCGTTCCTCGCCGGCTACGAGTCGTTCGACCGCGCGCGGGCGAGCCACGAGCCGGCGTCCGTGGGCGCCCTGCGCCGCCGCGCCATCGAGCGGTTCCGCGAGCTGGGCTTCCCGACCCTGCGCCAGGAGGACTGGCGCTTCACCAACGTGGCGCCGATCGCGAGGGCTGAGCTCCATCGCCCGGAGGCGAGCGGCGAGGTGAGCGCCGAAGCGCTCGAGCCCTGGCTGTTCGAGAGCGCCGGCAGCCACCTGGTGTTCGTCGACGGCCACTTCGCGCCGGAGCACTCCGATCTCGCCGGGTTGCCGGAGGGGACCGTCCTCACCGGCCTCGGCCGGGCGCTCGAGGAGCACCCGGACCTCGTCGAGGAGCACCTCGCCCGCCACGCCGACTTCTCCGAGCACCCGTTCGTCGCGCTCAACACCGGCTACATGGCGGACGGCGCCTTCCTCCACCTGCCGAAGGGGTCGCTGGTCGAGAAGCCGATCCACGTGCTGCACTACTCGACCGGGGTGGTCGATGGCGACGGCCGGCCGGCGATGATCTTCCCGCGCAACCTCGTGGTCCTGGGCGAGGCGAGCCAGGCGACGGTGGTCGAGACCTACGCCAGCCCCGAGGGCGCGCGCTACTTCAACTGCCCGGTGACCGAGATCGTCTGCGGCCCGAACGCCGTGCTCGACCACTACAAGATGCAGCAGGAGTCGACCGCCGCCTTCCACATGGCGACCTTCCAGCTCCACCAGGAGCGCAGCTCGAGCTACGCGCTGCACTCGCTGTCGCTCGGCGGCGCGCTGGTGCGCAACGACGTCAACACCAAGCTCGACGGCGAGGGGTGCGAGTCGATCCTCAACGGCTTCTACATGGTGCGCGGCCAGCAGTTCGTCGACCACCACATGCGGGTCGTGCACGCCAAGCCGCACTGCCACAGCTTCGAGCTCTTCAAGGGGATTCTCGAGGACCGCTCGCGCGCCGTCTTCAACGGCCTGATCCACGTCCACCCGGGCGCCCAGAAGACCGACGCCAAGCAGTCGAGCCAGAACCTGCTCCTCTCGAACGAGGCGCTGGTCAACTCGAACCCGCAGCTCCTGATCTTCGCCGACGACGTCAAGTGCACCCACGGCTCGACCGTCGGCCAGCTCGACGACGACGCGGTCTTCTACCTGCGCTCGCGCGGCATCGGCCAGGAGGCGTCGCGCTCGCTGCTGATCTGGGCCTTCGCGAGCGACATCGTCTCGCGCATCAAGGTGCCGGAGCTGCGCGAAGACCTGGAAGAGTTCCTCTTCACCCGCCTGCCGAAGGGCGAGGTAGTGCGCGAGGCCGTGTGACTCGTAACGGACGCTCATGACCTCTCCAGGCGCAGTGCTGTCGCCCGTGGCGAAGACTTTCGATGTAGAAAGCGTGCGGGAGGACTTTCCCGGGCTTCACCAGGAGGTGCACGGGCATCCTCTCGCCTATCTAGACAACGCCGCCACGGCGCAGAAGCCGCGCGCGGTGATCGAGGCGGTGGCGCGCTTCTACGAGCACGACACGGCGAACGTCCACCGCGGCGTCCACACCCTGGGCGAGCGCGCGACCGCCACCTACGAGCGGGGGCGCGCGACCGTCGCGCGCTTCCTCGGCGTGCCGGCCGGCGAGGTCGTCTTCACCCGCGGCACCACCGAGTCGATCAACCTGGTCGCCCGGAGCTTTCTGCGGCCGCGCCTCCGCCCGGGCGACCGCGTGCTGGTGCCGTTGCTGGCGCACCACGCCAACATCGTCCCGTGGCAGATCGTCTGCGGCGAGGCGGGGGCGACGGTCGAGCCGGTTCCGGTCGACGACCGCGGCGCGATCGACCTCGAAGCCCTCGAAGCGGCGCTCGACGCCGACCGCGGCCCGGTCGCGATGCTCGCCGTCGGACAGATCTCGAACGCCATCGGCACCGTCAACCCGGTGGCGGCGATCGCCACCCTGGCCCGCGAGCGCGGCGTGCCGGTGCTGGTCGACGGCGCCCAGGCGGTGCCCCACGTGCGGCTCGACCTGCCGGCGATCGGCTGCGACTTCTTCGCTTTCTCCGGCCACAAGGCGTACGGCCCGAGCGGCATCGGCGGCCTCTGGGGCCGGGCCGAGCACCTCACCGAGATGCCTCCGCTCCTCGGCGGCGGCAACATGATCCGCTCGGTCTCCTTCGACGGCACCACCTTCGCGGACGCTCCGGTCCGTTTCGAGGCCGGGACGGCCAACATCGAGGGTGTGGCCGGGCTCGCGGCGGCGCTCGACTACCTCACCGGGCTCGACCGGGAGGCGGTCGCGGCGCACGAGCGCGAGCTCCTGGAGCACGCGACCGAGGCGCTCGGCGCCCTGCCGGGGGTGACGATCGTCGGGACCGCGCCCGAGAAGGCGGCGATCGTCTCGTTCACCGTCGACGGCGTCCACCCGCACGACCTGGGAACGATCCTCGACCGCCGCGGCGTCGCCATCCGCGCCGGCCACCATTGCGCCCAGCCGCTGATGCGGCGCTTCGGCCTGCCGGCGACCGCGCGCGCCTCGTTCGGCCTCTACAACACCCACCGCGAGGTGGAGGCGCTGGCCGCCGCCGTGCGCCACGCCCAGGAGATGTTCGGAGCATGAGCGACCTTCGCGACCTCTACCAGGAGGTCATCCTCGACCACAACAAGACCCCGCGGAACTTCCGCGCGCTGCCGGCGGCCGACCGCCAGGCCCACGGCGACAACCCGCTGTGCGGCGACGTGGTGACCGTCTACCTCGACCTCGACGGCGAGACGGTCGCGGACGTCACCTTCCAGGGCTCCGGTTGCGCCATCTCGCAGGCGTCGGCGTCGATGATGACCGACGCGGTGAAGGGCAAGACCCAGGCGGAGGCGCGCGAGCTGGTGCGGCGCTTCCGGGTGCTCCTCACCGAGGACGACGACGAGGCGGCGGGCGATCCGGTCCACCTCGAGCGCGGGCTCGGCAAGCTCGCCGTGTTCTCCGGAGTCAAGGGGTACCCGATGCGGGTCAAGTGCGCGACCCTCGCCTGGCACACGCTGAACGCCGCCCTCGAGCACGAGCGCGAGACGGTGGTCTCCACGGAGAGCTGACATGAGCCACGAGACGAAGAATCCGATCAAGCTCGACGGCGCGCCCGAGGCGGTCCCCGCCGGCGCCGAAGCGCCGTCCGGCTCGCCCTCCGGGGCCACCGCGGCCGACGACCTGGAGGCGCGCATCGTCGCCGCCTTGAAGACGGTCTACGACCCGGAGATCCCGGTCGACGTCTACGAGCTCGGGCTGATCTACGACATCGCGGTCGGCGCGGCCGACGACGCGGGCGAGCACCCGGTGCAGGTCAAGATGACCCTGACCTCTCCGGCCTGCCCGGTCGCCGGTTCGCTGCCGGGCGAGGTGGAGCAGAAGGTCGCCTCCGTGGCGGGCGTCGAGCGGGCCGAGGTCGAGCTGGTCTGGGACCCGACCTGGAACCCGAGCATGATGTCCGAAGCCGCCCGTCTGGAGCTCGGTTTTTTCTGACCCCGGGTCAGCGACTCTCGCGCTCCGGCCGCCGATCCTTGCCGGTGCGTCCGGGGGTCGCGGCCCCGCGGGTGCATTTTCTACCCGTTTGGGTTAGAGTTTGAACAGTTCTCTCGACGACGGGGGTGCAAGATCCAGGGTCGGCGGTTCCGGCTCCGGACGCCGTGTCTGCGCGGATTCGTCGCGCCACGGGTTTTTGCGATAGAGTAGGAAGCCTTCGGGTGGAGTTCGACATGCCGGCGATCGACCAACCTCTCGGGGAGGAGTCCTTCGACACTCTGCTGGAGCGGCTCAGGCCGCGGTTGAAGCAGATCCTCTACCGATACCAGATCCCTCCGGAGGATGCGGAAGACATCCTCCAGGAGGCCCTTCTGGCCACGGTCCTCAAGTGGGAGCGCATCCGCAATCCCGAGGCGTGGCTGGTGGTGACCCTCAAGAACCGCTGCCTGATCTACTGGCGCCGCCGCCGCGGCAGCCTCTGTACCGCGGTCGACGACGGCGCGCTCGAGCTGCTGTCGGAGCCCGAGGCCCCGCCGCAGGAGCGGCAGCACATGCGGTGGGACCTGGACAACCTGATGGGCAACCTGCCGACGCGCCACCAGGATCTCCTGCGCCTGCGCTACCTGCAGGGCCACAGCCCCTCGGAGGTCGCCGAGCGTCTCGGCTACTGCCAGTCGAGCGTCCGCAAGCTCGCGAGCCGCTGCCTCGCCCGGCTCTCCGAGCAGCTCGACGGGAAGCCGTCGGATTGACCGCCGGTCGCCGCCGGATCGCCCGACCGCTCCTCTCCGTCCTCCTCCTCGCGGCGAGCTTCTCCCCGATCGCCTGCGCTCCCGAGCCCGAGCGCTCCTCCGGACCCACGGCCGATTCCGCGTCCGTACCCTTCGGCTACGCCGAGGAGATCGAAACCTGGCAGGGCGAGCGCAGCGCGTCGCTCCAGGCCGCGGACGGCTGGCTGTCGCTGGTCGGCCTCCACTGGCTGGAGCCGGGGGAGAACACCTTCGGCTCGGGAGAGGAGGACGACCTGGTCTTTCCCGCGGGTACGCCCGGGCGGATGGGGACGGTGCGGCTCGAAGGCGGTGCGGTGACGCTGACCGCGGCCGAAGGCGCCGGGCTGGGGATCGCCGTCGCGGAGGGGGGCGAGCCGGAGCCGGTCGAGCCGGGGGTGTCCGTGCCGCTGGTGGTCGACACGGCGGGGGAGCCGACGGTGGTCGAGCAGGGGAGCCTGTCGTTCCACGTGATCGAGCGGGGTGGTCGGTACGGGCTGCGGGTGAAGGACCCGGAGGGGCCGGCGCGGCGGGGCTTCGTGGGGCTGGAGTTTTATCCGGTCGATCCGGCGTGGCGGGTGGCGGCGCGGCTGGAGCGGGAGGAGGGGATGACGGTGGCGATTCCGAACGTGCTGGGGCAGGTGGAGGACGTGCGGGCGCCGGGGGTGTTGGTGTTCCGTGCGCCGGGAGGGGAGGAGTTGCGGGTGACGCCGATGCAGGGGGCTCCGGGGGAGGCGTTGTTCGTGGTGTTCGGGGACGAGACGAACGGGCGGGGGACGTACGGTGGGGGGCGGTTCGTGTATGCGGATCCGCCGGCGGAGGGGAGTGACGTGGTGGTCCTCGATTTCAACCGGGCGTACAACCCGCCGTGCGCGTTCACGCCGTACGCGACCTGTCCGCTGCCGCCGGACGAGAACGACCTGGACGTTTTGATCGAAGCGGGCGAGAAGTCGTACGCGGGCGAGATTCCTCACTAGAGTAACGGGAGTGGGAGGGCTGGTGGGGCCGGGGCGCGCGGCCTCCGGGGCGGCTCGGCCTGAGAGGTGGTCCGGCGGGTGCCTCGCCTCGCAGAGCCGTCCGCGCGTTCGACGACCGTGCACTCCCGCCGACGCTGCCGGCTGCGCGGGCTCTGAGCCCTACGGCCGCGCGCCCCACCCCTACGCCCTCTCTCCAACCCCTTCTCGAAGTCACTCCCCGCCCTTGACACACCCCGCGTCACAGTGTATCCTTTGTCCCGGATGGAGGGATTGATCGACGAAGTGACCGCTGACGCCGCGCCGACGCGGGTGCTCGACCACCTGTCGGCGCTGGCGGACTCCACGCGTGGGCGCCTGCTCCAGGTGCTCCACGGGCAGGAGCTCGCCGTCTCCGAGCTGTGCGCCGTCCTCCAGCTCCCGCAGAGCACCGTCTCGCGCCACCTCAAGGTCCTCGCCGACGACGGCTGGCTCGAGGTGCGGCCGGAGGGGACGAGCCGGTTGTACCAGCTCGTGCCCGAGCGGCTCGAAGGC
>CAZLLV010000287.1:0-6088 GCA_964560325.1 uncultured Thermoanaerobaculia bacterium | reverse complement strand
ATAGCTCTGCTATGCCTCGTCGCCGCGCCTTGCGAGATGCACGCGAATGACGCCCTCGCTACCGACGGAGGCCGGACCCACGCGCTCTCACTCGCCGCGCCCTGTAGACTGGGAGAGAGGAGGATTCGATGACAGATTCGAGATCTCTCGTTCCCGTCTTGCTGCTCACCCTCTCCCTGCTGCCGACCGCACCCGCTGCCGGTCAAGACGCTGAAAGTGCCGAGCGGATGGAAGACTCCCCCCGCCACGGCGAGTGGGTAGAGATCCCGGCCGGCGAGGGGCGCACGGTGCGCAGCTTCGTCGCCTACCCGGAGCGCGCCGAGGACGCGCTGGCGGTGATCGTGATCCACGAGAACCGCGGCCTGACCGACTGGGTGCGGAGCTTCGCCGACGAGCTCGCCGAGGCCGGCTACCTCGCGATCGCCCCCGATCTCCTCTCCGGCTTCGACGCCGAGCACGCCCATACGGCCGAGTTCGAGAGCGCGGACGCGGCGCGTGACGCGATCTACGCGCTCGACGCGGACCAGGTGACCTCCGATCTCTCGGCGGTACGGAAGTACGCCGCCGAGCTGCCGGCGTCGTCCGGCGAGGTGGCGGTCGCCGGCTTCTGCTGGGGCGGCTCGCAGACCTTCCGGTTCGCCACGAGCTCGGACGCGATCGAGGCCGCCTTCGTCTTCTACGGCACCGGGCCGGACGACCCGGAGCGGATCGCCGAGATCTCGGCGCCGGTCTACGGCTTCTACGGTGAAGACGACCAGCGGGTCAACGCCACGATCCCGACCAGCCGCGAGCTGATGGCGGCCGCGGGCAAGACCTACGAGCCGGTGGTCTACGCGGGCGCCGGCCACGCCTTCATGCGCCAGGGCAGCGAAGCGGACGCCTCGCCCGAGGTGAAGAAGGCCCGGGAAGACGCCTGGGAGCGGCTGCTCGGCCTGCTGGAGAAGATCGAAGGCGGCGAGTAGCGCGCGTTCAGGACCCGGGCTCGGACTCCGGCGTCGCCGGGTCGGTGGCCGGGCGTTGGCGCACGGGGAGCGGCACGTTGCAGAGCGACACCGCGCCCACCGGGTCGAGGAACCACTCCTCGCGGCGCCAGCGGCGGGCGTCGATCAGGTCGCGGAAGGTCTCGGTGTCGGTGCGCAGCACCTCGAGGTTCGCGCGCTCGGAGGCGGGTAGCTCGCTGCCGAGGCGGATCGACGCGATCGGCACGTGCTCCTCCGGCGTCTCGTAGAAGCCGAGCCCGCCGGTGCCGCGCGGCAGGGTCGAGAGCACCTCCATCCCCTCGATCACCCGGCCGACCAGCGTCACGTTGCGGTCGAGGTGGCGCGGCGAGTGGCCGATCACCACGTAGAGCTCGGCGCCGCTCCCCGAGTCCGCCGTGGCGCCGCGTCCGGCGCCCACCATGCCGTAGCAGTGGGCGAGCCCCATGTGGCCGTTCTCCGCGTCCCGCCGGGCCGGCATGCCGCCGACGAAGCCGGCTTCCGGAGCGTAGACGTCGGGACCGCCGAGCGGCGTGAACGCCAGCTCGCCGGGCTCCTTCGGCAGCGGCCGGTCCCACTCCGGCGGCAGCGACCGCGCCGCCTCGCCGAACGGCTTGGCGCCCTCCTCACCCGCCTTCGGATCCCCCCACTGGACGACGTAGTTCTCCTGCGACCGGACCACGGCCAGGCCGTCGTAGTAGTGCTGGCGCGCGAGCTGCCGGATGTTCGCCACGTGCTTCGGCGCGAACCCGGGCGCCAGCTCGATCACTACGCGACCGCCGGGGCCACCGGGTCGATCGGGCAGGGTGACGTAGAGGGTGCTCTCCGGGTCGAGCGGCCGCCAGTCGGACGGCTCGGCACCTTCCAGCACCTCGGCGGTGGTCTTGCCCGGCGGGAACTTCGGCGTCGCCGGCGCTTCCTGGGCGAGCGCGGAGCCGGCGAAGAGCAGGCCGAGGGCGAGGACGGGGAGAGTCGGCGGACGGGTCATGGCGGCGGCACCTCGGAGGCGGTCGATGGAGTGATCGGAACGGAGGCCCCGAGTCTACCGGGGTCGGTGCGTGCCCGAGCCCCAGTCGCTACACCAGCTCGCCGAGGGCCGCGAGCAGCCGGTCGATCTCCTCGTCGCTGGTGTAGGCGTGGGGGGAGACGCGCAGGCGGCCGGCGCGCTCGGCGGCGGCGATGCCGCGCTCGACCAGCGCGTCGGCCAGCGCGGCCGCCCCGCGCTCCGGGTGGGTGGCGGCGACGATCCCGGAGGTCTCTCCGGGAGCGCGCCGCGGCTCGACGAGCTCGAAGCCGAGCCCGGCGAGCCCGCGCGCCGCCCGGTCGGCGAGGCCGAGCACGCGCGATTCGACCGCCCCCTCGCCGTGCGTCTCCGCCAGCTCTTCGAGCAGGTCGAGCGTCGCCCCCACGCCGTGGACCCCGAGCAGGTTGAGCGTCCCGGCCTCGAAGCGGAGCGCCCCTTCGGCCGGCGCCGGGTCGATCTCGGTCCACCGGAAGCGGCCGGCGACCGAGCGCCAGCCGTGACGGTTCGAGCGCAGGCGATCGACCACCCGGTCGGAGACGTAGAGCACGCCGACGCCCTCCGGTCCGAGCAGCCACTTGTGGCAGGCGAGGGCGCAGACGTCGACCCCGGCCGCCTCGACGTCGAGCCGGAGGACGCCCGCGCCCTGGATCGCGTCGAGCACGAAGAGCGCTCCGACCTCGCGGCAGGCGGCGGCGAGCGGTGCGAGGTCGATCCGGTGACCGCTCGCGTACTGGACCCAGGAGGGGGCGAGGATGCGGGTGCGCTCGTCCATCGCGGCGATCAGGTCGCTCGGGTCGATCCTCCCCTCCCGCGCCGGCACCCGCCGGTACTCGACCCCGAGCGGCGCGAGCGAGGTCCACGGGTAGACGTTCGCCGGGAACTCCGGCTCCGGCCCTACCACGTTGTCGCCCGGCCGCCAGTCGAGACCCCAGGCGGCGACCGAGAGCCCCTCCGACGTGTTGCCGACGAACGCCACCTCGTGCCGCTCGCGCGCGCCCAGCAGACGGGCCATCGCGGCGCGCACGCGCTCGCCCTCGGCCCCCCGCTCCGGCCACCGGCGGTCGCCGGTCTCGGCCACCACCCGGTTGAGCGCGTCCATGCGCGCCGCGCCGGTGCGGGTGAGCGGTCCGATCCCCGCGTGGTTCAGGTAGACCCACCGCTCGGTGATCGGCATCTCGGCCCGGAACCGCTCGACCAGCCCGTTCATCGCCTACCTCCCTCGCCGGCGCGCTCCTCGGGCTCGTCCGCGTGCCCGGCGTGCCGGATCGCCTCCTCGATCTTCAGCCGCGCCGCCTCGGCCTCGCCCTCGTCGCCGTCCCGCCCCCGCACCCGCAGCGAGTAGAGCTCCAGCACCGCCATCGACGGCAGCCCCAGGCCGAGGACGACCGAGAACTGGATGCCCCGGAAGAGGAGGACGGCGGAGGCGGCGGCCACCCGGTCGATCCCGAACGCACCGTAGAGCGCGATCATGGTCGCTTCGGTGGTGCCGAGGCCGCCGGGGGTGCCGAGCAGCACGCCGGCCGAGAGGCCCATGGTGACGGTCGCCACGACCACCAGCGGGTGGACCTCGGCGCCGATCGACTGAAAGACCGCCCACTGCGCCGCGGTCACCGCCAGGAAGACCCCGACGCCGAGCGCCACGGTCTGCCACCAGAGGCGGCCGCTCCGCACCAGCCGGACGAAGATCCGCGCCGCCGTCTCGCTGCCGGCGAGCAGCTTGCCGATCATCCCCTCGCGCCGCTCGGCCCGGCGCTCGACGAAGCGGACGAAGGCGCCCTTGCGGCCGACGGCACCGGCGCGCCGGCGGTACCAGAGGAAGCCGGCGAAGCCGGCGAGGAGGAGCACACCGGCGAGCGTCAGGGCGAGGGTCGTGCGGCCGAGCACGAAGGCGGCGCCGAGCAGGCCCACCACCGTGACGGAGCCCATCACCAGCGCGTGGACGAGCTGGTCGTAGAGGACGGCGGCGTAGTAGATCCGCTTCGGTGCCTTCGGCGAGCTGGTGCGCGACAGGTAACGGGCGCGCAGCAGCCCGCCGATCAGCCGCGCGAAGGGGAGCAGGAAGTTGGCGGCCGCGGTCGCGACCAGGGCGAGCGAGATCACCCAGCCCCGCGGCGTCTCGGTGATCCGCCGCACCGACAGGCGTTGCCGGAAGGCCCAGAAGGCGAGCTGGCCGCAGAAGCAGGCGACCGCCAGCGCGATCCACGACCGCCGCGCCCCGGCCAGGCGCTCGCGCACCTCCTCCCAGCCGACCTCGGCGACCAGCCGGTGCACCAGGTAGAGGGCGCCGGCGAAGACGATCAGCGCGAGGAGGCGCTGGGCCCACGCCTTGCCGCGGTGGGTCGGGATCTCTAGGGGGCGGTCGGTCATCGGGAGAGAGGGCGCCGGCCGGTACGGGAGAGAGCCCCGGCGCCGGAGCGCTACCTTACCGGAGAGGGGCACCGGAATCGGTCGACGCCGGGCCGTACAATCCCCCGGATGACCCCGCCCGCCCGGTATCGACTCCCGCTCGCCGTCCTCGCCGTCGCCCTGCTCGCGTCGCTCGGGTCGCCCGCCCCGTCGGCCCGGGCGCAGCCGCCGCACGGGGAGTGGCGGACTCTCGAGCTGCCCCACTTCCGCGTCCACTACCCGGCCGCCTCCGAGGCGTGGGCGCGCCGGGCGGCGGCGCGGCTCGAGGCGGTGCGCGAGCGGCTGCGCGAAGAGGTCGGCTACGCGCCGCCCCAGGTGGTCGACGTGATCGTGGCCGACCCGCTGTCGCGCCCCAACGGCTCCGCGTGGCCCTTCCTCGGCAACCCGCGCATGGTGCTCTGGACCACCCCGCCGGCGCCGGCCTCGATCCTCGGCAGCTACCGCGACTGGGGCGAGCTGGTGGCGCTCCACGAGGACGTCCACCTGGTCCACCTGCTCCGCCCGTCGCGCAACCCCCTGCGCGACCGGCTCGCGCGCCTCGTGCCGGTGGCCGACGTGGGGCCGATCGCCCGCCGCGCTCCGCGCTGGGTCACGGAGGGGTACGCCACGCTGCTCGAAGGGCGTCTGACCGGTTCCGGACGGCCGTACGGCGACCTGCGGGCGGCGGTGCTGCGCCAGCGGGCGCGCGCCGGGCGGCTCCCCGGCTACGGCGCTCTCGGCGCGGGTGACGAGAGCTGGCTCGGCCCTTCGATGGCCTATCTCGCCGGCTCGGCCTACCTCGAGTGGCTGGAGGAGCGCGCCGGGCCGGAGTCCCTGCGCGGCCTCTGGGCGCGCATGACCGCGCGCCACGACCGGAGCTTCGACGAGGCGTTCCGCGGCGTCTTCGGCGACGGCCCGGCGGAGCTCTACGGGCGCTTCACCGCCGAGCTCACCTGGCGAGCGCTCGAGGCGGAGCGGCGGCTTCTCGGCGAGGCCGAGACGATCGAGGGCGAGCTCTGGGCCGACCTCGACCGCGGCACCGGCGCGCCCGCGCTCTCCCCGGACGGCACCCGCCTCGCCGCCGTCCTCGCCGCCGGGCCGGACGGCGATCCGCCCACCCGACTGGTGGTCTGGGAGACGGCGGTCGACGAGGAGGCGGAGGCGCGCTGGCGGGAGGAGCGCGAGCGGATCGCGCGCGAGGACCCGGAGGACCTGCCCGCGGTGCGCACCGCGCCGCCGGCCCGCAAGGTGGTCGCGACCCTGCCCACCTTCGACGGCCGCGCCCCCGCCGATCCGCGCTGGAGCCGGGACGGCGAGAGCCTGGTCTTCTGGGCGATCGGCCCCGGACCGGACGGAACGGAGCACGCCGACCTCTACCGCTGGAGTCCCGGCGAAGGCGGGGTCGAGCGGCTGACCCGAGGCGCCGGCCTGCGCTACCCGGAGGCGCTCCCGCCGCCGGCCGGCGACACCCTGATCGCGGTGCGCAGCCGGCACGGCCTCTCGCAGCTCGTCGCGGTCGACGCGACCTCCGGCGCCGTCACGCCCCTGACCGAGCCGAGCGTGGAGGTGGTCTGGGCGACGCCGCGGGCGGACGAGACCGGCCGGCGAATCGCCGCCGTGGTCCACCGCGAAGGCCGCTGGCGCCTGACGACGATCGAGCTCCCGCGCGACTTCGCCGAGCGGCCGGCGCTCGGCGCCGAGG
>CAZLLV010000286.1:0-3483 GCA_964560325.1 uncultured Thermoanaerobaculia bacterium | reverse complement strand
GATCGACGTAGGCGAGCGCCCGGGTCGGGAAGAGCGCGCCGGTCGACGCGAGGTCGCCGGTGACGCTCGACCAGGTCAGGCCCGCGTCGGTCGTGACGTACACGTCATTGCCGTTCGCCACGTACGCGGTCTCGTGATCGAACGGATCGATCGCGATGCCGCGGATCGTGAGGCCGGTGCCGGTGCCGGGGAAGCTCGGGCGGTTGACGACCGGCGAGCCCGGCGGGCCGGTCCGCACGGCGATCGAATCGATGTTGCCCGAGTAGATGACGTCCGGGTTGTCCGGATGGCCGTAGGCGAGCGGCTGCCGGCCGATGCCGACCGCGAACACGCCCGGGCCGATCTCGCTGATCGTGTCGCCCTGATCGAGCGTCTCGTAGAGCGAGTTGGCACCGCCGATGAGGAGGCGCTCCGGCTCGACCGCGTTGATCTGCACCGGGGTCGTGAACTGCGGCTGGAGCGGCGCGCCGCTCACCACCGCCAGCGCCGGGAAGGTGAACCCGACGAAGTTGTTGTTCGCGTCCCAGAACGTGCGGTTGAACGCCTGGAGGCCCTGCGCGCTCGAGTAGCGGATCGAGATGCCGCCCGGCGCCGGAGCGCCGTCGTCGATCTGCACGTCGCCGCCATCACCCGACAGGAGCAGCGCCCAGACCGGAGCGTTCGGGAACGCCTGGTAGGTGGTGCCGTTGTCCTGGTTGCCGCTGAAGTGGGTGGCGGTGAAGTTGTCGTACGCGCCGTTGTGGATCTCGGTGACGCCGAGGTCGCCGTTGACCGAGAACCAGTCGCCGGTGTCCGAGCGCGGCGACGTGCGGCGGTAGATGCCGCCGTCGTCGGTCTCGAGCAGGTTGCCGGCGGCGTCGAAGGTCATCTCGCGCGAGTCGGCGTGCGGCGAGCTGCTCGACGCGGTACCGCCGCCCGCCGCGCCCAGGCTGGCCGAGTGGGTCAGGTGCGCCCACTGGCTGCCCGAGGGCTGCGAAGCGTCGCCCCGGAAGAGACGGCCGGAGTAGTTGACGGCACCGATCGAGTTCGGGAAGCAACCGCCGCTGCCGCCGCGCTCGACGAAGCAGGGCTGGCGGTCACCGCCCACGTAGACGATGTTCGCGTCGGTCGGATCGGCGACGATCGACATGTGGATCGACGCCTGGCCGCCCGGGTGGATGCCGAACTGGAAGCCACCGCCCTCGGTGGTCATCGGCAGATCCATCGCGGTCCAGGTGCCACCGCCGTCGCCGGAGCGGAAGAGGCCGGCGAGCCGGCCCGAGTTGGCGATCGCGGCGTACACGTTGTCGTGCTGGCCGACCGCGAGCTCGACGTTGTTGGTCACGCCGCTGATCAGCAGCGCCTCCATGGCCGGGCTCGACACCTTGGTCCAGGTCGAGCCGGTGTCGTCGCTCCGGTAGACGCCGTTCTGACCGCCCACGCCGTCGGCGAAGAGGACGCTCGTGAACAGGCGCGCCGGGTTGTTCGGATCACCGACCAGGTCGTTGGACACGCCGCCCGGCAGACCGGTCGCGGCACCGTTGCCCTGAGAGATCTGGGTGAAGGTACCGCCGCCGTTCGTCGACTTGAAGATGCCGATGTTGCCGTAGGTGAAAACGTCGGCGACGTCGACCGAGACGACCAGCGTGGCGCCCCGCGCCGCGATGCCGGAGATGTTCTTGCCCAGCAACAGGCCGCCGCCGTTGATCGAGCTCCAGGAGGCGCCGCCGTTGTGGGTCCGGATCAGGCCGAGACGGGCACCGCCCAGACGCGCGTAGGACGAGTAGAGACCGATGCCGGCGACCAGCGTGCGGGCCTGCGAATCGGTCGGATCGAGCGCCAGCGCGCCGATCGAGTTCGACGCCTGCCGGTCGGTGAGTCGGGTCCAGGTCGGCGTGAGCGCGGTGGCGTTCTCGGTCTTCCAGATGCCGCCGTTGACGGCGCCGATGTAGAGGACGTTCGGGTTGGTCGGGTGGGCGACCACCGTGTGGATGGCGCCGACGACCTCGTCGTCCGGAACGACGTTCTCCACCTGTCCGAAGACGGTGGGCGACGGGCCCTGGGGAATCCAATCGCCGCCGGGCCCCTGCCCGGAGGCGGGTGCGGCGAGACCGATCGACATGATGAGTGCCAGCGCGAGCGCGCCGGCGAAGATCCCGCGTCCTGCTCGGACGGAGACCTCGGGGTTCTGGTTGAAGCTCAAGGCACACCTCGATTCGTGGAACGTTGGGCTCGGGGGCCCGGTTGACCGGCCGCGCTCGATGCGCGGAGCGGCCGCTGAACCGTGAGGACGGCCTTCGCAGGGGCAGGACGGCGTCTGGCGCCGTTTCGGTTGAGCCGCGGTTCGGTGCATCCGGACCACGGCGGTCGCTCCGGCACGCGGACCGGCGGGCTCAGGGCCGGCGTCGCGTGCTTCGGGCGGGCGGTGCAGCCGTTCGACGCTTACGCTTCGGAGGGGTCACCACCCGGGAGCATCCTCGAGACTGCAATTGACGAGACCATCCTAAGAAGGCTATCTTCGTATGTCAAGACGGCAACGCCGGGCAGGCGGAATCTGGGCTCGAAACAAGGAGAAGTACATGCGGCAATCTCTTCGACGGCCGCGGACTGTGCAGTGCCTACTCGCCGCGATGATCGCGCTCGCGATCGTCGTGCTCGTGGCACCGGCCCAGGCCGCGCCCGCCCGTTCTCAGCAACTCTCTTCCAACGACTCCTCTCCGGTCCTGCTGCGCGACGGCGTGATCGTCGATCTCGTCCGCGACGTCGCCTACGTGATGAACCGGGAGGGCCGCATCGACGCGCTTCGCACCAGCGACGGCGCCGTCCTCTGGAGCAGCACCGAAGGCGCCAAGCCGCTCGCGATCGTCGATAACCTGCTGATCGCGCAGGCCGAGCCCTCCGCCTCCGGCGAGCTCGCGCTCGTCACCCTCGACCGCGGCGCCGGCCGCACCGTCTCCAAGGGCCGTGTCGAGCTGCCCGAGGGAGTGTGGGGCACGGTCACCGACCGTCCCCGCGCGACCTTCCGCGCCGCGGCCCGTCCGGGCACCGACGGCGTGGTGGTGACCTGGCGGAGCAGCCGCCTGAGCGACGAAGACTTCCAGGGCTACGTCCCGTCTCCGGACGAGGGCCGGGCGCCGGGCGTGCAGCTCGCGACCCGGGCCGAGACTCCGCGGGGCCCCGAGGTCCGGCAGGGCTCGGCGACGGTCGACCCGCGCTCCGGCAACGTCCACACCGTGGCCACCAAAGCCGGCGCCGGAGCGGTCGCCCAGACCGCCACGCTGCGCGCCTTCGACGGTCTGGCCGAGATCGAGGGACGCAAGTTCCTGTCGGCGGACGGCCGGCACGTGCTGGTCAGCCGCTCGCTCGGCTCCCGGGAGGTCTACGACCGGTACCACTGGTCGGTCTACACCCGCGGCGGCGAGCGGGTCGGCGAGGTGACGAGCCACCGCTCGGCGGCTCCCTTCGTCGTCTCCGGCTCCCTCCTGATGTTCGAGGCGAGCCCGT
>CAZLLV010000285.1:0-6569 GCA_964560325.1 uncultured Thermoanaerobaculia bacterium | reverse complement strand
GGCCGAGGAGGCCCCGGCCGGCCCCGTCGGCGTAGGCACACCCGGTTCCTGCGGCACGCACACACCTCGGCACGCACCCACCTCCCCCTCCCGCCCCGGGAGGAGGCAAGGCTCCTCCCCTACAACCGCCGTTTGGTTGCTTGACAGCCACGCGGCGTTACTGTAGCGTAAGTTCACGTTCCGCACGGGTGCCGGCTCACCGGCGCCCGGCCACAGAAACCGAAGCGGGCACGACAGCGGATGGACCCCGCCACCGTGCCCTCGACGACGCACAGGAGAAGCTATGCGACGCCGTACGGACGATTGTAGCCCTTCCTCCCCCGCCGACCCCGGCGGCCCCCTCCACGAAAACGCCTTCCGCGACGAGCTCTTCGGCGCCCTCCGCGCCCGCGAACCCGAACCGGCCGCCCCCGAAGGCGAGCTGCCCGGCCCCTGGCGCGTCACCCGCCTCTGGGGCGACGGACCGCCCACCTGGGCCGTCTACGGCCTCGGCGAACGGGCGCCCCGCCTCCACTTCGACCACCCCGACCTCGCCCACCTCACGGCCGCCGCCCTCCACCTCGCCGAACGCCCCCCGCGCTTCCGCTTCCAGCGCGGCGCCGACGACCGGCTCCACCTGATGCAAGACGGCGAAGCCGTCGGCGCCGTCGGCTCGGCTGCGCTCGAGAGCACCTCCCTCGCCACCGACCTCACCCGCCTCGCCGACCTGCGCGTCCAGCCCCTCGCCCTCGCGCAGCTCCTCGCCGCCGTCCCGACCGCCGTCCTCGAACGGGCCGGCGCCATCCTGATGGACGAAGTCCGGCGAACCAAATGACGCCGGTTCCGTGACTGGAGAGCCGGGTCGACCGCGCCACGCGCCCGGTCGGCCCGGCCGCCACTCCTTCCCGACTCCGCGCCCGCCCTCAATCCGGCCGGAAGGCGCTCGCCGGGGTGTGCACCAGCTCCGCGGCCGATCGGCCCTCCCGCGCCTGGTACTCCGCCACCAGGTGGTAGCCCAGGGTGTAGCCGGCCCAGCGCGGGATCGCGGGATCTTCCCCGAAGTACCAGCGGCCGTAGTCGTTCGGCTCGTCGAACTCCAGGGCGGCGAGTTCCAGGAAGCGCTCGATGTCGGCCGGCGAGAGGGCCGTCGACCAGGGGGGAAGCGGACCTCCCAGGAGCTCGTTCGCGAAGTGGTCGGACAGACCTTCGCTGATCATGAGCTCGAAGAACGTGAAGCCGTTGCCCGGCCCCCGGGAGCGAGCCGCGTGGAACATCTCGTGGGCCGCGATGTGGGGCAGACGCTCGACCAGGACCCCGGCCAGGCCCGGGAACGCCGGGTCGACCGTGATCTCGATCTGCGACGGTCCCATGGCGAAGCCGCCCAGGCCCCACCCGCCGATCGTCCGGAACGCGTCGGGGCGGACGAAGGCCGTCAGGCCACGGATCGGGATCTCGCGGCTGGCCTGGCCGTAGGTGCCCGCGATCAGGTCACGGATCGTGGGGACGTGGTCGGTGAGGGCTCCCGAGGCGTCCTCGATGACGATGGTGACCGAGCTCGGAGGCTCGTCGGGCTCCGTGGGCGAGCTGCCGTCGCAGGCCGTCACGGCCAGGGCGCAGGCGGCGAGAACCGCCCTTGCGGCGATCGAGGCGTGGTGGGTCACGATCGGGCACCTCCTCGGAAGCGGCCGGCTCTCGTGCGGTCCGCTACTCGGAGAGTATCCTGCTTCCTGCAAAAGCCGCGGGAGCCTTGCGCCACCGGCCGTCGACGGCCGGTGGCGCCTCTCTTCTCTCTACGGCGCGCAGCGCTCGGCGTGGCCGCCGTAGGGCTGGAACGCCACCGAGTACCCGATG
Organism: uncultured Thermoanaerobaculia bacterium; assembly: GCA_964560325.1. Taxonomy (GTDB): domain Bacteria; phylum Acidobacteriota; class Thermoanaerobaculia; order Multivoradales; family DATKCC01; genus CAZLLV01. The sequence continues at coordinate 4,739 of CAZLLV010000285.1, read as the reverse complement.
GAGCCGTCCGGGCAGTACTGCGTCTCGTTACAGCACTGGGACTCGGTCATCCCGCCGTACCAGTAGAACTGGAAGCCGCACCGCACGCGGCAGTTGCCGAGGTCGTTCCAGCCCATCGGCAGCGCGTCGGGGGTGCCGACGGTCGAGGACGGGGCGGCTTCGGCCGCCGGGGCGGGCGCTTCCGCGAGCTCGGCGGTGACGGCCGGCGCGTCGGCGATCGGGGCCTCGTCGGCGAAGGCCGGCGCCGCGCCGAGCGCGAGGAGGCAGGCGAGCCCAAGGGTGCAGGGGATCAGTCGGCGGATCAGTCGAGATCGAATCTTCATCGGTCACTCCTCGAGTCGAAGTGAGAGGAAAGGGGAACGCGGACCTACACGACTCAAGGTGATGCGAAGGCGCCGTCCGTGACACCCGCGTGCGACATCGGCACCGAACTTGAAACGTATTCGGGCAGAGGCCGCGTTCGGCGCGGCGGTGGAAGCGCACTGTCGCCGCCGGGCCGGCTTCGATCTTCCGAATCGATTTCGGGAGGTCTTCCCTCATCGAACTTTGCATTGCAGGAGGTAGTTTTTCCATGACCGAACGACTCGAAGGCAAACGCATCGCGATCCTGGTGGACGACGGCTTCGAACAGGTCGAGCTCACCAGTCCCAAGGACGCTCTGGAGAAGGCCGGCGCGAAGACCGACGTCGTCTCCCCCGTGGACGGCGACAAGGTGAAGGGCTGGCAGCACACCGAGTGGGGCGACGAGATCCCGGTCGACGTCCAGCTCGACGACGCCGATCCGAACGACTACGACGGCCTGCTGCTGCCGGGCGGCGTCATGAACCCCGATCACCTGCGGGTGAACGAGAAGGCGCTCGCGTTCGTGCGCTCCTTCTTCGAGAACGGCAAGCCGGTCGCGTCGATCTGCCACGGTCCGTGGACGCTGATCAACGCGGGCGTGGCCGAGGGGCGCGAGATGACGTCGTACCACACCATCCGCAAGGATCTGGAGAACGCCGGCGTCCGCTGGGTCGACCGCGAGGTGGTGGTCGACAACGGCTTGGTGACGAGCCGGAGTCCGGACGACCTGCCGGCGTTCAACGGCAAGATGATCGAGGAGCTCGCCGAGGGGCGGCACGAGCTGCAGAAAAAGAGCGCGTGATTCGGATCACCCCCGCGGCACGGGATTCGCACGCGTTCTCGGCATGCCCCAGAACGTGACCCAGAAGCTGATCGAGTCCCATCTCGTCTCCGGGGAGGCGACCCCCGGTGCCGAGATCGGGCTGACGATCGACCAGACCCTGACGCAGGACGCGACCGGCACGATGGTGATGCTGGAGCTCGAGGCGATGGCCGTCGACCGGGTGAGGACCGAGGTGTCGGTCCAGTACGTCGACCACAACCTGCTCCAGACCGACCACAAGAACCCGGACGACCACCTCTTCCTGCGCTCCGCCTGCCGGCGCTTCGGCGTCTGGTACTCGAAGGCGGGCAACGGCGTGTCGCACCCGGTCCACATGGAGCGCTTCGGCAAGCCGGGCAAGACGCTGGTCGGCTCCGACAGCCACACGCCGGCCGCCGGCTCGCTCGGCATGCTGGCGCTCGGCGCGGGCGGCATCGACGTGGCGCTCGCGATGGTCGGCGAGCCCCTCTACTTCAAGTACCCGGAGGTCTGGGGCGTGAGGCTCACCGGCGAGCTGCCCGACTGGGTGAGCGCCAAGGACGTGATCCTCGAGATGCTCCGGCGCCACGACGTCGGCGGCGGCGTGGGCCGGATCGTCGAGTACTACGGCCCGGGACTCGCGTCGCTCTCCGCCATGGACCGGCACGTGATCGCCAACATGGGCACCGAGCTCGGCGCCACCACCACCGTCTTTCCGTCGGACGGCGAGGTGCGCCGCTTCCTGCGCTCGCAGGGGCGCGAGGCCGACTGGACCGAGCTGGTGGCGGACGAGGGCGCCGGGTACGACGTGCACGAAGAGATCGACCTCTCGACCCTCGAACCGCTGATCGCCTGTCCGTCGTCGCCCGGCAACGTGGTGCCGGTGCGCGAGGTGGCGGGCAAGCGGATCTACCAGTCGTACGTCGGGTCGTCGGCGAACCCGGGGCTGCGCGACTTCTGGATGGCGTCGCAGATCGTGAAGGGCCGCTCGACCCACCACCGGGTCTCCTTCGACGTCACGCCGACCTCGCGCCAGGTGCTCCAGAACCTCTTCCGCATTGGCGCGGTGCAGGAGCTGATCGAGTCCGGCGCGCGCCTCCACCAGGCGGGCTGCGGCGGCTGCATCGGCATGGGCGCGGCGCCGGCGTCGCACGAGATCAGCCTGCGGACCGTGCCGCGGAACTTCCCCGGGCGCTCCGGCACGACGGACGACCTGGTCTACCTGTGCAGCCCGGAGACGGCGGCGGCGAGCGCGCTGACCGGCGAGATCACCGACCCGCGCGACCTGCCGGAGCGCTTCGGGATGGAGTACCCGCGCTGGCGCGCGCCGGAGGAGCTGGCGGTCAACACGCAGATGCTCGAGGAGCCGCCGGCCGACGGCTCCGGCGAGGAGCTCGAGAAGGGTCCGAACATCCGGGCTTTCCCCGACTTCCCGCAGCTCGCGGACGCGTTCCGGGTGCCGGTGCTCCTCAAGGTCGGCGACGACGTCTCGACCGACGAGATCATGCCGGCCGGCGAGGAGGTGCTCCCCTTCCGCTCGAACATCCCGAAGATCAGCGAGTTCGTCTACTACCGCAAGAGCCCCGGCTTCCACGACCGCGCCGCGCTGGCGCTCCGGGAGGAGCACGGCGGCCACGTGGTGGTGGCTGGCGAGAACTACGCCCAGGGCTCGTCGCGCGAGCACGCCGCGATCGCGCCGCGCTACCTGGGGCAGAGGGCGGTGCTCGCCAAGTCGTACGCCCGCATCGGCTGGCAGAACCTGGCGAACTTCGGCATCGTGCCGCTCGAGTTCGTCGACCCGCCGGACTACGACCGGATCGAGGAGGGCGACGAGGTCGCGGTCGAGGGCCTGCGCGAGGCGGTCCGGAACGGCGGCGAGATCACCGTGCACAACCGAACGAAGGGGCACGAGATCCGCGCGAAGCACACGCTCTCCGAGCGCCAGGTCGACGTGCTCCTCGACGGCGGCGTGGTGAACTACTTCAAGGCGCGGCTGTAGCCGACCGGGCGGAACCGGCGAGGCGCAGGCGGGCGAGGACGCCGTGGTCTTCTGTGCGCTCTTCGAGGGTGACGGTGCCGCCGTGGGCTTCGGCGATCTGGCGGGCGAGGACGAGGCCGATGCCGGTGCCGCGCGGCTTGGTGGTGTAGAACGGCACGAAGAGGTTCTCCGGGTTCGACAGGCCGGGGCCGCCGTCCTCCACCCAGAGCTCCACGCCCCCTTCGACCTCGCGCCACCCGAGGCGCACACCGCCGCCGGTCTGGAGGGCCGCCTCGGCGCCGTTTCTCACCAGGTTGATGAGCGCCTGCTCGAGCTGGTCGGGGTCGGCCGGCACCACCAGCTCGCCTCCCCCCTCGACCACCACCGGAACTCGCCGTTCGAGCGCCGCCACCCGCTCCACCAGGGGTCCGACGCGGGTCTCCCGGATGGTCGGCGGCGGCAGGCGGGCGAGGCGCGAGTAGGCCGACATGAAGCGCGCCAGGGCTTCCGAGCGCGACGAGATCATCCGCAGCCCGGCGCCGGCGTCCTGGTCCCAATCGTCCGGCCGCGGGTCGCGGTCGAGCAGGTTCGCCAGGGTCTCCGCGGTCGACTTGATCGGCGCCAGCGAGTTGTTGAGCTCGTGGCCGAGCACGCGGATCAGCCGCTTCCACGCCTGGCGCTCCTCCTCGCGCAGCGGCCGCGACAGGTCGGAGAGGACGAGCAGGCGCACCGGCAGGCCGTCCTTGCGGAAGCCGCTCCGCCGCACGTCCCAGCGCGCCACCCGGCCCGGGAAGGCACGGTCGACGAGCTGGTTGGCTTCGCCTTCGAGCAGATCGGCGAGGCCGAGCTCCGCGGCCGAGAGCTCGAGGATCTCCGACTGCGGCCGGGCGAGCAGGCGCTCGCCGGCGCGGTTGGCGAGCTGGAGCCGGTCGCGCCGGTCGAAGGCGAAGACGGCGACGTCGATCGCGTCCATGACCCGGCGCAGGAGGACGGTCGCCTCGACCGCGCCGAGCCTCTGTTCGCGGAGGATCTCGCCCAGGGCGTTGATCTCCCGCATCACCTCGTCCATCGGCCCGTCGCCGGGCGCGGCGCGGGCGCGCAGCGAGAAGTCGCCCTCGCGCAGGGCTTCGAGCAGGTTGGCGAGGGTGTTGAGGGTGTACTCGAGGCGGCGGTAGAGGAGGAGCGGGAGGCCGACGGCGGCGGCCAGGAGGAGGAGCGAGGCGGCGAGGGCGAGCGGGCGCGACAGCCGGCCCCAGAGGAAGACGGCGGCGATCAGCGCCCCGGGCAAGGACGCGGCGAGCGCCAAGAGCAGGAGCCGGATCTCGAAGCGGATCCACCCGTCGAGACCGCGCCGGCCCGGATCGTCGGAACGCTCCTGTTCGCCCGGAGAGGTCACGGCCGGCCCGCCCTCACGAGGTTTCGATCTCGTACTTTTCGAGTCGGCGGTAGAGCGCGCTGCGCGACAGCCCGAGCATCTTCGCCGCCTCGGTGACGCTGCCGTCGTGGCGCTCGAGGGCGCGCTCGATCATCACCTTCTCGGCCTCCTCGAGCGTCATCTCCTCCAGGCTCGGCTTGCCCCCCGCGGCCGGTCCTCCGAGCACGCCCGCCGCGTCGAAC
>CAZLLV010000284.1:0-11665 GCA_964560325.1 uncultured Thermoanaerobaculia bacterium | reverse complement strand
ACCACCTGGCTCGCCCGCGAGGCCACCGCCCGCGGGCACGAGGTCTGGTACGTCGAGGTCGAGGGATTCGCCTACGACCCCGACGAAATGGTCCGGGCGCGGGCGCGGCGCGTGCCGGGGCCGAAGGGGAAGGGGAAGAAGAAGGGTACGGAGTACGAGGACGGAAAGTCGTACCTCGAGGCGCTGCGGGGCGAGGACGGCGTCGAGGAGTGGGTCGAGGTCAGCGCGCTCGACGTGCTGATGCTGCGCAACGACCCGTCGATCTCCGCCGCCGAGCACCCGTGGATGCAGGACGTGGGCGTGATCTTCGGACAGGTCGCGGCCCGGCACGGCGTGCTGGTCGTCAACCACCCGACCGGCCTCGCCCGGGCCCGGAACAAGCTCTACTTCCAGTTCTTCCCGCGCGAGGTGCGGCCGAAGACGCTGATCACGCGCAGCCCGGACCGCATCCGCCAGTTCATCGACGAGCACGACGGCCGGGCGGTGCTCAAGCCGCTCCAGGGTTCGGGCGGCAAGAACGTCTTCCTGGTGAGCGAGGACGGCTCGAACGTCAACCAGATGATCGAGGCGATCTCCCGCGACGGCTACATCATCGCCCAGGAGTACCTGCCGGCCGCGGTCGACGGCGACATCCGGATGTTCCTGATGAACGGCGTGCCGCTCGAGGTCGACGGCCACTACGCGGCGATGCGCCGGGTCAACCAGAGCGACGACATGCGGAGCAACATGCACGCGGGCGGCAAGGCGCAGAAGGCCGAGATCGGCGAGACCGAGCTGCGGCTCGCCGACCTGGTGCGCCCGAAGCTCCTCCAGGACGGCATGTTCCTCGTCGGCCTCGACATCGCCGGCGACAAGATCATGGAGATCAACGTCTTCAGCCCCGGCGGGCTGCACTCGATCGAGCTACTCGAAAAGGTCACCTTCTGCGACAAGGTGATCGAGAGCCTGGAGAAAAAGGTCGCCCAGGCCGAGCTCTACCGGCCGCGGCTGGGCAACCGCGAGCTGGCGGTGCTGTAGAGGCGGTGCTCGTAGAGGAAGAGAGAGCGGACGGTCAGTTCGTGCCGAGCCAGCCGACCGCCGGGCGGGTGGCTCGGGGGTCGCCGAGGCCGTCGAAGCCGTCGTCGAGGGGGTGGCCGGCCGGGTAGGACGCTTCGGGGTCTTCGGGTGCGCCGGTCTGGTGAGCGACGTGGGGGTAGGGGTATGGGGCGCGGCGCTCGTGAGTCGGCAGGTCGAGGATCGCCCGGACGGTCTTGACCAGGTCGGTGGTGGTGCGGATCTTCTCGATGTAGGCACGGGCGCCGGCGTCTCGGGCGACCGGTCCGTAGCGCTCCGAGGAGTGGCTGGAGAGCACGATCACGGGTACGCCGGGGATTCTCCGTTCGAGCTCGGCTACCAGCTCGAGGCCGTGCATCCCGGGCAGGTTGAGATCGACGACGGCCAGGTCGGGTCGCTTCTCGCCGAGCAGCTCGAGCGCCTCTTCGGCCGTCTCGACCGCGGCCAGCACGTCGAGCTCCTCGTCGGCCTCGATGAGCTCGGCGACCGCCTGGCGCATCGGGGCGTGGTCTTCGACCAGGAGGATGTGTCGTGATCTCTGCATTTTGCGGCTCCTACCGCGTATCGTCTCTGTACTAGCAAGATTCGTGCCAGCGGCTTCTCGGCTCCGCCACCCCTCTGGCGAGCGCGCCTGTCTGCGGTAGGCTCCGGAGGTTCTTACACGAGGAGAAACCCCGATGACGCAACAGATTCCGACCATCCGCCTCGACGACTTCCGTGCCGGCGACGCCGGCCGCCGGGCGGCGATGGTCGACACCCTCGGCCGCGGGCTGGTCGAGCTCGGTTTTTTGAACGTCGCGGACCACGGAATCGAAGGCGACCTCGTCCGCCGCGTCTACGACCGCTGGCGCGCGTTCTTCGAGCTGCCGGACGAGGTGAAGCGGCGCTACCGGGTGGGCGAGGGCGGCGAGCGCGGCTACACCCCGTTCGGCGTCGAGCACGCCAAGGGGCGCACGCAGGCGGATCTGAAGGAGTTCTGGCACGTCGGCCAGGTGCCGCCGGAGGGCCATCCGCTCGCCGCCGTCTACCCGCAGAACGTCTGGCCCGACGAGGTCGACGACGTCCGCGGGCCGACGCGCGAGCTCTACCGCCGCCTGGAGGCGACCGCGATGGTGATCCTGGAAGCGCTCGCCGACTACTTCGACCTGCCGCGGGGCACCTTCTCGTCGCTCGCCGAGAACGGCAACAGCATCCTGCGGGTGATCCGCTACCCGCCGGTGCCCGACGACGTGGAGCCGGGTGCCGTGCGGGCGGCGGAGCACGAGGACATCAACCTGATCACCCTGCTGCCCGAGGCGACCGACTCGGGGCTCGAGATCCTGACCCGCGAGGGGGAGTGGATACCGGTCGTCTCGGGGCCGGGGCAGATCGTGGTCGATGCCGGCGACATGCTCTCGCGCGTGACCAACGAGGTGGTTCCGGCGACCACGCACCGGGTGGTCAACCCGAAGGGGCCGAAGGCCCGCCGGGAACGCTACTCGATGCCCTTCTTCGTCCACTGCTTTCCCGAAGCCGACCTGACCGTGATGGAGCGTTTCGTCGGCGCCGACCGGCCGGCGAGGTACCCGCCGATCACCGCCGGTGAGCTCCTCCACCAGCGGCTGCGCGAGATCGGTCTCGCATAAAAAAGCCGACCGAGCGGGTCGGCCGGCTGGGAACCCCTTCCGGAGGAGAGGCCGGAACCCGGGGAGGGGTCGAACCCCTCCCGGTACGGCGTCTCTCGATCCACGACAAGGGTAGATCCCCAGCCCGGCTCGGGCCATCGGAGCACGGTCCGTTCGGCGGTCGGAATCATCCCCGGCCGAGCGTCGGTCGCCGTCCTACGGCAGGGACCGGTGCGCGGCGCCCGGATTGCTACACTCGACCGTCATGCCGTCCGGTCCAGGGGCCTCAGCCGAAGCGGTCCTTGTCCTTCGCCCGGTAGCGGCGGCTCCAGGTGAGCTTGCCGCCGGAGCGTAGGATCAGGCAGTAGTCGCCGTGGAACCAGGGCTGGAGCTCGGCGACCGCGTCGAGACGGACGATCTCGGACCGGTTGATCCGGAGGAACCGCTCCGAGTCGAGGCGGGAGGCGAGCTCGGTCAGCGGGCCGCGCCGGCGGAAGGCTCGGCCGCGCGCGTGGATCTCGAGGTAGTTGCCGTCGGCGCGGACGAAGTCGATCTCGTCGACCGGCAGGAGCACCTCCCGCTCGGGGCCCGCGTCGACGAGGAGTCGCTCGAGGGCGGGCTCGGGCTCCTCCGCGGCGCCCCCGGCCGCCGGCGCGAGCGCGGCGAGGACCCGTTCGAGCCGCTCGGCGATCACGTCGTCGCCCGGTACCTCGCGCGCATGGGCAGCGCGCACCCGGTCGAGGACCTTGCGCAGCCGCGCCGGCGCGAACGGCTTGAGCAGGTAGTCGAGCGCCTCGACCTCGAAGGCGCGCACCGCGTGCTCGTCGAAGGCGGTGACGAAGACCACGGCCGGCATCCGCTCGACGCCCACCGCCTCGATCACGCCGAAGCCGTCGAGCCGGGGCATCCGGACGTCGAGGAAGACGAGGTCGGGTGCGTGGCGCCGCAACGCGGCCACCGCCTCCTCGCCGTCCGCGGCCTCGGCGATCACCTCGACGTCGGGCTCCTCGGCCAGGAGCCGGCGGAGCTTGGCCCGGGCCGGGGGCTCGTCGTCGACCACCAGCACGCGGATCGGCGTCGCCTTCCCGCTCACGCCGCCGCCCCCGCGGACCGGAACGGCAGCCGGATCGACACGCGGAAGCCGCTGCCGTCCTCCGCCGCCACCGGACCGGCCTCGAACCGGTGCCGGTCGCCGTAGAGGAGCTGGAGCCGCTCGGCGGTGGCGGAGAGGCCGATGCCGCCGCCCGCCGCGGGGGGCGCCGACCCCCCGGGCCCGTCGTCCTCGACCGCGAGGAGCAGGTCGCCGTCCCGGCGCACCGCCGTCACTTCGATCGTGCCGCGCCCCGTGCGCTCGGCGCCGCCGTGGCGGACCGCGTTCTCGACCAGGGGCTGGAGGAGCATCGGCGGCACCTCCGCCTCCCGAGTGTCGGAATCGATCCGCAGCCGCACCGTCAGGCGGTCGCCGAAGCGCGCCCTCATCAGGCCGAGGTAGGCGTCGAGCAGGTCGAGCTCGGCGGCGAGCGGCACCTCCTCCGGCTGATCCGGCCGTGCCGACCGCAACGAGGCCCGCAGCAGCTCCGCCAGCCGTTCGATCATTTCGTCGGCCGCCTTCGGGTCCTCGTACATCGTGGCGGAGATGGTGTTGAGCGCGTTGAACAGGAAGTGCGGCTGGAGCTGGAGCCGCAGGCTGCGCAGCTCGGCGCGGGCGAGGCTCGACTCGAGCCGTGCGGCGTGGACCTCGCGCTCGCGGGCGGCGCGGAAGCGGTCGGAGGCGACGACGACGGCGGTCATGATCACGAAGACCAGCACGTCGTACGGCAGCTCCATGGCGTAGCGCATCGGCATGCGGCCGTACTGATAGTCGCCCAGGCCCGCCGCCCGGAACGCGATCTCGCGCAGCAGCCAGTTCGAGGTCGTGTGGGCGGCGGAGAAGACGAGGAGGGCGATGCCGTAGAGCGCCAGCCGGCGGGCGAGGCGGCGCGGCTCGGCGGCGGGCGGCAGCGGGAAGCTTCGGACCAGCCAGCGGACCGGGAAGAAGAGGAGCCCCGCGCCGAGCGCCGCGGTCATCTCGTCGAGGAAGGTCGAGAGCGGCGCCCCGGTCCCGCCCTCGGCGAGGTCGGCGAGGTGGTAGCGGGAGAAGGAGAGCAGACCGATGCCGAGGACGACTCCCGCCCAGAGGAGCCATCCCCGGCGGCTCTCGGGGAGAGCGGCGCGAAAGCTCGTGCGCAGGGCGGTCGCAGTCACCGGTCCAGTATAGAAGCGCCCCGCGCGCGTTCGCCCCGCCGCCGTGCCGCTCGTCCCGCCACCGTCCCGCTCGTCCCCGGCGGCTTCGCGCGGGCGCTTCGCCGCGCTCTGATGACGCCATGGACACCATCGCTCCGACCGTTCCCGCCGAGGTCGCTCGCGCCGCCGACGCGACCGCTTCCGTCCCTCGGACCGCCTCCCGTCGGCGGGTCCTCGCCGGAGGGCTCGGCATCGCCCTCGGGCTGGGCGCCGTCAAGGTCGCCCTCCACCTCGTCTCGGCGACCGCGTTCGGCTACGGCTACTTCGTCGACGAGCTCTACTACCTCGCGACCGCGGAGCACCTGGCGTGGGGGTACGTCGACCTGCCGCCGCTCCTGCCGGCGCTGACCGCGCTCCTCTCGGCCACGCTGGGCGACTCGCTCGTGGTGCTGCGGCTCGTCCCGGCGCTCGCCGGCGCGGCGCTGATGGTCCTGACCGCGTGGCTCGCCGGCAGGCTCGGCGGCGGCCGCCTCGCCCAGGGGTTCGCGGCGCTCGCGGTGCTGGTCGCGCCGGTGCGGCTCGCGATCGACAGCCTCTACTCGATGAACTCGATCGAGCCGCTGATCTGGACCGGCTGCGCCGCGATCGTGGTGTACGTGCTCCAGGGCGGCGACCGGCGCTGGTGGCTCGGCTTCGGCACGCTCGCCGGCATCGGTCTCTTGAACAAGCACTCGATGGCCTTCTTCGGCGTCGCCGTGGTGGTCGGGCTCCTCGCCACGCCGGAAGGGCGGCGGACGCTCCGGGAGCGGTGGATCTGGCTCGGCGGGCTCGTCGCGTTCGCGATCTTCCTGCCCAACCTGATCTGGATGGCGAGCCACGGCTTCCCGCACTTCGAGATGCTCGCCAACATCCGGGCGAACGGCCGGAACGTCGCGCTCGGTCCGCTCGAGATCCTGGCCCAGCAGGTGCTCGCCCACCACCCGCTCGCGCTGCCGCTCTGGCTGGGCGGGCTCGGGTGGCTCCTCTTCGGCCGCGAGGGGCGGCGCTACCGGGTGCTCGGGATCGCCTTCCTGGCGGTGATCGCCCAGATGCTCGTAACCGACGGCCGCATCTACTACCCGGCGCCCGCCTACCCGATGCTCTTCGCCGCCGGCGGCGTGGCGTTCGAGGGCTGGCTCGCCCGGCGGCGGAGCGCCTCCGTCCGGCGCTGGGTACCGGCCGCCTACGCGGCGGCGCTGCTCGTCTCGGGCGCGGTGCTGGCGCCCCTCTTCGTCCCCCTTCTGCCGCCCGAGACCCACGTGCGCTACGCCGGCGCGCTCGGCTTCGACCAGCCGCGCATCGAGACCCACGAGCTCGGACCGCTGCCGCAGATCCACGCCGACCGCTTCGGCTGGCCCGAGATGGCGCGCGAAGTGGCGCGGATCTACCACGGCCTGCCGCCGAAGGACCGGGCACGCGCCGCGATCTTCGGCCAGAACTACGGGCAGGCGGGGGCGATCGACCTCTTCGGCCCGGAGCTCGGCCTGCCGAAGGCGCTCTCCGGCCACCTCAGCTACCACGACTGGGGGCTGCGCGGCGCGACCGGCGAGGTGCTGATCGTGATGGACGACGACCGGGAGACGCTGGAGCGGTACTTCGAAGAGGTCGAGCACGGTGGCCGCGTCGAGCATCCGTACTCGATGCCCTACCAGCACTTCGACGTCTGGGTCTGCCGGCGGCCGAAGGTCGACTTCGCCGAGGTCTGGCCGCGCCTGCGCGCGCTGGGGTGAGGGTTTTACCGCCGGCGCCAGTCGCGGACGGAGGGCGGGACCTCGACGCCCTCCGGCAGGTCGGGCGCCGGCTCGGGCTCGCCGGCGACGATCGAGAGCGGCAGGACGCCGGCCCAGATCGGCAGCTCCACGTCCTTCTCGAGGTCCTGCGGCGGGCCGATGCGCACCTTCGCCGAGACCTCCTCGAGGGGCAGCTCGAGCACCCGGGTGGCGGCCACCTCCTTGTCGTACGCCGGCCGCTGCTCGGCGGCGCGGCCCGGAGCGAGGTGGTCGGCGATCCGGTCGAGCGCCCGCGTCTTCTCCTCGGGGTCGGTGATCTCGCGGGTCTTCCCGAGGACCATCACCGAGCGGTAGTTCATCGACGAGGAGAAGCCGCTCCGCGCGAGCACCAGCCCGTCGAGGTGGGTGACGGTGACACAGGCGGGGGCGCCGTCGGCGAGCGCCTCGGTCAGCCGGCTCGCGACCGAGCCGTGGAGGAGCAGCCGCTCACCGTCGCGCGCGTAGGCCATCGGCAGTACGAACGGCTGCCCGTCGACCGCCACGGCGACGTGGCAGACCAGCCCGGCGTCGAGGATGGCGTGGACGGTCTCCCGGTCGTAGGTGGCGCGGTGCTTCACCCGCTCCGCGGTGGTGCGGGGGGTGACGGCGTAGGCGTCGGACGGGGCTTCGGTCATGGGCTCCTCTCGTGGCTCGGTCCGTTCCTACGGTGCGGCCCGGAGCCCCGCCGTGTCAATCCGTGGCCGGCTCGAAGCCCTGGCGGTCGAAGAGGCCGTCGAGCGAGGAGCTGCCCGGGGTCGCCGGGTCGAGCACGTAGTGGCGCACCACGCCGGTCGCCGCCTGCTCGATCCAGACGTCGATCCGCGAGGTCGAGAAGCGGACCAGGGTCGGCCAGAGGAAGCCGTTCGGCTTCGGGCCGACGATGCGCAGGAAGAGCTCCGAGCGGCCGGGGAGGGCGCCGCTCACGCAGACCGTCTCCGGGATGCACTCCGCCTCGCGCCGCGCCGGCTGGACCGCCCCTCCGCCGCCGGCCGCCCCGGCCGCGGTGATCCGGACCCAGAACCGGAAGCCGGGGTACTCGGGGGCGGCGATCGCCGTGGCGTCGGCCGGCACCCCGGCCGGAGGCCCGCCGCCCGCGTCGCCGGCGTCGACCGCCCAGAGCTCCCGCCCGCGCGTGCCGTCGTCGCCGTCGAAGTAGAGCGAGGTGCCGACGATCGCGAAATCGCGCGGGGCGGAGGAGCCCGGGCCCTCGGCCAGGTCGGCGATGCGCGCGGTGCCGGCCGCGGTGCCGTCGGACACCCACGGCTCGCGCCCCGTCTCGCCGTCGCCGGCGGTGAAGAGCAGGTACGGAAAGGCCGGCGTGAGCGCGGTCGGGTACGAATCGGCCGGCCCCGGCTGGATGTCGGCGACCGGGCCGGTTCCGGCCGCGGTGCCGTCCGAGGTCCAGAGCTCGAAGCCGAGATCGGGCGTGTAGAGCGAGAAGTAGAAACGGGAGCCGACCGCCGCCGTCTCGCCGACGTCCGACAGTCCGCTCGCGCCGGCGAGCGGAGCCACCGGCCCGGTCGTCCCCGGCGTACCGCCGGTGCGGTGGAGCACCAGGCCGCCCGGCCTCTCGACCAGGTACCAGGCCACGCCGGCGCCGGCGGTCAGGTGGCCGATCGGCCGGTTGCCGTGGCGTGCGAGCGTCTCGACCGCACCGTCGATCCGGAGCGACCACAACCGGTGCTCCACAGGGGAGGAGTGCGTCGAGTGGATGAGCAGCCGGTCGTCGAGCGCGACGATCCGCTCGATCTCCTCCGTGATCTCCACCACCCTCTCCGTACCGCCGGCGGTGCCGTCGGTACGCCAGAGCGCGAAGAACGCAGTCCCGGGTAGGGGTGCGCGGAAGTAGAGCCGGTCCCCGAGCGGTGTGAGCTGATCGGGCATGGGCAACGCCGCCGCGGCGATCACCGGCGGACACTCGTCCTCGCCGGTACACGGGTCCTGCGACTCCGGGTCGACGTCGACGACCAGGCGGGTGCCGGCCGGCGTGCCGTCGGTCGCCCAGAGCTCCAGTCCGCGGCCCGTGGTGGTGAAGTAGGTCAGCCCGCCGGGGCCGGCGGTGAACTCGCGCGCCGGCTGGGTCTCCGCGAGCAGCACCGGCGTCAGGTCGGGGAGCGAGAGCCTCATCGGGTCGCCGCTGGCGTTCCGGAGGAAGAGCTTCGATCCGGTGACGGCGAGCTCCGGCTGGAACGGCCCCTGTGCGATCCGCTCCGCGCCGTCGCCAGACTCCGTCGTGCGCCAGAGGTCGCGCACGCCGTCGTCGCCGCGCGCGGTGAACCAGAGGCGGCCGGCGTACGGCGTGAGGCCGGCCGGGCGGGACGACGAGTGGACGTCGAGCGGGATCCGGACGGTCCCGTCGGTCGTCCCGTCGGTCGTCCAGAGGTGGTGGTGCAGGTAATCGTGCTCGGTGACGAAGACCACGCGCTCGCCGAGGCTGGTGAAGGCGCGCGGGTAGGAGCCGCGCCATGTATCGACGATGTCGCGCAGCCGGCGGGTTCCGGCGGCGGTCCCGTCGGAGATCCACGGCTCGTCATTGAACCCCTGCTCGTCGGCGCCGAACACAATCGCATCGCCCAGGGCAGCCCACTCGAAGGACATGAAGGGAAGATCGATCCCGTTCCGCAGGCTCCGCACCTCGCCGGTCGCGGAGTCGAAGACCCAGAGGGTCTCCCCCTCCGCCTCCGTGGAGGTGGCGAAGTAGACGAGCCCGGTCGCCGTGGGCTCGGCGAAGCTCTCCAGGAATCGGCCCCGGAGCGCTCCGAGGATCTCCTCCGCCGGCACCGTGCCGGCCGGCGTGCCGTCGGTCCGGAAGACCTTCGGCTCCTCCGCCTGCCGGAGGACCACGAGGTAGACCGTGCCGCCGGCGGCAAAGGAGGAGTAGAGGCCGCCCGACGTCGGCCCGGGCTGTCCGTCCATCAGGAGCCGCGTCCCCGCCGGGGTGCCGTCGGAGGCCCACGGCTCGGCGCCGTGGGCTTCGTCGAAGCCGAGGAAGTAGAGGAGGCCCTCGTGGACGGCGAGCTCCTGCGCCCGGCCGCAGGGGCCGTCGCACAGGCCGTCCGCCTCCAACTCGCCGGTCACCGGGTCGAGGAGGCGCAGGTCGAACCGACGCTCGAACGGAGCGAGGTCCGCGTCGCTCGCCGACAGCGCGACGCGATCGCCGAACGGGGTGATCTCCTGCGGGTGCGAGGAGCACGGTCCGGGGCAGAGGTCGGCGAGCAGGCGGGTGCCCTCTCGGGTGCCGTCGCTGGCCCAGAGCTCTTCGCCCAGGTCGGGATCGGTGCCGCTGAACCAGACGCGGTCGCCGACCGCGGTGAGGTTGCGGATCCCGCCTGCCGGCTCCGGGAAGCGGAGCAGGCGTTCCGTTCCTTCGCGGGTGCCGTCGGTGACCCAGAGCTCCGCGAGGAAGGGGTAGTGGTTCAGCTCGAAGTAGAGCTTGCCGCCCGCCACGGCGGTTTCGAAGAAGTAGGGGCCGCAGAGCGCGACGCAGACCGCGAGCTCCGCCACCCGCTCGGTACCGGCAGCGGTGCCGTCGGTGCGCCAGAGGGCCGCCGAGCGGCCGGGTACGACCTCGGTGAAGTAGGCGTGGTCGCCGAGCTTGCCGAGGACCGTGAGCTCGACGTCGTCCTCGTATGGAACGTCGGCCAGGTCGGCGATCAGGCGGGGTTGACCCGAAGGCGGCTCCGCGTGCAGAGCGGGGGATGCGACGAGTGCCAAGAAGAGAGCGAGAGATAGGCCGCGACGAACCATGACGGACTCCAAGCGATCGAGATGAACGGATCAGTAGCCTTCGTACGATCGATGGTATGCCGAAGCACCATCGGCCGTCCAGTCTCGGGGCGGAACCCGGTCAGGGGATCAGCCGGTCGATCCGGCCGCGCTCGATCGCCAGGCGGGCCGCGCGGCCGCAGGCCCGCACCAGCGCGCCGAGGGCGGCGAAGCGGGGGTCGGCGGTGGCGCCCTGCCGGTAGCGCGCGTAGATCTGCTGCACGATGCCGGCGAGCTTTAGATGCCCGTAGGCGAAGTAGAAGACCGGGTCGCCGGCCTCCTCCGGCGCGATGCCGGCCGCCTCCAGGTAGGCGGCGAACAGCTCCCCGCGCCGGAGGTTGCCCGGCAGCGCGGTCAGGTGGGGGACGGCGGGGCTGCGCAGCTCCTCCGGGTCGTCCGGGTCGATCCAGTAGGCGAGCGAGGAGCCGAGGTCCATGAGCGGATCGCCGACCGTCGCCATCTCCCAGTCGAGGACCGCGACCACGCGGGTCAGGTCGTCCGGGTCGAGGACCAGGTTGTCGTACTTGAAGTCGTTGTGGAGGAGTGCCGCCCGGCCCCGGTCGTGGTCGTCGACCCGTTCGGCGAGCCAGGCGGCGGCCGTCTCCACGTCGGGCACCTCGTCGGTCTTCGCGGCGAGGTAGCGCTTCGTCCAGCCGTGGACCTGCCGGCCGACGTAGCCCTCCGGCCGCCCGAGGTCGCCGAGGCCGGCGGCTTCGTAGTCGAGGCCGTGGAGCTCGGCCAGGGTGGCGACGAACGAGCGGGAGAGGCCGGCCATCGTCGCCGGATCGAGCGCGAGCCGCCCGTCCGATCCCCGGGGAGGCTTCGCTCGGAGGATGACGCCGGTCACCCGCTCCATCAGGTAGAAGGGCGCCCCGAGGACGCTCGGGTCGTCGCAGTGGAGAAGCGGCGCGGGCGCCTTGGCCCAGAGCGTCGAGAGGGCCGAGAGCACGCGGTGCTCTCGACCCATGTCGTGGGCGGTCCGGACCTGCGACCCGAACGGGGGTCTGCGCAGCACCATCTCCCGGACGGCCGACGCGCCGCCGGCCGGGTCGTCGAAGCGGGCGGAGAGCAGGTAGGTCAGGTTGGAGTAGCCGGAGGGGAACTGGAGCACTTCGAGCTCGCCCGCGAAGCCGGGCAGCCGCTCCGCGAGATACCGCTCGAGCCCCGCGAGATCGAGCCCCTCACCCTCCCGCACCGCCACCGGCCGGTCGA
>CAZLLV010000283.1:0-11559 GCA_964560325.1 uncultured Thermoanaerobaculia bacterium | reverse complement strand
CCTACCAGCCGAGCCGTGCCGGAGGCGCGATGCCCCCGGCCGGACCCGTCATCGAAGGCACGCCCCTACCAACCACTCACGCCCCTCCTCACCCAGGCGGCGCCACCACCTCCACCGCCCCCAGTCCCTCCATCTGCGGCGCCAGCTCCGCCGCCGGGCCGACGGCCACCACCGTCGCCTCCGCCGGCCGCAGGTGCTCGTGCGCCACCCGCAGGATCTCCTCCTGCGTCACCGACTCCATGCGCTCGAAGTACCGCTCCGGATCGTAGTGATCGTCCGGCAGCCCGTAGAGCGCCATCGCCTCGAGATAGGTCAAGATCCCGTCGAGCGTCTGGAGCGTGTACGGGAACGCACCCAGCAGATAGTTCCTCGTATCCAGCAACTCGTCCGCGGTCACCGGCTCCCGCCGGATCCGCTCCAGCTCCGCCAGGATCTCCCGCGTCGCCGCTCCCGCCGACGGGTTCTCCACCGCCGCGTTCACCAGGAACGGCCCCGGGCCCAACCGCGGCGTGAAACGGCTCCCCGCACCGTAGGTGAAACCGTGCCGCTCACGCAGATTCAGATTGATCCGGCTCGTGAACTTCCCCCCGAAAAGCGTGTTCAGCACCCCCAGCGCCGTCCAGTCCGGATGGCTCCGCGGCACCCCCACGTGCCCCACCCGCAGCTCCGTCTGCGCCGCCGCCGGCCGGTCGACGATCCGTACGCGCACGCCATCCGCCGAAGGCGGCACGATCTCCGGTGCGGGAGGCGCCGCCGCCGGCCCCGGCTCCGCCAGCCGCTCCCCGAACGCACGCTCCGCGGCCGCCACCAGCCGCTCCGGCTCGAACGACCCCACCGCCAGGAGCACCGCGCTCGCCGGCACGTAGTGACGCTCGAAGAAGCCGACCACGTCCGCGCGCGAGATCGCCCGCACGTCCGCCGGCCGGCCGAGGAGCGGGTTGCCGTACGGCGTCTCGCCGTAGAGCGCCGCCTGGAACTGGTCGTTGGCGAGCGCTCCGGGCTGATCGAGCCGACGCATCAGGTCGGTCAGGCGGTGCCGGCGGGAGCGCTCCATCTCCTCCTCCGGGAAGGCCGGCCGGAAGGCGACCTCTTCGAGCAGCCGCAGCCCGTCCTCGAGGTACTCGTCGAGCATGCGCACGGAGGCGGCGCCGAGGTTCCAGTCCGCGCCGGTCTCGAGCCGGCCGCCCAGCCGCTCCACCTCGGAGGCGATCTCGAGGACGCTCCGCTCCTCGGTCCCCTCGTCCAGCAGGCCGCCCACCAGGGTCGCGAGACCGGCCCGGCCCGCCGGGTCGAACTGCCCGCCCGCGGGGAAGAAGATCTCCATCCGCACCAGCGGGACCAGCGGGTCGCGTCCGGTGGGCGCGGCGATCACCTCGAGACCGCCGGGCAGGACGGTCCGGGAGAAGGCCGGGAAGGTGTAAGGCTCGACCGGCCCCGGCGCCGGCGGGCGGCTCCGGTCGATCGGGAGGCGCACCGTGTCGCGTTGGGATCCGGCGCTCACGCCGGAGCGCTCCGGGGCACGACGGTGACGACGGCGCGGCCGCCTTCGACGCACTGCCGCGCGAGCTCCCGCACCGCTTCGCCCGTCACCTCCTCGTAGCACGTCGCCTCCTCGAACGCGCGCCGCGGCTCGCCGAAGAAGGTCGCGCACTGCGAGATCAGGTCGGCCCGCGCCTCGAGCGTCTGGAGCTCCTCGTACAGGTCGGCGAGCACACGGTTGCGCGCCCGTTCCAGGTCCTCCTCGACCGGGCCGTCGGCGGCGATCCGCTCCAGGTGCTCCACGAAGCCGCGCTCCAGCTCGTCGGCCGAGGCGCCGGGGTTGGCGGTCGCGACGACGTTGAACGACGACGAGATCTCGGTCGGCAGCACGTAGGCGCCGATGCCCCGAGCGAGCTCACGGCGGTAGACCAGATCCTCGTGCAGCACGCTCGACTTGCCGCTCGTCAGCACCTTCGCGAGCAGGTCGCCGGCATACCAGCCGGGCGTGCCGTACGCCGGCGCGAGCGCGCTCCAGAAGATCCTGGAGAGCTGGACCTCGTCCTCGATCGTCTCCCGCCGCTCGCCGGTGAAGCTCGGGTCGGGCGGCACGACCGGCGGCGGCGGCTCGGCGCCCCCGTCGAGCGGGCCGAACCAGCGGTCGATCCGCGCGAGCGCGTCGGCGGGCTCGATGCGGCCGGCGACGGTGAGCACGGCGTTTCGCGGCGTGTAGTGGGTGAGGAAGAACTCCCGCACGTCCTCCAGGGTGGCGGCGGCGATGTCGTCCATGTAGCCGATCACCGGCCAGTGGTAGGGGTGGTCGGGCGGGTAGAGCAGCTCCTTCTGGCGCTCGGTGGCGAGGCCGTACGGCTGGTTGTCGACCCGCTGGCGGCGCTCGTTCATCACCACGCTGCGCTGGGTCTCGAGCTTCTGCGAGTCGAGGGCCGGCAGGAAGAAGCCCATGCGGTCCGACTCGAGCCAGAGGCCGAGGTCGAGGTGGTGCGAGGGCAGGGTCTCGTAGTAGTTGGTGCGGTCGTACCAGGTCGAGCCGTTCGCCACGCCGCCGACCTGCTGGAGGTAGTGGAAGTGGTCGGTGCCGGAGACGTGCTCGCTGCCCTGAAAGAGCATGTGCTCGAACAGGTGGGCGAAGCCGGTCAGCCCCGGGCGCTCGTTCTTCGAGCCGACGTGGAACCAGAGGTTGACGGCGACGAGCGGCAGCCGGTCGTCGGGCGAGAGGACGACGCGCAGGCCGTTGTCGAGCCGGTGCTCTTCGAGTCGTTCGGCGCCGGAAGCGGCGGGGCGTCGGGGGGCGGAGCGGAGCGGCATCGGAGGGAGTGGCGGGGCGGCTACGACGTCCCGCGAGTGTACCAGCAGCCCGGGACCCCTTGCCTTTTACGCGGGTTTACCGCTACAATGCGGCGCATGGCGAAACCGCGCGAAGACCGCAAAGACTACCTGACCAAGCGGCAGAAGGAGATCCTGGACTTCATCCACGAGTTCCGGATCGACAACGGCTACTCGCCGACCCACCTCGAGATCCGCAAGCGCTTCGGCTACTCGTCCTACGGGACGGTCTACAAGCACTTGAAGCTACTCGAGGACAAGGGTTACCTCACCCGGGACCGGAACCAGAAGCGGGGCGTCATGCTGGTGGAGGACGCGGTGCCGCAGACCGGCCGGCGCGAGGTCGAGCTGCCGTTCTTCGGCACCATCGCCGCCGGCAAGCCGATCGAGGCGCTGGCCGGCGACGAGACGCTGGGGGTGCCGACCCACCTGGTCGGCAGCCGGCGCAACGGCGAGCACTACGTGCTGCGGGTCACCGGCGAGTCGATGATCGACGAGGGGATCTTCGACGGCGACTACGTGGTGGTCCAGCTCCGCGAGGAGGCGGAGCCGGGCGAGATGGTGGTGGCGCTGATCGGCGACGAGGCGACGCTCAAGCACTTCCACCCGGAGGGCGCGCGGGTGAGGCTGCAGCCGGCGAACCCGCACATGGAGCCGATCTACGTGCCGGCGGATCAGGTGACCATCCAAGGCATTGTCGTAGGCCTCATGAGGAAGTTCGGCTGACTGAAACGCGCGATAGCACGCCATCTCCGCCCGTCCTCGGCTCGGGCCTCCCTGCGGCGTACTACCCGTACGCCTCGGTCGGCCCTCCCCTGCGGGTGGGCGGATCTTACGCACTCTCCCGCGTTTCAGCGTGCTCCTCGGCCTCGGTCGGGCGTCGGTCAACGGAGAAACGGCCGGCGGGGAGCGTGGGCTCCCGCGCCGGCCGTTTCGCGTGACGTGATCGCCTACCTCAGAACGTCCAGGAGAAGCCGCCGGTGATCTCGCGGCCGGAGAGGTCGAGGTCGCCGAAGCCTTCGAAGTCGTCCGACAGCTCGTCGTCCGCGTTGTGCCAGCGGCCTTCGGCGAAGAGGGCGAAGCTCGGGCCGACCGGTACCTCGATTCCGCCGAGGTAGTAGTAGCCGAAGGTGGCGCCGTCGTCGATGAAGGTCTCGAAGAAGATGTCGTTGTTGCCGGCCACGAAGTCCCCCGACTCCTCGAGCTCCCAGACGTAGTAGCCGCCGCCCGCGCCCACGTACGGACGGATCGGGCCGTGCGGGACCAGGCTGATGTTGACGCCGGCCGTGAAGGTGGCGACGGTCAGCCGCACGTCGTGCTCGATCGGGAAGCCGAAGTTGTCCTCGAAGAAGAGATCCTCGCGCCGGTCCTCGCCCTCGAAGATGCTGCCCGAGACGAGCAGCGCGAAGCGGCCCGCCGGGTCGAGGTTGCGCCGGTAGTCGATGCCGAAGACGGTGTCCTCCAGCTCGGAGGCTTCGCCGGTGAAGAGGGCCTCGGCGTCCTCCCAGTACTGCGAGTCGCCTTCCGGCTCGAAGAGGCCGGCGCGGAAGCGAAAGGTGTTGTCGCCGCCGTAGTACTGCGCGGAGGCGGGGACGGCGGCGAGCGCCGCCAGAACGAAGGCGGCGAGTGCCACGGTGGCGCCCCGCCGGGCGTTGCGTACGATGGTCATGTTCGGGTCTCCCTGGTGTCTCGATTCGCTCGAAAGCGTCGAAGGCCCGGGCGCGGGTGTGCACCGGCTTCCGTCGAGCGGCTGCAAGGGGATCGTCCCCCGTCGAGGCATCGGAGCAACTACGGTGCCACGCACCCGAGCCCACGTTTCGGCCCGATTTCGCACGCCGTACCGCCCCGACCGCCCTCTCCAGAGGACGGACCGGTGCGCAGAAGGTTTCACCCGCACAGCCCGGGTCAGATTTGCTCGCGGATCAGATACGCCAGGTTGTCGCCCAGCCGCTTCCACGAGCTCCGACTCTCCCAGCCTTCGAGCGTGATCTCTTCGCAGTCGACGAGGTCGGCCTCGAAGACGGCGATCAGCTCGGAGGCGACCCGCGGGTCGTAGATGCCGACACTCACCTCGCGGTTGATCTGGAGCGAGCGGTGGTCGAAGTTCGTCGAGCCGACGTGGCTCCAGACGCCGTCGATCACCACGACTTTCTGGTGCGCGAACGTCGTCTGGTACTCGAAGATGCGTACGCCCCGCCGCAGGAGCGGCCCGTAGAACTTGTGGCTCGCGTGGCGCACCAGGCGGCTGTCGTTCTCCCGCGGCAGCATGATCTGCACGTCGACGCCGCGCTCGTCCGCCGCGCCGAGGAGGTCGACCACCGACTCGGCGGGGACGAAGTAGGGGTTCTGAATCAGCACCTGCTCGCGCGCCGAGGCGATCGCCACTTCGAGCAGGACCTCGACCTCCGAGTAGGTGCCGACCGGATCGCTGTCGGCGATGTGGACGCGGGAGTCTCCGGCCGGCTCGAGCTCGGGGAAGTGCTTCGCCTCGACCGCGATCTCGTTGTGGACGTTCAGCCAGTTGCGCAGGAAGACGGCCTGGGCGCTCCGCACCACCGGGCCGCGCAGGCGCACCGCCGTGTCGCGCCAGCCCTTGCCGCCGTCGTCCTCGGCGCACCACTCCGAGGCCATGCCGTGGCCCATGAAGAAGGCGGTACGGCCGTCGATGACGGCGATCTTTCGGTGGTCGCGGCTGTTGACCTTGCCGATGTCGCGCAGGCGGAACTGGTTGTAGCGCCCGATCGCGCAGCCGGACTCCTCCAGCATCTCGCGAACGTCGGGCTCCATCAGCAGCGACCCGTGCGCGTCGAGCAGCAGGCGCACCTCGACTCCGGCGCGCGCCTTGTCGGCGAACGCCCGCGCGAACTCCTGGCAGACATCGCCCTTCCACCAGACGTAGGTCTCGTAGTGGATGCTGCTCTCGGCCGCTTCGATCTCTTCGAGGAACGCGTCGAAGAAGGCGTCGTCCTGGATCACCTCGACCGAGTTGCCGTCGGTCACCGGCTCCCCGGTCAAGGCCGCAAGGTTCGGCAGAAGGTCTTCGATCGTCTCCAGGCGGATTGCCGAGATGTTGCCCGAGAGGGTGCGCCGGCTCGACCAGATCATCGTGCCGAGGACGCCGATCAGGAGCACCACGAGTGCCACGAGCCAGAGCGGGAGGGTGAGGTCCATTCAGCCGTCGTGCTTTGCGAAGAGGGTGCCAGGGGAAACCCCAGGCAGGCTTCCAGGCCTCGCAAGCCGCCGTTGTACACTGCGACGCGATGACCGCTTCCCTCGTAGAGAGAGCCGTCCGTCCGTTCGATCTCGGCCGTCTGACCGTCCGCCTGGCGACCGACGGCACCTTCGGCCTCGACGGCGGCGCCATGTTCGGCGTCGTCCCGAAGACGCTCTGGGAGAGGGCCAAGCCCGCCGACGAGAAGAACCGGATCGAGATGGTCACCAACTGCCCGCTGGTCGAGCGCGGCGACGACCTGGTGTTGATCGACACCGGGGTCGGCGGCAAGGGAGACGAGAAGTTCCGGCGGATCTTCCGGATGTCGGACGACCGGGAGACCCTGCCGGAATCGATCCGCCGGGCCGGCTACGAGCCGGGCGACGTGACCCACGTGCTCCTCACGCACCTGCACTTCGACCACAGCGGCTGGAACACGCGCGAGGAGGGCGGCCGCTTCGTGCCGACCTTCCCGAACGCGCGCTACTGGATCGAGCGCGGCGAGGTGGAGCACGCCCGGAACCCGAACCCGCGCGACCGGGCGAGCTACGACCCGCGCAACCTCGAGCCGCTCTTCGAAGCCGGCGTCGTCGAGCTGTTCGACGACGAGGCCGAGCCGGTCGAGGGCGTGAAGGCGGTCAAGGCGCCGGGCCACAACCGCGACATGTGCGTGGTGCTCCTGGACGGCGGTGAGGAGAAGGCGATCTTCCTCGCCGACCTGGTGCCGACCCGCGCCCACGTCCCCACCCCCTGGGTGATGGGATACGATCTGTACCCCGTGACGACGATGGAGAACAAGGAGCTCTGGCTCGGCCGCGCCCACCGCGAAGGCTGGCTCTGCATCTTCGAGCACGAGGCCGACCGCCCCCTCGCCCGGCTCCGGGAGACGAAGCCGGGCCGCTACGAGGCCGTCCCCGTCGATTTCTAGTACCTGGGCTCGGCCGCCGCCGGCCCCGTCCGCGCGGACTCGTCCTACTTCTTCTACACGGAGCTGACTCCCCATGCCCGATCGATCCGACCACGACTACGACCTGATCGTCCTCGGCGCCGGCCCCGGCGGCTACGTCGCCGCCATCCGCGCCAGCCAGCTCGGCTTGAAGGCCGCGGTGGTGGAGAAGGACCCCCGGCTGGGCGGCACCTGCCTGCTGCGCGGCTGCATCCCGACCAAGGCGCTCCTCCACACGGCCGATCTGCTCGACCGGATCCGCGAGGCGGGCGAGCAGGGCATCGAGGTCGCCGAGCCGAAACTCGACATGAACCGCGCCATGGACCGCAAGGAGGACGTGGTCTCGAAGAACGCGCGCGGTGTCGAGTTCCTGTTCAAGAAGAACAAGGTGGAGCGACTCCGCGGCCGCGGCAAGCTCACCGGGGCGAACGAGGTCGAGGTGTCGCCGGTCGGCGAGGGCGGCGAGCCGACGGGCGAGGAGGCGAAGCGCTACACGGCGAAGAACATCCTGGTCGCGACCGGTTCGGTGCCGCGCGAGATCCCGCCGGCGCCGTCGAACGGCGACACGATCATCACCTCCGACCACATCCTCGAGCTGCGCGAGGTGCCGGAGTCGCTGATCGTCCTCGGCGCCGGCGCCGTCGGCACCGAGTTCGCCTCGATCTTCCGCTCCTTCGGCTCCGAGGTCACGCTGGTCGAGATGCTGCCGCGGGTGCTGCCGGGCGAGGACGAGGAGGTCTCGAAGGAGCTCGAGCGGAACCTCCGGAAGCGCGGCATCGAGGCGCTGACCGGAACCAAGCTCCTCTCCGCCGAGGCCGGCGAGGGCAAAGTACGGGTGACGCTGGAGGGCAAGGACGGCGAGAAGACGGTCGAGGGGGCGAAGCTCCTGGTGGCGGTCGGCCGCGCGCCGGTGTCCGGCGACCTCGGCCTGGAAGACGTCGGAGTGAAGGTCGGCGAGCGCGGCTACATCGAGGTCGACGAGCACTGCCGGACGGCGGTCGAGAGCGTCTACGCGATCGGCGACGTGATCGACACGCCCTGGCTCGCCCACGTGGCGTCGGCCGAGGGAATCCTGGCGGTCGAGCACATGGCGGGCCGGACGGTGCGCCCGATCGACTACGACCTGGTGCCGATGGTGACCTTCTGCGAGCCCGAGGTGGCGCACGTCGGGCTGACGGAGGAGGAGGCGAAGGAGCGCGGCCACGAGATCGCGGTCGGCAAGTTCCCGTTCACGGCGCTCGGCAAGGCGGTGATCGAGGGCAAGACAGCGGGGTTCGTGAAGATCGTGCGGGAGACGAAGTACGACCAGGTGCTCGGTGTCCACATCATCGGGGTGCACGCGACCGACCTGATCGCCGAGGCGTGCGCGGCGCTCCACCTCGAGACGACGAACGAGGAGCTGATCCACGCCATGCACGCGCATCCGACGCTGGGCGAGGCGATCCACGAGGCGGCCCACGCCGCGGCCGGCCACGCGATTCACATTTGACACCCGGCGCCGCGCGCCTGGTACGGCTCTGGCAAAGGTGGCGGGGGATTCCGGGTGTTATGCTGGCGGCCCGTCGCGGCGGGCTGCGTCGTTCGTCTTCTGCGGCCTGGACGGACCCCACCCCCGAGATGACAGAGAACCGAGCCTGTAGAGATCCAGGTTGATACGGATACGGAGAGATTCCGATGGCAACTGAAGTCGTCATGCCCCAGATGGGCGAGTCGATCGCCGAAGGCACGATCACCAAGTGGCTGGTGAAGGTCGGCGACGAGGTCGAGCGCGACCAGCCCCTGTTCGAGATCTCCACCGACAAGGTGGACGCGGAGATCCCCAGCCCGGCCGCCGGCAAGCTGCTGGAGATCAAGCACGACGAGGGCGAGACCGTCGCGGTCGACGCGGTGGTGGCGCTGATCGGCGCGGAGGGCGAGAGCGCGGCCGATCCGGAAGACGCCGAAGACGCCGAGGACGCCGAGAAGGCGGCGCCCGAGCCGCGGGAGACCGAGGAGGTCGCCGCGGCGAAGGAGGACACCGGCGGCGACGAAGAGAGCGACGCCCACGACGAGGACGAGGAGGAGGCCGCCGCCTCGGAGGAGGACCGGGAGGCGATGAGCGAGGAGGAGCGGATGCGCACCTTCTCGAGCCCCGTGGTGCGGAAGATCGCCGCCGAGGAGGGGGTCGATCTCGCCGAGGTCGAGGGCACCGGCGCCCAGGGGCGGGTGACGAAGAAGGACATCCTCGCCTACATCGAGGGTCGTGGCGAAGAGCCGGCGAAGAAGGCGGCCCCGGCCGAGCGTCCCGCGCCCGCTCCGGCTCCGGCCCGGGCGGCCAAGCCCGCCGAGTCGGCACCGGAGCGCCCCGCGCCGTCCGAGGGCGGCGGCATCCTGCCGGGCGCCTCGCCGATGCCGGACTTCTACGCCCCGCCGTACTCGAAGGGCGAAGAGGTCGACATCGAGCCGATGAGCCAGATCCGCAAGATCACCGCGGCGCACATGATCTATTCGAAGCACATGTCGGCGCACGTGACGACGGCGTTCGAGATCGACATGACGAATGTGGTGCGCATCCGCGAGCGGGCGAAGAAGAAGTTCGCGCAGGCCAACGGCACCAAGCTCACCTACATGCCGTTCATCTTCAAGGCGACGGTCGACGCGATCAAGGCGCACCCGAAGCTGAACGCCGCGATCGACGGCACCAACGTGGTCTACAAGAAGGCGGTCAACCTCGGCATGGCGGTGGCGCTCGAGCGCGGGCTGATCGTGCCGGTGATCAAGAACGCCGACCGCCTGAGCCTGGTCGGTCTCGCGACCACGGCGAACGACCTGGCCGACCGCGCCCGCTCGAAGAAGCTGGGGCCGGACGAGCTCCAGGGCGGCACCTTCACGATCACCAACCCGGGCGGCTTCGGCACGCTCTTCGGCACGCCGGTGATCAACCAGCCGCAGGTGGCGATCCTGGGCATCGGCGCGTTCGTCAAGCGGCCGGTGGTGGTCACCGACGACGCGGGGAACGACTCGATCGCGATCCGCACGATGGCGTACATCACCCTGACCTACGACCACCGGCTGATCGACGGCGCGGACGGGAGCTACTTCTTGCAGGACGTGAAGAAGGTGCTGGAGAGCGACCGCTGGCCGGAGCTCGAGCCGTATTTGTGAGGAGATGACCGCCTCCCTCCGCCGTACCGTCCGTGCCGGTTTCCTCGGGACGGTGCCGTACGCCGAGGCGGAGGGGCTGCAGGCGCGGGTGCGCTCGGCGGTGAAGGACGGCTCGGGGCCGGAGCACCTGCTGCTCCTCGAGCATCCGCACGCCTTCACCCTGGGACGCAACGCCGACGCGGCGGACTTGCTCGTGCCGCGCGCCTGGCTCGAGGCGCAGGGGGCGGAGGTGCACGAGTGCGACCGGGGCGGCCAGGTGACCTACCACGGGCCCGGCCAGCTCGTCGGCTATCCCGTCGTCGACCTCGACCCCGACCGGCGCGACCTGCGCCGCTACGTGCGCGACCTCCAGGAGGTGCTGATCCGCACTCTCGCCGACTTCGGCCTCGACGCGCGGCGGCGGGAGGGGAAGGACCTCGTCGGCGTCTGGGTCGGTGACGCGAAGGTCGCCTCGATCGGCGTCCACGTCAGCCGCTGGGTCACCACCCACGGCTTCGCGCTCAACGTCTCGACCGACCTCTCCTGGTTCTCCCGCATCGTCCCGTGCGGCCTGTCCCGGGTCGAGATGGCCTCGATCGCCTCGCTCACCGGCCGCGCCGCGACGGTGCCCGAGGTGGCCGAGCGGCTGACCGGCCACTTCGCCGAGGTCTTCGACCGCGACCTCGCGCCGCTGGAGCTCGCTGCACCGCGGGCCGATAAGGTTCGGGTGGGACGGGGTGCAGCGGGGTGATCCGATGAGACACCTCGCGGTCGGCCTCAACGCGGTGATCGTGGCGGTCACCCGGGAGGTGCCGCGGATCCTGACCGTCTCGCGCGACGACCTCCACGGCTCTCCGGTCGACGCGCTCCCGTTCGGGCCGCTCGACCCGGAGGGGGACCGCACGCTCGAGCTCGGGCTGCGCCGCTACGTCCGCGGGCAGTCGGGAGTCGAGATCGGCTACGCCGAGCAGCTCTACACCTTCGGCGACCGGCACCGCGACCCGCGCGAGCTCTCCGGCGGGCCGCGGGTGATCTCGGTCGCCTACCTGGCCCTGGTGCGCGAGGAGCACCTCACCACCGACCTCGACGCCCACTGGCGCGACGTCTACCGCTTTCTGCCCTGGGAGGACTGGCGCGACGGCCGGCCGGAGCTGATCGACCGCCGGATCGCGCCGGTGTTGGAGCGCTGGGTCGACGGGGCGGACGCGGAGCACGAGCGGCGGGCGCGCGCCGAGCGGGCGGAGATCACCTTCGGGCTCGGGGGCGTGGCCTGGGACGGCGACCGCGTGCTCGAACGCTACGAGCTGCTCTACGGAGTCGGGCTGGTGGCGGAGGCCGCGCGCGACCGGAGCCTGCGCGGCGAGAAGGCCGCCGCCGCGCCCGGCGCCGACGGTCTTCTCGGCCTGCCGATGGCGCTCGACCACCGGCGGATGCTCGCCACCGCCCTCGGCCGGCTGCG
>CAZLLV010000282.1:0-7337 GCA_964560325.1 uncultured Thermoanaerobaculia bacterium | reverse complement strand
GCACCGTCGCGGGCAGCTCGCCCACCTCGTCGAGGAAGATGGTGCCGCCGTCGGCCATCTGGAAGCGCCCTTCGCGCTCGCGCTCGGCGCCGGTGAAGGCGCCGCGCACGTGGCCGAAGAGCTCGCTCTCGAAGATCGTGTCCGACAGGGCGCCGGTGTTGATGGTGACGAACGGCTGATCGGCGCGGTTCGACTGCTCGTGGAGCACGCGCGCGATCAGGCTCTTGCCGGTGCCGTGCTCGCCGGTGATCAGGACGTTCGCCTCCGACGGGCCGATGCGTTCGATCAGCTCCATCACCGGCCGCATGGCGGGCGAGGCGGCGATCAGCCGGTCGGTGCCCTCGCCCGGGCGGCTCATGCCCCGCAGCATCCGGTTCTCCGCCTCCAGGCGCCGTCCCTTGCGCAGCGCGCGGGCGAGCTCGACCTGGGTGGCGAGGATCGAGAGCAGGCGGGCATTGTCCCACGGCTTCTCGACGAAGTCGCGGGCGCCGCGCCGCATCGCCTCGACCGCCACCTCGACGCTCGCCCAGGCGGTCATCACCACCACCGGCAGGGTCGGGTCGATCGACTGGAGCTGCTCGAGCAGGTCGAGCCCCTCGCGGCCGGAGGTCGTGTCGCGGGCGTAGTTGAGGTCCATCAGGACCGCGTCGAGCTCGTGCGAGCGGACGGTCTCCACGACCGCGGCGGGCGAGGTCGCGGTCTCGACGTCGTACCCCTCCCCCTTGAGGAGGAGCCGGAGCGAGTCGAGCACGTCCTGCTGGTCGTCGGCGACCAGCACACGGGCGGCGTTGTCTGAGCTCACACGGCCATTCTACGCGGACCGGTTCATCCGTCCGCCGGGCAGGCGAGACGGATGCGGCGGCGGGCGGCCCGGCTCTCGGCGAGCGCCAGCTCCCGCGCCTCCTCGGCGAGCCCGGGTCCGATCCAGCGGTGCGGCAGCTCGCCCCGGCGCTCGACGCGGACGCCGTCACGCCCGCCGGGCCCGGCGGGCGCGACCGGCTCGATCGTCTGCCGGTAGCGCCCGGCGCCGTTCTCGAGCTCGTCGTCCGACGCCTCCGGCGGGCACCAGCCGGCCGGCAGCTCCACCTGCCAGCTCGCCGTCCAGACGACCGGGAGAACCGCGGCCTCGGTGCCCGGCGCCGGCGCGTCGAGCCGCGGGAAAGCGTCGGTGCCGGGCAGCGCCAGCGAGGGCGCCGAGCGTCCGCGGGCGAGGCCGGCGAAGCGGACCGGCGCCGACAGCTCGACCACCGGGGTGCCTCGGTCGTCGCCCTGGCGCCAGCGCGGGGGGCCGACCGCGGCACCGGCGAGGAGCCCCTCCAGCACCCGGCGGGCCACCACGCCGAGCTCGTCCGGATCGGACGCCGAGGTGGCCGAAGAGAGCGACCATGCGTCCCGGCCGACGAGCGTGAGGACCGCCTCGCCCTCGGCGTCGCCCGACGGGTCGAGACGCAGAGCGACGGCGAGCTCCCGCCGCTCGTGCGAATCCAGGACCGGCACCGGCGCCAGCTCCGAGTCCTCGCCCCGCACCACCAACACCCATTGGCCCTGGAGCGCCGGGTGGAGCCAGGAGAGGCCGCCCGACTCCTGCGTCGGGTCGAGGAAGAGGTAGCGCCCGGACGCCGCGTCGCCCGCGTCCGGCTCGACCTCTGCCACCGGCACCGCGACGATCAGGTGGTTGAACTGGTCGGCCGCCGGGAAGCCGGCGTCGACGCGCCGCTCCTCGTCGAGACGGGCGAGCGCCGGGTAGGCGGTGATCCCGGCTTCGGCCAGCAGGTCGACGAGCAGGAACGACATGTCCTTGCAGTCGCCCCAGCGGCGCGCCAGCACCTCGCCGGGGGGCGAGGGCCGATAGCCGCCGATGCCGACCTCGACCGCCACGTAGCGGACGAGCCGCCGCACCTCGTCGAGGAGGCGAGCGGTCCGGGCGCGCGCAGTCTCGTCGCCGGCGGCCGCCTCGCGCGCCAGCTCGGCGACCACGGCGGGGCGCCGTGCCACCGGCTCGACCAGACCCTCGTACCAGCGTCCGACGTCCGCCCAGGTGGCGCCCGCGCCCCAAGCGAGGCGCAGGACCGGCCGCTCCGGCCCGTCCTCCGGGTCGAGGTCGCGCGCGACGATCCGCAAGCCGTCCGGCAGCTCCTCGACCGTCCAGCGGTCGTCCCCACCCTCTGCCTGCGGCGGATCGATCCGCCAGCGGGGCGTCGCCGGCAGACCGGAGACCCGCACGTTCAGACTCTCGATCGGCGTGTCGCCGCCGAAGAGCCGCAGCGCGGTGCTGTCCAGCCACGGCTCCTCGCGCACCTCGTAGGTGAGCTGGAGGGTCGAGCCGGCCGGCAGCGGCGGCAGCTCGAGCATGCGGTAGCCCGCCGAGACGTGGAGCACGCCGCCGCCCTCCAGCCCCTCGACCGTGGTGGCGTCGTCCTCTCCCAGCACCACCACCGAACCGTCCGGCCGCCACGCGGTGGCCGAGAGCGCGACGAGCGTCCGGTTCTCGTCGAGCGGCACGACCCAGGGCGACCAGCGGGCGAGGTCGCCGGGTTCGTCGAGGCGGACATGCACCGCGACGCGCTCGGTGAAGGAGCCGTCTTCGGCGAAGGCGATCACGGCGGTGCGCGAGAGGACGGTCGAAGCGGCGGCCGAGCTCGCCGCGAGGGCGAGGGCGGCGGCGCAGGCGGCCACTGCCAGGCGGCGCACGACGCTACTCACGGGTCAGCACCATCTCCTGCCCGTCGCTCGCCTGGACGGCGGCGTAGAGGGCGCGGAGCTCTCCGTACTCGGAGCGGGGAAACGAGCTCCGGACGGTGTCGAAGCGGCGGCTGTACCGCACGGTCCGCTCCGCCTCGTCGACCTCGAGCGCGGTCGCGAAGGTGCCGGCGCGGTTGTCCACCGCCACCGCCTCCGGCACCACGTCCGCCACCCACCCCTCCGGGAAGGCGACCGTGACCTCCACGCGGTCGCTGTCGGCGAAGGCGAGCTGCACCGGCGTCAGCCGCTGGCCCGGCGCCAGCGTGAACGGCTGCTCGATCGGGCCGAGCGGCCGGCTCGGCACGAGCTCCGCCTGGTCGCCGAGTACGTCCTCCTCGGCCTGGCGGGCGGCCCAGCGCACTTCCAGGCGAGAGGCCTCGAGATCCTCGACGATCTCGGTCTCGCCGATCTCGAAGCCGGGGAAGCTCTCCTCCAGGTACTCGCCCACCGCCTCGGCGCGGGCGCTCGACGACGGGTGGGCGCGGAACCAACGCGCCCCGTGGTGGCCGGTGGCGATCAGCTCGCCGGCGCCCGCGAGCCGTCCCTCTCCGTCCAACGTCCAGTCGACCGTCACCTGCCGCGCGTTCGCCGCGTGGGGGCGGACCGGCAGGCGGATCACCCGCGGCTTCAGGCGGCTGTAGACGAGCGCCTCCATGCCCTCGAGCGCGGACCGCAGGTAGCCGAAGCCGTTCCCACGCTCACTCGGGTCGAGGAAGACCTCGGCGCCGTCGAGCTCGACGCGCACCAGCACCGCCTCGAACCAGCCAGGGCTGGCGACCGACGTGTCGATGCGCCCGAAGCGGCGGTCGGCGGCCCAGACCAGCTCCGGCCGCAGGCCCGCGGCGTCGAGCATCGCTTCGAGGATCAGCGCCTTGCCGGCGTGGTCCGCCCGCTGCTCGCGCACCATGTCGTCCAGCGATTCGCCCACCTTGGAGGTCACCCCCGGCAGGTCGACGAGAGCGATCTGGTCGCGCACGAAGGCGTAGAGGGCACGCGCCTGGTCGCCCGGCTCCCGTCCCGCGGCCTTGGCGAGCTCCTTGCCTCGGGAGCGCGTGCGGCCGTCGCGGCGCCGGACCTCGCGGTACGAGTAGTCGACGAAGTTGCAGGCCGACTTCCAATCCTCGAACAGCAGGGACCGGGTGCCGCCGGCGAACATCGCGGTCGGCACCACCAGGAAGCTGCCCGAAAGATCCTCGAACGGCGGAGAGAGGGGCTCGTCCGGCACCGGCGCCAGATCGTCGAGCCAGACCTTCAGCTCGACACCCTGCGCCGTACGCTGCTGGCTGCTCTGGAGCTCACTGCCGAAGGTCGCTTTTCCCCACGGCTGGGCGCTCACGTGCTCCGGGATGTAGTAGACGATCTCCGAGTGGAGGGTGGGCACGTCGGCGTGGAAGAACCAGGGGGAGAGGTCGCTCAGGACCTCGAAGCGGAGCTCGTAGCGGTAGTCGAGGATCGCGCCCGGCTCGAGCGCCGGGAACGCCGCCTTGGTCCGGTACCAGCTCTTGTCGCCGGTCACCGTGTCCTGGAACCGCGCGTCGTCCGGCAGAGGCACCTCCCGCCCGTCGGGCAGCACCGTGCGGCCTTCGAACGAGACGAGGCGGACGAAGTCGCTGTGCGGGACCACGACCTCTCCGTAGTCGGTGCCGGCGTCGGTCAGGATCTTGATCCGGCCCTCGACCCGCAGGCTCGAGTAGCTCTCGCTGCCGAGCGCGCCCATCATGGTGAAGCGGCCGTTGCGGTAGAGCACCACGGCCGGCGCCTCGGCGTGGCCCGGCACCGTCTCGAGAGCGCGCTCGCGCTCCGAGATCGGCGGAAAGCCGGCGGCGGTGGCCGGTGCGGCCGACAGGAGCAGGGTGAGGGCGAGCGGCGCGGCGGAGCGCCACGGCCGGCGGACGGGATCGGGGGCGGTACGGCGGAAGGACAAGATGCGGCTCCTTTCCTCGCGGCACGGCGGTGTGGCGCGTCTCCGGCGGAGTCCGGAGCGGTCGCCGAGGCACCGCGTCAGCACGAGGTGACAGCAGAAGCGAAACTCTTTCGCCGGGCCGGTGGAGTGGACGCAAAAAGGCCGGGACGCCCGGGGGGAATCGGGCGGCCCGGCCGTCCTGAGCCGAACGCGAGGTCGGTCGCGTCCGGCTACGTAGGCTCCGGAATCTGCCGGATCAGGAGATGTCGTAGCCGGCGCGCCGCAGCTCTTCCTCGGCGCGTGCCGCGGCCTCCTCTTCCTCGACCACACGGCCGTCGAAGAGGTGGACGCTCCGGCCGGCGTGCTTCGCCCAGCGCGGATCGTGGGTCACCATGCAGATCGTGGCGCCCTCGCCGTGGAGCTCGTCGAGCAGGCCCATGACCGCCTCGGAGTTCTTCGAGTCGAGGTTACCGGTCGGCTCGTCGGCGAGCAGGATCGACGGCTTGCCGACCACCGCGCGGGCGACCGCCACGCGCTGCTGCTGACCGCCGGAGAGCTGCGACGGGTAGTGCTTGGTCCGGTGCGCCATGCCGACCCGCTCGAGCGCCTCGAGCGTGCGCGTCTTGCGCTCGGCCGACGAGACGCCGCGGTAGACCAGCGGCAGCTCGACGTTCTCGAACACCGTCAGGTCACCGATCAGGTTGAACGCCTGGAAGATGAATCCGATCTCCCGGTTCCGGATGCGGGCCCGGTCGGAGAACGAGAGGTTCGCGACCTCCTTGCCGTTCAGCCAGTACTCGCCCGACGTCGGGGTGTCGAGGAGGCCGAGGATCGAGAGGAGGGTCGTCTTGCCGCAGCCCGACGGGCCGGCGATCGAGACGTACTCGCCTTCCTGGATCTCCAGGTGAATGTTCGACAACGCGTGGGTCTCCACCTCTTCGGTGTAGAAGACCTTGGTGATGCCGTTCAGGTGGATCAGGGAACGGTGGGTGTCTTCGCTCATGGCTCGGTTCGTCTCCTCGTGGGTCTTCTGAAGGCCCCTCTCGGGCTCGATCGTTCGTTGCTCTCGTTCCTACGTGCCGGGTCGTCCGTCTGTTTCGTTACTCGAGCTTGATCCGGTCGACCTCGTCGAACTGCGAGGTGTCGGAGAGGATCACCTCGTCGCCCTCCTTCAGCCCCTCGATCACCTCGATCGTATCGACCGAGGCGCGGCCGAGGCGCACCGGAACGCGGATCGCCATCTCGCCGTCCTCGACCAGCTTGAACAGCTCGACCTGGCTGTCGGCCTGGCCGTAGGTCGGGCGGCCGACGTACAGGACGTCTTCGAGCTTCTCGATCTGAATGGTGCCGTCGACCGACAAGTCGGGACGCGCGCCGGGCGGCAGCGCCTCGTCGAGCTCGATGTCGACGAGGACCGTGCCCTCGCGCACCGCCGGATCGACGCGGGCGACGTGGCCCGCGATCACGCCGTTGCGGGTGTCGATGCGGGCCGGCAGGCCGATCTCGATGTCCTTGGCCTGGGTCTCGGCGATCCGCAGCTCGGCTTTGAGCTCGCTCGGCCGGGCGACGCGGGCGAGGACGGTGCCGGGCTGCACCCGCTCGCCGACCTCGACCGGGACCTCCTGCAGCACGCCGGAGATGCCGGCGCGTACCTGGAGGCTCGCCGCCTGGTCCTGGCGCAGGGCGTAGAGCGCCCGGGCCTGGGCGAGCTGCGCGCGCTCGGCGGCCATCTGGGAGAGGATCGATTCGCGCGTCTTCTGGATGCGCTGCCCCTCGATGCCCACCCGCCGCTCGAGCTGCTGCTCGCGGATGCGCGAGCGCTTGAGGTCGATCTCCGGGATCAGGCCGTCCTTCGACAGCTCCTCGTTGGCCTCGACCTCGAGCCGGGACTCCTGGTAGTCCGAGTCGATCGCCGCCGCCTGCGCCTGCTGGTTGAGCAGGTCGCTCTCGAGCTGCACCTGGAGGTCGGCGAGGCGCGCCTCGGCGGCGCCGAGCGCCAGCCGCGCGTCCTCGAGCTGCTGCTCGAGCTGCGGGTTGATCAGCTCGAGGATCACCGAGTCGGCCTCGACCTCGACGCCCGGCTCGAGCAGGCGGGCCTCCACCCGGCCGTCGACCGAGGTGGTGATCCAGCGGATCTGCTTGGGCACCAGGGTGCCGGGGCCGCGCACCTGGCGGATCATCGTTCCCCGCTCCACCGTACCCGGCCAGATGCTCTGGCGCGAGACGCTCATGGCGGCCGGTTCGAGGCTCGAGATGCCGTAGGTGACGGCGATCAGGGCCACCACGATGATCGCTCCGTAGAGGATCCGCTGCTTCTGCCGCTTCTTCTTGAGATCGGGGCGTTCGATGTCCATACCCATGCCGTACCGCTCCTTTCGCCATCTCCCTAGAGCACCGAGCGTGCCAAAGGACGTGGAAGTGTACGAAGCCCCGGGGAGAAGGGTTTCGCCGCGCCCCGGGACCGGCCGGAGCGGGCTCGCGCGGCGTTCGGTCCCGGGACGCGCGTCCCGGGATCGGACAGGCGGCGGGACACGATCCCGCCCTACGGCT
This sequence comes from uncultured Thermoanaerobaculia bacterium, assembly GCA_964560325.1. Classification (GTDB taxonomy): domain Bacteria; phylum Acidobacteriota; class Thermoanaerobaculia; order Multivoradales; family DATKCC01; genus CAZLLV01. Next base: position 142 of record CAZLLV010000282.1, on the reverse strand, counting down.
CGGGCTCCGCGGCCTGCGGCCGGGCGCTCCGCACGGCGGCGATCGCCTCGCGCACCGCCGCCACGTCGGCCTCCGGCAGGAGGAGCGTCGAGGCGCGCGCCGACGAGCGGGCCGGGTGGACCGCGCCCTCCCCATCGTCCCC
>CAZLLV010000281.1:0-8156 GCA_964560325.1 uncultured Thermoanaerobaculia bacterium | reverse complement strand
GGTGCACCCCGCCCAGACCGAGAGCGGCCGGCCGCTCAACGCCCGCCGGAGGGGACCCCGCCCCGCCCGCTCGCCGTCACCGTGCAGTGGGGTCGTGGGGGATGAGGTGGGCGAAGGGGTCGGTTCACCACGGCCGCCGTGCGTGCGAGAACCCCCAACGCCGAAAAGGACGGGGCGGGGGGGAGGGCCGGAGCCAGGGGTCCCGAACCGGGTCGCTCGGCGGACGCGCCCGCTCCACCGCGCCCGGGAAGACGAACGCCGACCGAAGCCACCAGCGGCCGAACACCAAGAGGCTCCGAAACCGCCCGGAACAGCCCGACCAGGGTCGCGGCGGTGACAGTGCACGAGCACCCCTGCCAAGCCACCGGCCTCCCGCCCACCACCCCCGCCCCATGCGGGCTCGGGAGCCGACGCCCGGGCGGGAGCCCCTGGCTCCGGCCCGTCGGGGGGGATAAGGCGCGTGACAACTCCGCGACATTCCTGTGACACACCCCCCCGAAACCCCCCTCCACGCATACCCTCGGGTCCCCACCACCAGAGAACCCCAGGGCCATGACCCGCGGACCCGCCGACGACACCTTCCTGAACCGCGAGCTCTCCTGGCTCTCCTTCGCCCGGCGCGTCCTCCACCTCGTCGAGAGCCCCGGCGTCCCCCTGCTCGAACGCGTCCGCTTCGCCGGCATCCTCGGCATGCTCCACGACGAGTTCGCCATGAAGCGCCTCTCCGACCTCGAGATCCAGGTGCGGAGCGGCACGACCAAGCTCTCCCTCGACGGCCGTACCCCCGCCGAAGAGATCGCCGCCTGCCGCGGCGAGCTGATCCGCCAGGGCGCCGCCATCGCGCACATCCTGCGCGACGAGCTGCGCCCCGCCCTCGCCCGCGAAGGCGTACCGATCCTCGACTACGACCAGCTCACGCCGGAGCAGCGCGACCACCTGCGCGACTACTTCCGGCGCTCCGTCCAGCCGATCCTCACGCCGCTCGCGGTCGACGCCGAGCACCCCTTCCCGTTCATCAGCAACCTCGGCCTGAACCTGGGCGTCGTGGTGCCGGACGAGGACGGGGAGCGGTTCGTGCGCATCAAGGTGCCGAACAACCGGCCGCGGTGGGTGCCGCTGCCCGACGGCGCCGGGTGGACGCCGCTCGAGCAGGTGATCGCGGCGAGCCTCGACCTCGTCTTCCCCGACACGCCGCCGACCCAGGTCCACCTCTTCCGGGTCACGCGCGGCACCCGCGGCCCGTCGGTCGCGGCCGAGCTGTCGGAGGAGCTGGCGCGCGAGCCGGGGAGCATCGTGCACCAGGTGTCGAGCGAGCTGCGGGCGCGCCGGTTCGCCGGCGTGGTGCGCCTGGAGGTCGGCCGCGGCATGCCGGTGCCGCTCCTCGGCTGGCTCACCCGGCAGCTCGAGATCGAGGAGCGCGGGGTCTACGTGGCCGAGGAGCCGCTCGGGGTGAGCGACCTGACCGCCTTTCGGCCGGACGACCGGCCCGACCTCCGCTACCCGCCGCACGAGCCGGTCACCCACCCGCGCCTCCAGGGGCTCGGACCCGAGCCGTCGGCGCTCTTCGACGAGATCGCGCGCGGCGACGTCCTGCTCCATCACCCGTACCACTCGTTCGACACCTCGGTGCTGCGCTTCCTGGAGGCGGCCGCGGTCGATCCGGGCGTGCTCGCGATCAAGCTCACGATCTACCGGACGAGCAGCGACTCGCCGATCGTGCGCGCGCTCGCCGAGGCGGTGCGCCGGCGCAAGCAGGTGGCGGTGCTGGTCGAGATCACCGCGCGCTTCGACGAGGCGCCGAACATGGCGTGGGGGAAGTTCCTCGAGCAGGAGGGGGTGCACGTCTCGTACGGCGTCGAGCGACTGAAGACGCATGTCAAGCTGGCGCTGGTGGTGCGCGAGGAAGGAGGGGGGATCCGGCGCTACGTCCACTTCGGGACCGGGAACTACCACACCGGCACGGCGCGGGTGTACGAAGACCTCGGCGTGCTGACCGCCGATCCCGCGATCTGCGAAGAGGCGACGATGGTCTTCAACGCGCTGACCGGCGCGCTCCCCTTCGGCCGTACCCGGCACATGCTGATCGCTCCCCACGACATGCGCTCCCGCTTCGTCGAGCGGATCCGCCGCGAGGCCGACCATGCGCGCGCCGGCCGGCGGTCCGGGATCGTCGCCAAGATGAACCAGCTCCAGGACCCGGACGTGATCCGCGAGCTCTACGACGCGAGCCGCGCCGGGGTGCCGATCGAGCTCAACGTGCGCGGCCTCTGCTGCCTGCGCCCCGGGGTGCCGGGGCAGTCGGAGACGATCCGCGTCTTCGGTCTCGTCGGCCGCTTCCTGGAGCACAGCCGGCTCTTCCGGTTCGAGAACGACGGCGATCCGGAGTACTTCATCGGCTCGGCCGACTGGATGCGCCGCAACCTCGACGACCGCGTCGAGAGCGTGGTGCCGATCCTCGACCCGGGGGTGCGCCGCGAGATCGACGCGATCCTGGAGGTCTACCGCCGCGACGACACGACGATCTGGGACTGCCGGCCGGACGGCACCTACGAGCTCCGCCGACCGCCCGAGGGCGCGCCGGGCCGCGCCGCGCAGGAGACGTTCATCCGGCGGGCCGAGGAGCGGACGGTCGAGGCGGCGGCGGTGCCGCGCGACGACAGCGCACCGGCGAGCTCCACCGATTCGGGTTGGGCCGAGCTGGTCGAGATCTGGAATGACGGCCCCGCCTGAGGAGGCCGCGGAGCGCGGAGGCGCCCGGCGCGTCGGCATCGTCGACCTGGGCTCGAGCTCCGCCCGGCTAGTCGTCTACGCCTACGAGCCCGGACGCTGGTTTCAGATCGTCGACCAGATCAAGGAGCCGATCCGGCTCGGGAGCGGTCTCGCCGAAGGAAGGCTCGACCCGGTCGGGCTCGAGCGGGCGCGGGAGGCGCTCGTCCTCTTCGCCGACTACGCCGAGGCGACCGGTCTCGGGTCCCTGGAGGTGCTCGCGACGAGCGCCGTGAGGGACGCCGACGACGACGGGGTCGTGAAGCGGGAGGCGCGGCGGCTCGGGCTCGACCTGCGCGTTCTCTCTGGGCCGGAGGAGGCGCGGCTCGGGGCGCTCGCGGTCGCCAACAGCTTCGCGATCCGCGACGGCTGGGCGATCGACCTGGGGGGCGGCAGCGCGCAGGTCGCCCGCCTGGTCGACCGGCGCCCGGCGAGCGCCGAGTCCCACCCGCTCGGCGCGGTCCGGATGACCGAGGCGTTCCTCCAGTCCGACCCGCCGCGCCCGAAGGAGGTGGCGGCGCTCGAGGCCCGGGTGGCGAAGCGGCTCCGCCGGACCGCCCGCGCGATGGCGCAGGACGGAGCACCGCTGATCGGCATCGGCGGCACGATCCGCAACCTGGCGAAGGCGGTCCAGCGGCGGCGGAGCTACCCGCTCGCCCTCCACGGCTACCTGCTGGAGCGCGCCGACCTCGAGGACCTGACGCAGGAGCTCCTCGGCTCGACCGCCGCCCGCCGGGCGTCGATCTCCGGCATCAATCCCGACCGGGCCGACGTGGTGGTCGCCGGAGCCCTCGTCTTCCGCTGGCTGCTGCGCGAGGCGGGCGCGCCGGGGATCTGGATCGGCGGCCAGGGCATCCGCGAGGGCGCGTTCTACCGCCACTTCCTGCCGCCGCCGCACCTGCTCCCCGACGTGCGCCGCTTCACCGTCGACAACCTCGGCCGCCGTCACCCGCCGTCGCCCGAGCACGTGGCGCGCGTCGGTCACCTGGCGCGGCGGCTCTACGACGAGCTGCGGCCGATCCACGGCGGCGGCGACGGCGCGGCGCGGCTGCTCGAGACCTCGGTCCGACTGCACGAGGTCGGCAAGGTGGTGAGCGAGCACGACCACGACGCCCACGGCGCCTACCTGGTCGAGACCTCGCCCCTCGCCGGCTTCACCCACGGCGAGCAGGCGCTCCTGACGCTCCTGGTCCGCTACCACTACCGGGGCAACCCGAAGCCGGGGGAGCTCGAGACGGTGCTCTCGGAGCGCGAGGGCGACCTCTTCCTGCCGCTCGCTCTCTGCCTGCGCCTCGCCGGCAAGCTCGAGCGCTCGCGCTCCGGGCGGGTGCGCGACGTGGAGGTGAAGATCGGCAAGCGGACGGTGCGGGTGACGGTGCTCGCCGAGGAGCCGCCGTACACCGAGCTCTGGGAGGCGCGCAAAGAGGCGGAGCTGTTCGAGAGGGCGTTCGCGCGGCGGCTGGTGCTCCGGACGCGGTAGACCGGGGCGGGGTGCGGAGGGGCGATCAGCTCTCCTCTGCGAGGATTTCGCGAAGGAGCTTCGGATCGACCGGCTTCGTGAGGTGGTGGTCGAAGCCGGCGTCGAGGGCGCGGCGGATCGAGCTCTCGTCGCCCCAGCCGGTGAGCGCCACCAGGCGGAGGCCGCCCGTCTCCGGAGCCTCGCGCAGCGCCTCGGCCACGGCGTAGCCGTCGAGCTGGCCGGGCAGGCCGATGTCGCAGATCACCACCTCCAGGCCGTCGGCGGCGCCCTCGGCGGCGGCCCGCACTCCCTCTTCGCCGTCCCGCGCCACCTCGACCTCGTGGCCGAAGACCTGGAGCAGGTCGCGCAGCGCCTCGCGCGAGTCGGCGTGGTCGTCGATCACCAGGATGCGCCGCCCGGCGGCCTCGGCCTCGCGGCGGGGCTTCGCCGGCTCCGCGGCCGCCGGCTCGGGCGCGGGCCGCAGGGGCAGCTCGATCCGGAGCGTGGTGCCGTGGCCGGGGCCGGAGCTCTCGGCGCGGATGGTGCCGCCGTGCGACTCGATCAGCCCCTTGACGATCGGCAGGCCGAGCCCTAGACCGGTCGAGCGCTCGACGCCGAGCTCGGTCTGCGCGAACGGCTCGAAGATCCGCTCGAGGTCTTCGCGGGCGATGCCGGCGCCGCTGTCCTCGACCGCCACCCGCGCGGTCCCGGCACCGTCACCGCTCGCGGGGTCGGGCCGCGCGGAGAGCCGGATGGTCCCGCCGGGCTCGGTGAACTTGGCGGCGTTCGAGAGCAGGTTGTAGATCACCTGGGTGAGCCGTGTCGGGTCGCCGTCGATCCAGAGCGGGCGCTCGGCGACGTCGAGCTCGAAGCGCAGGCCCGCCTCCTCGATGCGGGCGCGCTCGGCGTCCGCCAGGTGCCGCACCAGCGCGGCGAGGTCGACCGATTCGAGCTTCAGCGGCAGCTTGCCGCGCTCGATCCGGGACACGTCGAGCAGGTCGTCGACCAGCCGTGCCATGTGGTCCATCTGCCGCTGCACGATGCCGCGCATCCGCACCTCGCCCGCCGGGTCGGCCGCACCCTGGCGGCGCAGGACCTCGAGAGCGGTGTTGATCGACGCCAGCGGGTTTCTCAGCTCGTGGCCGAGCATGGCGAGGAAGCGGTCCTTCGCCTCGTTCGCCTCCTGCGCCTCGGCGCGCGCCGCTTCGAGCTCCGCCGTGCGCTCGGCGACCGCGCTCTCGAAGGCCCGCGCCCGGCGCGCGGCGCGCTCGCCGAACCAGGTGCTGAGCGTCAGCAGCAGCGCCAGGGCGACACTCGTCCCGAGGGCGATCTCGGCGAGCCCGCTGCGCTCCTCCTCGAGCAGCGCCTCGGTCGGGGCGATCTCGATCGTCCACCCGGTCTCGCCGGGCGCGTCGAGCGGGACCCGCCGCACCGGCAGCCCCGCGGCCGGCTCGCCCGTGCCGAAGAGCTCGACGCCGCCGGCCACGACGCGCAGGGCGAACCGAGGCGCGATCTCGTCGCGCAGGGTCGAGAACGACTCCTCGGCGGAGAAGAGGCCGGAGAGCGTGGCGCCCCCGGCGGTGCCGGCGGTGAGCGGCACGAGGACGCGCACGATCTGCTCGCCCCGCGGGCCGGGGAACGGGCCGACGATCTGCGGCCGCTCCGTTCGCCGCGCCCGCTCGGTCGCGCGATCGAGCAACCCGCGGGCGCGCGACCCCTGCACCACGATCTCGGGCACCCCGGGGCGCTTGCGGAACTCGCGCACCCGGCCGTCCGCGGTCACGATCTCGACCGCCAGGAGCGGCGGGTTCGCGTCGAACGCCGCCTCGATCCTCCGGAGCACCTCGGCGCGAGAGCGGGGGATGTCGTCCGAGCCGGCGAGATCCTCCACCGTTTCGACCATCGACTCGAGCACCGCGTCGACCTCGCGCCGGGCCGTCCGCTCTTCGTGCGCCAACCGGCCGACGAGATCCTCGGTCTCGGCCGCGCGCAGGTCGCGCCAGAGGACGAGCCCGCCGAGCAGGACCGCGGCGCCGAGGAGGAAGGGGATCCAGGCGGTGAGCGCGCCCCGGCGCTCCCAGTAGTGGGCCACCGACAGGGCGAAGATCCCGACCGCCAGGACCGAGAGCCCGATCCAGACGGGGGAGAGGCGGAAGACCAGGAGCGCGCCGCCGGCCAGGATGCCGACGATGCCGGCGACCAGGGGGACGGACCGGAGGGTGCGGACGAGCCTCGAAGCGCGGGGCATGACGGGGAGAGCGGCTGCGGACGGGCGCCGCGGCGCGCTCGCTAGTGTCTCACACCGTCACTCGTCCGCCGGGGCCGGCCGCGACAGGTGGCGCTCGAAGAAGCGGTCGGCGGCCTCGAGCGCGCGCAGCCAGCTCGCGTGGCGCAGGAACCCGTGGACCTCGTCCGGCAGCACCACCGTCTCGACCTCCACGTCCCGCTCGCGAAGCCGCTGGACCAAGTCGGTCGTCTGGAGGAACAGGACGTTGCGGTCGTCGTCGCCGTGGATCAGGAGGACCGGCGACGTCCAGGTTTCGAGAGCGGCGACCGGTGACGAGGAGCGGGCCGCCTCCAGCAGCTCGTCGGTCAGCCCCCAGGCGCCGCCCTCCATGAAATCGGTCGCCCGGAGCGCCCAGTCGTGGACGCCGTGGAGGTCGACGCCGGCGGCGAAGAGCTCGGAGTCGCGCGCCAGGCCGAGGGCGGTCAAGTAGCCGCCGTACGAGCCGCCCCAGAGGCCGATCCGCTCCGGGTCGACGTCGCTCCGCTCGCGCAGGTGGCGGGCGGCGGCGAGCACGTCCTGGTACTCGGTGGCGCCGCGCGGCCCCTGCCCCGGGGCGCGGCGGAAGTCGCGGCCGTAGCCGATGCCGGCGCGGAAGTTGAGGGCGAGGACCACGTAGCCGCGGCTCGCCAGATACTGGTTCATGGCGTAGGTGCGGGCGTAGTAGTCGGAGTAGTGGAAGCCGAGGAGCATCTGCCGGATCGGCCCGCCGTGGAGGAAGATCGCCGCCGGCCGCTTCGCCGCGCCCGGCTCCCCCGGAGGCACGAAGAGCTGGGCGTGGATCACCAGGCCGTCGGAGGCTTCGAGTACCACCGGCGTCGGCTCGACCAGCGCCTCGACCGGGAACGAGGCCGGCAGCTCCGGTCCGAGAACCCGCGGCTCGGTGCCGTCGAGCCGCGCGACGACCATCGCCTGCGGCCGGCGGGCGGTGGCGCGCCGGAAGGCGAGGCGCTCCGCGTCGCCCGCGCCGAAGATCGCCGGGTCGGTCTCGATCCCGTCGCCGGTCGAAACCGGCATCGGAGTGCCGCCGGAGGTCGGGACCCGCCACAGGTGGCGGCGGTCGAGGTCATCGCAGTTCGAGGAGAAGACGAGCGTGCGGCCGTCGTCGGTGACGGCGCTCGCCTCGGTCTCGCAGGGACCCGGCGTGAGGTCGACCGCTGCGCCGCCGGTCTCGGGGATCGAGTGGACGTGCAGCCAGCCGGTGTGCTCGGAGGTGAAGAGGAGGCGTCCGGGACCGTCGTCCGGGGCGACCCAGCGCAGCGGCACGGTGGGGTAGTACTGCGCGAAGCCGCCCGCCTCCTCGCCCGGCTCCGCGTCCGGGGAGCGCCAGATCTCGCGCGCCTCGCCGGTCGCCGCGTCGGCGATCCGGATCGAGAAGGGGTTGCCGGCGGTCAGGTCGAAGCGCTCCCCGGCCCGCGCGCCCGGCGAGCGAACGAAGGCGATCCGGCCGCCGTCCGGGGACCAGACCGGCCAGTCGTCGCGGTCGACCGACGGCGCCATCCAGCGGATCTCGTCGGCTTCACGGTCGTAGACGCCGATGAAGGAGTGGTCGTCGCGGTAGCTGACGAAGGCGATCTTCGAGCCGTCGGGTGACCAGCGGAGGGCGCCGAAGTTGCCCCTGGCGGTGAAGAGCTCTGTCGGATCGCC
>CAZLLV010000280.1:0-8614 GCA_964560325.1 uncultured Thermoanaerobaculia bacterium | reverse complement strand
TGCCGTCAACACCCTCGGCGCGGTCGTGGGCGCGCTGGTCACCTCTTTCGCCGCCGTCGAGCTCCTCGGCATCCGCCGCTCGATCGGGGTCGCGGCGCTGCTCAACCTGCTGGTCGCGGTCGGCGCCCGGTCGATGTCGCGGAGCCTGCCGGTTCCGGCCGCGGCCGCTCTGGCGCCCGAAGTGGCCCCGGCCGCGGCCGCCCCGGCCGGGGCGCCTCCGGACCGGCGGGCGCCGCTCGCCCTGGTGCTCACCGCCGCGGCGCTCGTCGGCTTCGCCTTCTTCCTGATGGAGCTGGTCTGGTACCGGATGCTGGCGCCCATCCTGGGCGGCACTTCCTACACCTTCGGGTTGATCCTGGCCGTGGCCCTGCTCGGCATCGGCGCGGGCGGGCTCGTCTACGCCCTCGGCTCCGAGCGCGTGCGGCCGACGCTTCTCGGCTTCGCCTTCACCTGCGCCCTCGAAGCGCTCGCCCTCGCCGTACCCTTCTGGCTGGGCGACCGGCTGGCCTGGCTGTCGCTCGTCCTCCTCGATCTCGGGGCCTTCGGCTTCGGCGGCCTGGTCGCCGCCTGGACGGTGGTGACCGCGATCGTGGTGCTGCCGGCGGCGCTCGTGGCGGGCTACCAGTTCCCGCTCCTGGTCGGCATCCTGGGGGCGGGCCGCAGCGGCGTCGGGCGCGAGGTCGGCTTCGCCTACGCCGCCAACACCGCGGGCGCCATCGCGGGCTCGATCGCCGGCGGCTTCGGCCTGCTGCCGCTCCTCTCGGCGCCCGGCACCTGGCGCGCCACGACCGGGCTGCTGGCGGTGCTCGCCCTGATCGCGGCCGGCGTCGCCATGGCGCGCGGAGGGGAGCGCCGCGGCTGGCGCCGGCCGGCGGCGGTGGGTGCGCTCGCGGCCGCCTCGCTCGCGCTGGTCGCGACGCTCGGCCCGACCTCGGTCTGGCGCCACGCCGGCATCGGCGCCGGCCGCTACGGCGAGCTGCCGGACGAGCCGAACGGCCTGCGCGCCGATCGCCACGCGCACCAGGCGCGGGTGCTCTGGGAGGCGGACGGGCGGGAGAGCTCGGTGGCCCTGGTGCGGGGGAGCGGCTACAGCTTCGTGGTCAACGGCAAGGCGGACGGCAGCGCGATCGGCGACGCCGGCACCCAGGTGATGGGCGGGCTGGTCGGCTCCATGCTCCACCCCGAGCCCCGCTCGGCGCTGGTGATCGGCCTCGGCACCGGCTCGACCGCCGGCTGGCTCGCCGAGGTGGCGTCGATCGAGCGGGTCGACGTGGTCGAGCTCGAGCCGGCGATCCTGCGGGTGGCCGCGTGGTGCGCGGCGGTCAACCACGACGTGCTCGACCACCCGGAGGTCGAGGTGATCGTGGGCGACGGCCGGGAGCTGCTGCTCACCACGAGCAAGCGCTACGACCTGATCTTCTCCGAGCCCTCGAACCCCTACCGGGCGGGTGTTTCGAGCCTGTTCAGCCAGGAGTTCTACCGCGCGGCGCGCGAGCGGCTGAAGGAGGGCGGGGTCTTTCTCAAGTGGCTCCAGGGCTACGAGGTCGACTCGACCGTGGTGCGCACCGCCTACGCCACGCTCGGCTCGGTCTTCGACTCGGTCGAGACCTGGCGCACGCTGCCGGGCGACCTGCTGCTGGTGGCGACGCGAGAGCCGATCCGCCACGACGCGGCGCGGGTGGCGCGGCGGTCCGCACGCGAGCCGTACCGGAGCGCCCTCGACCAGGCCTGGGGCGTCTCCGGCGCCGCCGGCTTCTACTCCGGCTTCGTCGCCGCGCCGCCGCTCGCCCGGTGGCTCGCCGAGGAGGCGCGGATCGACACCGACGACCGGCCGGTGATCGAGTTCGGCTTCGTCCGCAACCTCGGCCGCAAGGGGCTGTTCGACGTCGACGACCTGACGGCGCTCGCGCGGGAGCGGGGAGCGGATCGCCCCGCCTTCGCGGCCGGCGGGCTCGACTGGCGACGGGTGGAGGACGCCCGCTTCGTCCGCGGCAGCCTCCACGGCGTCGTGCCGCCGGTCGCCGATCCGGAGGACGAGGCGGCCGAGCGGCGCCGGGAGCTCCGGCGGCGTTACCTGGCGAGCGACTGGCAGGCGGTGCGGCGGGGTTGGGCGGACCAGCAGGAACAGCCGGAGCACCCGATCGACCGGCTCGCCCTCGCCCAGGCCCTGGCGCTGGCCGGCGATCCCGCGGCCGCGGATCTCGCCGAGGGGCTCCGGGAGCTCTCCCCGGTGGAGGCGGAGGGGGTGCTGGCCGTGCTCGCCGAGCGGCGGGGCGACGGACGCGCCGCCGCCCGCCACTACGAGGCGATGCTGCGCGCCGCGCGGACCGACCCGTGGGTGCAGACCGGCTTCATGACCTCGTGGCTGCGGAGCGCCGCCCGGCTCGCCCGGCACGATCCGGCGTTCGCCCGGCGGCTGTTCGATCTGCTGTCCGAGCCGTTCGCGGCCGGCCTCCTCGACGAGCGCCGGCTTCTGACCCGGTTGCTGGTGGCTCGGAGCGTCGACCGGTCGGCCTGTGTGGAGGCTTTCGCGGCCTACGAGCCGTGGGTGCCTTGGAGCGAGGGAATCCTCGAGGCCCGGGTCGTCTGCTACCGGGAGAACGATCACCCGCTCGGGCGCGCGGCGCGGCGCGACCTGGCGCGCTGGCATGCGGACCGGCCCCCGGCGCCACTGACGGCGGAGTAGTCTCCGGCATCGACCTCCGCGCCTCCCCATCCGCCCGCCGCGTCGCCCTCCTGCTCCTGGCGAGCGGCTTCTGCAGCCTGGCCTACCAGGTCGCCTGGTTCCGCCTGCTGCGGCTCGTCTTCGGAGCGTCGACCACGGCGTCGGCGGCGGTGCTCGCGATCTTCATGGGCGGGCTGGGCGCGGGTGCGCTGCTCTTGGGACCGCGGGCGGATCGAGCGCGCGACCCGCTTCGGCTCTATGCTCGGCTCGAGGTCGGGATCGCGCTGGCGGCGGCGGCGACCCCGGCCCTGGTGCTGGCGGTCCGCGCCCTCTACTTCGCCCTCGGCGGCAGCGAGGCGCTCGGGTTCGCCGGCGGCACCGCCGTACGGCTCGCGCTCTCCGTCGCGGTTCTCGGCCTGCCGGCCTTCTGGATGGGCGGCACCCTGCCGGCGGCGGTTCGGGCGATCTCCGGGGGGCCGGCGGGAGAGGATCGGGAGCGGCGGGGCGTCGGCTTGCTGTACGGCGCCAACACCCTCGGCGCGGTCGCGGGGGCGCTGGTCGCGACGTTCCTGGCGCTCGAGCACCTCGGCATCCGGGGCACGATCTGGACGGCCGCGCTCCTCAACCTGGCGGTGGCGGCCGCAGCCTTCGGCCTCGCCGGCAAGGCGACCGGCGGAGCGGACGTGCGGGAGGCGGCCCCGCCCGAGCGCCCCGAGCCGCCGGGCGAGCGTGCGGCACCGCTCGGGCTGGTGCTAACCGCCGCGGCGCTCGCCGGCTTCGCCTTCTTCGTCATGGAGCTCGTCTGGTACCGGATGCTCGCGCCGATCCTCGGCGGCACCTCCTACACGTTCGGGCTGATCCTGGCGGTGGCCCTCCTCGGGATCGGCGCCGGGGGCCTGCTCTACGGCGCGCGGCCCCGGCCGACCCTCGCCGGCTTCGCCCTCACCTGTGCGCTCGAAGCGGTCGCTCTCGCGGTGCCGTTCGCCCTGGGCGACCGGATCGCGCTCCTGGCGCTCCGCTGGATCGACCCGGCGATCGAGGCGTCGGGCGGTGCGGCGGGCGGCGGGTTCGCGGTCCTGGTCGTGGCCTGGGCGTTGGTGACCGCGGTGGTGGTGCTGCCGGCGGCGCTCGTCGCGGGCTACCAGTTCCCGCTCCTGGTCGGCGTCCTCGGCCGCGGGCGCCGGGCGGTGGGCAAGGGGGTCGGCCTCGCCTACGGCTGGAACACCGCCGGTGCGATCGCCGGATCGATCGGCGGCGGTTTCGGCCTCCTGCCGCTCCTCACCGCCCCCGGCACCTGGCGGGCGACGGTGGCGCTCCTCGCGGCGCTCGCCTTCACCGCGGCGGCCGTCGCGTCGCGCCGGAGCGACGGCGGCGAGCCCGGGCGGGCCGGCGCCTCGGCCACCGCGCTCGGAGCCACGGTCCTGCTCGGCGTCGTCGGCCTCGCCCTGGCCGCGGCACCGGGACCGACGGCGTTCTGGCGCCACTCCGGGATCGGCGCCGGCCGCTTCGGAGAGCCGCCGGCGACGGCGAACGGGACACGGGCGGAGATCCGGGCCGCGCGTGCCGATCTGCTCTGGGAGGCGGAGGGGCTGGAGAGCTCGGTGGCGCTCGTCGGCTCGGCCGGCTACTCATTCCTGGTCAACGGCAAGTCGGACGGCAGTGCCCTCGGCGACGCGGGGACGCAGGTGATGGGCGGGTTGATCGGTTCGATGCTCCACCCGGAACCGAAGACGGCGCTGGTGATCGGCCTCGGCACCGGCTCGACCGCCGGCTGGCTCGCCGAGGTGCCGTCGATCGAGCGGGTCGACGTGGTCGAGCTCGAGCCGGCGATCCTGCGGGTGGCGGAGTGGTGCGCCCCGGTCAACCACGACGTGCTCGACCACCCGAAGGTCGAGGTCATCGTGGGCGACGGCAGGGAGCTCCTGCTCACCACGAACCAGCGCTGGGACGTGATCTTCTCCGAGCCTTCGAACCCGTACCGGGCCGGGATCTCGAGCCTGTTCAGCCAGGAGCTCTACCGCGCCGCCCGCGCGCGCTTGGCCGACGGCGGGCTCTTCCTCCAGTGGCTCCAGGGCTACGAGGTCGACGCGTCGGTCGTCCGCACCGCCTACGCCACGCTCGGCTCGGTCTTCGACTCGGTCGAGAGCTGGCAGACGCTGTCGCAGGATCTCCTCCTGGTCGCGAGCGCGGCCCCGCTCGTTCACGACTGGGAGCGGGTGGAGCGGCGCGCCGGGGAGGAGCCGTACCGGAGCGCGCTGCCGCGGACCTGGGGTGTGGAGGGCGCGGCCGGCTTCTACTCCGGCTTCGTCGGCGGCCCCGAGCTCGCCCGCGACCTGGTCACGCCCGCGACGCCGATCCACACCGACGATCGCCCGGTGATCGAGTTCGGCTTCGCCCGCAACCTGGGACAGACGGGCGGCTTCGAGATCGAGGAGCTCGCCCGGCGGGCCCAGGAGCTGGGGATCGATCGGCTGGGAGTGGATCGGCCCCAGCTCGGGGACGGCCGAGAGGGCGAGGACGGGCGATGGCGGCTGGCCGAAGACGCCCGCCTCGCCCGAGGCGCGTTCTTCTCCGACCTGCCCGCCCGTCCGCCCGGCCTGCCGCGCGCCGCGCACCGGGCGCGGCAGGCCTACCTGCACGGCGAGTGGGCCGACGTGCGCGCTTCCTGGGAGCGGCAGGGGAGGCTGCCGCGGCACCGGGTCGACCGCGTTGCGCTCGCCCGGGCGCTGGCCTACACGGCGGAGGACGGGGGGGAGGGGAGCGCGGCGTTCGAGCGGGCGCGGGAGCTGGCGCGCGCCCTCGACGCGACCGTGCCGGCGGAGAGCGAGGCGCTCCTGGCGCTGATCGAGCTCTACGACGACAATCCGAGGACCGCGGCGTTCTACCTCGACTCGCTCTTCCGCCGGCTCCGGACCGATCCGTGGATCCAGCCCGATCTGCTGAGCGTCGCCTTCCGGATGGCGATCCGGCTGGGCGAGGCGTCGCCGGCGCTGGCGCAGGAGCTGTACGCAGCGCTCGAGGAGCCGTTCGCCGTCGGGCTCGCGGACCATGAGCGCCTCGCGACCCGCCTCAACCTCGCCGCGGCGCTCCCCGAGCCGGAGCGTGGATCGGGTGGCGAGCCGGCGTGCGTGGAGGTGTTCGCGGAGCTCGAGCCGTGGGTGGCGTGGACCGACGACATGCTCTCGGCGCGGGTCTCCTGCTACACCGAGGCCGACTCGCCGCTGCTACGTCGCGCGCTCCGCGACCTCGCCGCCTACCGGGAGAACGCGACGCCGGAGGAGGCGCCGACATCGGAGGACGTTTCGGCGAACTGAGGGTGGCCGCCCGGCATCCTCAGTTCGAAGGTTGCCAAATCCAGGCGCCGGCGGTATCGATGTAGCCGTAGCTTTCGCCCTCGGTGACCATCGCCAGGCCGTGGTCGAAGTCCTCGACGCGCGGGTAGGCGGGCGGGATCACGATTTCGCCCTGGGTGTCGATGAAGCCCCAGCTCCCACTCCGGTCGCGGATCGCGGCGCGGCCGTCGGAGAAGGCGCGCGCGTCGTCGAAGGTCGGCTCGATCACCCGGTTGCCGGAGGCGTCGATGTAGCCCCACTTGCTGCCGATCTTGACCGCGGCGAGCCCTTCGGAGAAGGAGCGGGCGCCGAAGAGGGTGGGCTCGATCAGTACCTCGCCGTCGCGTCCGATGAAGCCGAAGGCGCCGTCTTCGCCGCGGATGACGGCGCGGTCTTCGGAGAAGGTGTAGGCGTCGCTCCAGCGCGGCTCGATCACGGTCGCGCCGGTGGGGTCGACGAAGCCCCAGAGGCCGTCGTCGGTGCGGACGGCGGCGAGGCCCTGGGAGAAGTCGCGCGCTTCGGCGTAGGCGGGTTCGATCGCCATCGCGCCGGTTTCGTCGAGGAAGCCCCAGAGGTCGCCGACCCGGACGGCGGCGAGTCCTTCGGAGAAGCTGCGGGCGCCCTGGTACTCGTTGGTGATGGCCATCTGGCCGTCGGGGTTGACGTAGCCGCCGCGGCCGCTGACGCCGACGGGGGCGAGGCCTTCGGCGAAGCGGCCGGCGTCGTCGAAGCTCGGTTCGATGACCCACTCGCCGGCGAAGTCGATGTAGCCCCACCCTTCGCCGATGCGGACGGGGATGAGGCCTTCGCCCTCGGGGCCGGCGGCGCGGTACTTCGGTTCGACGACGAGCTCGCCGGTGCCGTCGATGAAGCCGACGAGGCCGTCCTGGCGGACGGGGAAGCGATAGTCGGCGTCGGGCTCGGCGGAGCGGGAGACGGCGGGGCCGTCGTCGGCGGGGGTGCAGGCGGTTTGGGAGACGAGGGTGGTGAGGCCGAGGAGGACGGCGAGGAGCGAGGCGGCGGCGAGCAGGGGGCGGAGCGAGGTCATGGGCGGCCTCCGGGTCGGTGCGCGGTTTGGTTCGGGTGCGGCGGGAAGATTTGACCGCGTGGGGCGGCAGGCGTCAAGGGTGGACGCGGCGGGAGTGGGCGGCGAGGGGGCACCACCTTGTCATCCTGAGCGAAGCGAAGGATCTGGGAGGGGGGGTGACTTCGGGGAGGGGAGGGGTGGAGGGCGTCGCGGGGCGGAGGCTCCCGTCGCCGGGGACCGGCGTTCGACTGCTGGGTGATGGGTACGGGGGCTCCGCCTCGGCTTCGGCGCCGCGCGTGGCGGACGTGCACGCCGTCTTGGTCGAGAGCGGCGGCACCTCAGACGCCCCCGGTCGACGGGAGCCTCCGCCCCGCGACGCCCCCGGCACGACGTGGCTCCGGCGGTGTCGGAGGGGTTCGATGGGAGGTTTGGATCATTTCGGCGAGGTGCCTACGTCCCCACACCGGTGGAGGGGGGAGAGGGAGCTGGCCGAACAGCCGGTATCTGGTGATCGATCAGGCACTGACCTTCGTCCACTTGCGGGCGAGGGCGGCCATGGCGTGGTCGGGCCAGTCGTGGAGGATGGCCGGATCGAAGTCGGCGCCGTTGGGCCAGACGACGGTGTGGACCTCCGGGTCGACCGTGGCCTGAGCGAACAAGGCCGGGTCCCGAAGCGGTCCGTAGATCTGCCCTTCGAGCACCGGCTCCAGGTCGATCACCTGCTCGATTCCGTCGCCAAACCGGACCCACAAGGTGTATGGCTCGCGGGCCCGGACTGCGTCGATTCGATGAAACGAGTGATTCATGACGAGGAAAGGAAACAGAGCACCCATCGTAGACGATCCGGAGCGCACCACCGGCCGGAGGAAGGCCCTCACTGCCACCACCGATCGCTGAAAGGGCCGGGGGCGGGGGCTCCCGTCGTCCGGGGGCGTCTGAGGCGACCCCGCTTTCGAGCCTGTGGGCGGGCAACGATCCCCGCGCAGGGAGCCGAAGCCGAGGCGGAGCCCACTCACCCTCCACCCAGCAAGCGAACGCCGGTCCCCGGCGACGGGAGCCCCCGCCCCCGGCCCCTGCCACCGAACCTTCCAACCACCCCCACCCCCCTCCCGCGCCGGGCGGAGACAAAAACTACGCCCCTACATTCGATCGAGCAGCGCCTGGCGTTCCTCGTCGCTCAGGAACGCCGCCGCGAGCGCGTTTTCCTGCAACTTCCGGAGGTCCGTTTCCGAGAGCCCCAGCTTCTCCTCCGCCACCCGGTACTCGTGCGCCAGGTCGATCCCGCTGATCGACGGATCGTCCGTGTTCAGCGTCACCCTCACCCCCCGCGCGAGCAGCGCCGGCAACGGATGCTCCTCCCAACGGTCGATCGTGCTCGTCTGCAAATTACTCGTCGGACAGACCTCGAGCGGAATCCCACGCTCCACGATCAGCTCCACCAGCGCCGGATCCTCCACACACCGCACCCCGTGCCCGATCCGCTCCGCCCCCCACCCCTCGATCGCCAGCCGCACGCTCGCCGCCCCCCCCGCCCCCCCCCCGGGCGCCCCCCCGGGCCACCCCCCCCCCCCCGCCCCCCCGCAAAGCGCC
>CAZLLV010000279.1:0-18333 GCA_964560325.1 uncultured Thermoanaerobaculia bacterium | reverse complement strand
ACGTCCGGGTAGTGGCGGCCTCTCCCGGCCGTCGCGCGACCCGAGAGGAGAAGCACCCATGCCGAAGATCCAGCGCATCGTCCCCTGTCTCTGGTTCGACGATCAGGGGGAGGTGGCCGCCGAGCACTTCGTCTCGATCTTTCCCGACTCGCGCGTCGTGAGCGTCGGCCGCTACAGCGAGGCGGGCCGCGAGCACCACGGCAAGGAGCCGGGCTCGGCGATGATCGTCGAGTTCGTGCTCGACGGTCAGACGTTCACCGCGCTCAACGGCGGCCCGCACTTCACCTTCAACGAAGCGGTCTCGCTCCAGATCATGTGCGACACGCAGGAGGAGATCGACCACTACTGGGAGAAGCTGGGAGAGGGCGGCGATCCGAACGCGCAGCAGTGCGGCTGGCTGAAGGACCGCTTCGGCCTCTCCTGGCAGGTCGTGCCGACGATCGTCCCGGAGCTCCTCGCCGACGCCGAGTCCGAGGGCGCGAAGCGCGCGATGAACGCGATCATGGGCATGAAGAAGATCGACATCGCCGAGGTGAAGCGGGCGTACGAGGGGTAGCGGTAAGCTCGCTCCTCCAATCGACCGGAAGGAGACCCTCCGATGCGACATGCACCACGCCCCCGGCTCGTGCTCCCCTCTCTGCTCCTCACGGCGCTGGCCGCAACCGGCGCCGGGGCGGTCTCGGCCGTTCAGGCGCCGCCGGCCGAGCCGGCCGTCGAGGCCGCGCGGCCGCTCGTGGAGCATCCGCGGGTGGCCGAGTCGATCCGGCTGCTCGAGACCTGGATGGACGCGCAGCGCGACTACGAGCAGGTGCCCGGGATGTCGGCGGCGGTGGTCTACGACGGCGACCTCGTCTGGAGCCGGGGGTTCGGCCTCGCCGACCGGGAGGCCGGCACTCCGGCCACGCCGGAGACGGTCTACTCGATCTGCTCGATCTCGAAGCTCTTCACCGCCGTCGGCGTGATGCAGCTCCGCGACGCCGGCGAGCTCTCCCTCTCCGACACGGTGGGCGAGCACCTGCCCTGGTTCACCCTCGAGCAGGCGTACCCCGACGGGCCGGCGGTGACCGTCTGGGGGCTACTCACCCACTCGGCCGGTCTGCCGCGCGAGTCCGACTTCCCGTACTGGTCGGCGCCCGAGTTCGCCTTCCCGACGCGCGACGAGGT
Source organism: uncultured Thermoanaerobaculia bacterium (assembly GCA_964560325.1). GTDB lineage: Bacteria > Acidobacteriota > Thermoanaerobaculia > Multivoradales > DATKCC01 > CAZLLV01. Next base: position 17,169 of record CAZLLV010000279.1, on the reverse strand, counting down.
GCGCGCGCGGCTGGCCGAGCAGGAGACGCTCTACCCGGCCGCCCGGCACTTCCAGTACTCGAACCTCGGTCTCACCCTCGCCGGCGAGATCGTGGCCGAGCTCTCCGGCCGGCCGTACGAAGAGTACGTCCGCGCCGAGATCCTCGACCCGCTCGGGCTCCACGACACCCGCCCCGAAATGCCCTCCCCCGAGGAGGAGCCGCGGCTCGCCGCCGGCTACGGCTCGCTCGACCGGGACGCCGAGCGCCACCGGGTGCCGCCCTTCCAGGCGCGTGGCATCGCTCCCGCCGCCGGCTTCTCCTCGACCGCGCTCGACCTCGCGAAGCTCGCGAGCTGGCAGCTCCGGCTGCTCGCCGAGGGTGACGACGACGGGGAGGACGACGAGGAGGGCGAGGGCTCCGCCGAAGCGCCGCTGCCGGACGTGCTCTCCGCCAACACCCTGCGCGAGATGCAGCGGGTCCACTGGCTGGAGCCGGACTGGCAGCTCGCCCGCGGCCTCGGCTTCGGCGTCTACAAACGGGGCGACCGGGTCTTCGTCGGCCACAGCGGCTCCTGCCCCGGCTACCGGACCACGGTCCTGGTCGAGCACGGCTCGAAGACCGGTGTCGCGGTGCTCGCGAACGCGGGCGTGGGAGTCGAGAGCTACGCCAACCAGGCGCACCGCATCCTCGCCCCGGTGCTCGCCGAGGCGGCCGGGGCGGCCGGCAAGGATGACGAGGCCGCCGCGGCGGAGGGCGACGCCGGGGAGCCGGAGGAGGCGAACGCGAAGCCCGACCTCGAGCGCTTCACCGGCCGTTACGACATCCAGCCCTGGGGCGGCGAGGCGGCGGTGGTGCCGTGGAAGGGCGGGCTCGCGGTCCTCTATCTGCCGGCCGACGAACCGCTCGAGGCGATGGACGAGCTGCGGTACGTCGACCCGGAGGAGGCGGGCGATCCGAACACCTTCCGCCGCGTGCGCGACGACGGCTCGCTCGGCGAAACCTTCGTCTTCGAGGTCGACGACACCGGCCGCGCCGTCGCCGTCGTCCAGCACAGCCAGCGCTCGCCGCGCATCGAGTGAGTCACCGCGATGCCCGGCGACCGAGGCGTCTGACCCTGCCCGAGCGCAACCTTCACCCCGAACCGCCGTAGACTCCCGGTACGGAGAGAACCGAAGACAGGGCAGCTCCGCCGACGGTCGCCCGACCGCGGTCCGGGACCCCGTCTTCTCGGCGCGTGACCGCGCACGAAACTTCAGGAGGAATCGACCATGGAACACTGCAACCGCTCGAGCCTCGCCCGTGGCATCGCCCCGGCGCTGGCTCTATCCGCCATCCTCGCCCTGCCGTTCGTCGCGGCCCCCGCGTTCGCCCAGGAGGCCGCCGCCGAGCCGGCGATGACCGCCGAGGAGCTGATCGAGAAGAACCTCGACGCCAAGGGCGGCCGCGAGAAGATCGAGTCGGTCGACGCCGCCCGGCTCCAGGGCACGATGAACATGAGCGGTACCGAGGCGCCGTTCGTCCTGGAGTGGAAGGAGCCCGGCCAGATGCGCATGGAGCTCACGCTCCAGGGCATGACCCTGGTGCAGGCCTACGACGGCGAGACCGGCTGGATGGTCAACCCGTTCATGGGCAAGACCGCGGCCGAGAAGATGTCGGCCGAGGACGCCGAGATGTTCCAGGACCAGGCCGACTTCCACGGCCCGCTCATCGACTACGAGGAGAAGGGCTACACCGTCGAGTACGCCGGTGAGGAGGACGTCGAGGGCACGCCGACCCACAAGCTGGTGGTGACCAAGGAGACCGGCGAGGAGATCACCCTCTACCTCGACCAGGAGTACTTCCTGGAGATCAAGCAGGTGGGCAAGCGCATGGTCCGAGGCCAGGAGGTCGAGACCGCGATGGCGGTCGGCGACTACAAGGAGGTCGACGGCCTGGTGATGGCGCACTCGATGGACGCCGTCGGCGCCGCCGGTCCGCCCGGAGGAGGCTTCAACATGACGATCCAGAGCGTCGAGCTCAACCCGGAGCTGCCGGAGGAGCGCTTCACCATGCCCGAGGTCGCCGAGACCGAGGAGGGCGAGCCGGAGGGCTCCGAGGGCTCGCGGCGATGAGCCACGGCCGAGCTCTGGCAGCGATCGCCCTGGCCGCCGGGCTCGGCCTGGCGGCCCCCGGCGCGCCGACCGCGGCCGCCGACCTCGACTCCGCCATGCTGGGCGGGCTCGAAGCGCGGGCCATCGGTCCGGCCGTGATGAGCGGCCGGGTCGCCGGCATGGACGTGGCGCGCGACGAGGACGGCAAGCTCGTGATGTACGTCGCCGCCGCCTCGGGCGGCCTCTGGAAGTCGGTCGACGGCGGCGTCCGTTTCGAGCCGGTCTTCGACGATCACATCCAGTCGGTCGGCGCGGTCGAGATCGACCCGACCGATCCGGAGACCGTCTGGGCCGGCACCGGCGAATCGTGGGTGCGCAACAGCGTCTCGATCGGCCGCGGCGTCTACAAGTCGACCGACGGCGGCGACGAGTGGACGCTGATGGGCCTCGGGGACACCGAGCGCATCTCCCGCATCCGGATTCACCCGGAGGACGGCGACGTCGTCTGGGTGTGCGCCACCGGCCACCTGTTCGACGCCAACGAGCAGCGCGGCGTCTTCAAGACCACCGACGGCGGGCGCACCTGGGACAAGGTGCTCTACGTCGACGAGGACACCGGCTGCGCCGACATCGACATCGATCCGCAAGCGCCGGACATCGTCTACGCCGCCATGTGGCAGTACCGCCGCTACCCCGACCGGTTCGTCTCGGGCGGCCCCGGCAGCGGGCTCTACAAGTCGACCGACGGCGGCGAGACCTGGACCGAGCTGACGAACGGCCTGCCCGAGGGCGAGAAGGGCCGGATCGCGGTCGCCGTCTCCCCGTCGCGGCCGAACCGCCTCTACGCCACGGTCGAGGCCGACGAGACCGCCCTCTACCGGTCGGACGACCTCGGCTCCTCGTGGGAGCGGGTCAACGACTCGTCGAGCGTCAGCACCCGGCCGTTCTACTTCTCGCACCTGGTGATCGATCCGACCGACCATACGACCGTCTACAAGCCGGGGCAGTTCCTGGCGATCTCGACCGACGGCGGCGAGTCGTTCACCTCGTTCCTGTCGGGCGGCTTCGGCGGCTTTGTGCACCCCGACCACCACGCGCTCTGGATCGACCCGGAGGATCCGCGGCACCTGGTCCTCGGCACCGACGGCGGCGTCTACGTCTCGTACGACCAGGGGCACACCTTCCGGATGGTCGGCTCGCTCCCGATCTCGCAGTTCTACGAGGTGAGCGTCGACATGGAGTGGCCGTACAACGTCTACGGCGGCCTCCAGGACAACGGCTCGTGGATGGGTCCGTCGCGTAGCCCCTCGGGGATCGAGAACCGCGACTGGGAGAGCGTCGGCTCCGGCGACGGCTTCCACACCTACCGCGACCCGAACGATCCGGACTTCGTCTACTCCGAGTACCAGGGCGGCCAGATCCACCGTCGCCACCTGCAAACCGGTGAGATGCGCGAGATCAAGCCCTACCCGGCCGAGGGCGAGCCGGAGTACCGGTTCAACTGGAACACCCCGGTGGCGTTCTCGCCCCACCCCGGCCCGGAAGGGGGCGGGGCGATCTACCTGGGCGCCCAGCGCCTGCTGCGCTCCGACGACCACGGCTCGTCGTGGCGGGTGATCTCGCCCGACCTGACGACGAACAACCCCGAGTGGCAGCGGCAGGAGGAGTCGGGCGGCTTGACGATCGACAACTCGACCGCCGAGAACCACACCACGATCTACACGATCAGCGAGTCGCCGGTCGAAGAGGGCGTGATCTGGGTCGGCACCGACGACGGCAACGTCCAGGTGACCCGCGACGGCGGCGAGACCTGGACGAACGTCGCTTCCGGCCTGCGCTCGGCGGGCGACCTGCCGGAGCGGACCTGGATCTCCGAGGTCTTCGCCTCGCCGCACGCGGCGGGCACCGCCTTCGTCACGGTCGACGGCCACTACGTCGGCGACATGAGCACGCACGTGTTCCGGACCACCGACTACGGCGCCACCTGGACCTCGCTCGCCAAGGAACCGCTCGAAGGCTTCGCCCACGCGATCGAGCAGGACCCGGTCAACCCCGACCTGCTCTACCTCGGCACCGAGCTCGGTCTGTGGATCTCGCTCGACGGCGGCGAGCAGTGGGTGCGCTTCGAGGGCGGCATGCCGAAGATGGTGCCGGTGCGCGACGTGACGGTCCATCCGCGCGACGGCGACCTGGTGATCGCGACCCACGGCCGCGGCATCTACATCCTGGACGACTTGACGCCGCTGCGGAACCTCACCCGCGAGGTGCTCGACCGGCCGGTGGCGCTGCTGCCGACCCGCGACGCCTGGATGGTGATCCCGTCGCCGCAGCAGCAGTTCGGCGGCCAGGAGGACTACGTCGGCCCGAACCCGGCCGAGGCGGCGTATATCGCCTACTACATGGCGCGCCGGCACCTGTTCGGCGACCTGCGGGTGGAGATCTACGACCAGGACGGCGAGCTGATCAAGTCGGTGCCGGGCAGCAAGCGGCGCGGCGTCAACCGGGTCACCTGGCCGATGCGCCTGCCGCCTCCGAAGGTGCCGCCGGCGACCAACCTGGTGCCGGCGTTCGAAGGCCCGCGGGTCCTCGAGGGGACCTACACGGTCAAGCTGATCAAGGGGGACGAGACGGTCACCGGCGAGATCGAGCTGGTGCCCGATCCGCGCAGCCCGCACTCGGCCGAGGACCGGCGTCTGCAGCAGACGACGGCACTCGAGCTCTACGAGATGCTGGAGCGGCTCACCTACCTGATCGACGCGACGGTCGACCTGCGGGACCAGGCGCGGAGCCGCGCCGAGGGCCTGCCGGAGCGCAACCGCACGCGCCGCGAGTTGGAGGAGTACGCCGACGGCCTCGAGAGCCTGCGGGCGAGCCTGGTCTCGACCAGCGAGTCGGGCATGCTGTCCGGCGACGAGAAGCTGCGCGAGGAGATCGGCGCTCTCTACGGCGGGGTGAACGGCTACACCGGCCGCCCCAACGACAGCCAGCTCGACCGGGTGGAGATCCTTTCCGGCCGGCTGGACGGAGCGTTCGGGCGGTTCGAGGAGCTGGCGGCCCGCCGGCAGGATCTCGACCGTTCGCTCTCGCGCGAGGGGCTCGAGCCGCTCGAGCTGCTGAGCCCCGAGGCGTGGGAGGAGCGCGACCCGTAGGCCCCGCCGCTCCCGCGCAACACTTCGCGAGCCCCCGGTCGGTTTGGGGGCTCGTTCTTTTTTGACGCCCAACGGAAACCGGATGACGACGATCGGGAAGCCGGTTCACCAAAAAGAAATTTCCGACGCACGGCATTTCGAACCTTCGAGGCGCTTCTTCCGAGCGGTTTGTACCGTCCTGGAAAAACTTGTCGCGCTTTAGCGTAAATCTCTGATGTGAAAGCACTTATGCTTGCGGATCGATGCACCCCCGGATAGATTCGGATGCATGGAAGCCTTCAAGGGGTTGGGGAGAGCGTTGCGTTGGATCCGTCAGCGGCAAGGGTTGAAGCAGTACGAGGTCGCGGAGAAGGCCGGGATCACCAAGGCGATGCTCTCGTCCTACGAGAACGAGAAGCAGCGCCCGGCGATCGAGACGCTGGAGCGGATCCTCGACGCGCTCGGCATCGACCTCGACTACCTGGCCTACGCCATCCGGGTCGTTCGCCAGGAGGAGGAGCGGCGCACCGGGGAGCGGGCACCGCGTAGCGAGCGCACGGCGCCGCCCCCGCAGGACTCGCACTACGACCTCGAGCGCACCCTCGGGCTCGAGCGCCGCCTCGACCCGGCGGAGGAGCAGGCGGTGGCCCAGATGCTCGACGGGTACCACGCCCTCCTGCGCTACATGCTGAAGCGCCCCCACGAGCCCCTGGGCGATCCTCGCTCGGCTCCGGACGAGACCTCGGGCGCCGAAGAGACCGCCTCCGACGAAGAGGAGTGAGCCCCGCCCGTTTCGGATCGGGACGATCATTCACGTCCAGGCGCGACCGGCCGCGCTCGCCGGTCGCGCCGGGCGGAGCCTTGCCACCGGACCAGGCGATTTGTCGTCTTGCCGCGTAACTCATTGAAAATGCGTGACTTAACCTTGCAATGAGGCGGCGCGAAAGATAGATTTCGCGGGTGCCGGTATTCGACGAGCTGGGGAAGGCGCTGCGATGGCTGCGCGAGAAGGCGGGGCTGCGCCAGTACGAGACCGCCACCGCCGCCGGCATCACGAAGGCGATGCTCTCCGCCTACGAGACCGGAAAGCAGCGGCCGTCGCTCGAGAGTCTGGAAAAGGTACTCGACGCGCTCGGGGCCGATCTCGTCGCCCTCGACCGGGCGCTCGACCTCGTCAACGAGCGGCCTCCGCGCGCTCTCGGCGCCGGAGGAGCACGGGCGCTGCCGGCTCCGCCGGTCGGCCGGATCGACGTGCGGGCGGTGCTGGCGGTCGACGACCTGCCGGCCGAGGAAGAGGCGGCGCTCCAGCAGATGCTCGACGGCTTCCACCGGCTGCTGCGCTACTTCCACCGGTCGCTCGGAACCCGGCCGTAGGGCCGTCGCCCGGAAACGAAAAAGGGCCGGGCGGGTGCCCGGCCCTTGCGGAGCGCAGGAGCGGGAGCGCGGCTAGCGGCGGCGCTCTTCGGACTCCCGAAGCGCCTTCTCGAGCTCCGCGAGCTGCTTTTCGAGCTTCTTCAGCCGCTCTTCGAGCTCCCGGTTGCGCTCGGTCATCAGGCGCCCTTCGAAGCGCGGCCAGTCGACCTTCCCGAGCGACTCGCCGAGCTCCTCCAGGCCCTGGGCGTCGAACACGATCTCCGGCGCGTCGCCCTCGCTCTTCCAGCGGAAGACCTGCGGCCCGTCTTCCGGAGAGAGGAGGGCGTGCTCACCGTCCGGCCCGAAGCGGAGCAGGCGGTCGAGGTGGACCTGCTCGCGCTCGCGCTCTTCGACGGCCACCCGGAAGTCGAGCGACCGGCCGTCGCGCCAGACCACCAGGTCGGCCTCCTCGCCGGCCGCGTGGCGGCGGATCGCGACGCCCAGGTCCCAGGGGCCCTCGACCGCCTCGCCGTCGATATCGGTCACGACATCGCCGACCGCCAAGCCGGCGCGCTCGGCCGGGCTCCCCTCCTGTACGCGGGCGATCATCACGCCCCGGTCCTCGGGCGTACCGAAGTGGCGGCGCAGCTCCGGTGTGAGGGCGGTCAGCTCCACGCCCAGATAGCCGCCGCCGAGCACGCGGGTGAGCATCTTCGGGCGGGTGCCGTCGCCGCCCTCGACCTCGTGGACCATCACGACCCGCCGCTCGCCGAGCGGCTCGACGTGGACCTTCTTTCGCACCTCTCTCTCGGCCGCCTGAGCCGAGGCGGGCAGGGAGGCGAGGAGCAGGAATCCGGCGGCGAGGGCAGCCGGGGTGAGGCGTCGGGTCCAGCTCGGTTCTCGGTGGTTCATCGGTCGATCCTCTCGGGTCGGTGGTTCTCGTAGCGGCCACGCCGGGCCAGGTCGGACAGGGTCTGCGGGTCGACCACCAGGTCGACGCTCTCGTCGCCGCCCAGGTAGACGACCGGCAAGGGTTCGCGGCTCAGCCGGCGGATCTCGGCCAGCTCGTCCGCGAGGCGGGCGCGCTCGGCGGCGAGGGTCCGGAGGCGCGCGGCGCGCTCCGGGTCGGAGCCCCGCTCGCGTCCCGGGCTCAGGGTCAGGGCGAGCGCGACGGCGCCGGCCAGAACGAGCGCGGTCACCGCCGAGGCGGCCGCCACGCGCAGCCGGTGCGGCACGGCGCCTCCGAACGGCAGCGTCGTGCGAAGGCCGCCGAGGCCGTCGAGCACGCGCCGGGTGAAGCCGGGGGCGGCCTGCTCGCGGGGGAGGTCGCGCAGCGCGCGGACCAGCCCCGGGGGAAGTCGATCCGTCTCTCGGGGATCGGTCATGCGTAACCTCCTTCGTTCCAGTCGTCCCAGCAGTCGGCCAGCTCCTCGCGCAGGCGCCGGCGCGCCCGGAAGAGACGGGACTTGACCGTCCCTTCCCGGCAGCCGAGCGCGCGGGCAACGTCGCGCTGGGACCATTCCTCGATCTCGTACAGGACCAGCGGTGCGCGCAGCTCGAGCGGCAGGGCGGCGAGCGCCCCGGCGAGGCGGCGCTGGAGCTCCCGCCGCAGAAGCCGGTGCGGGCCGGTCGGCGCCGCCGCGCCGCCGGTCGTCCCGAACGGCGTCCCCGGCTCCGGCGACGCCGCCGGAGCCACCCGACCGGTCGCGCCGGCCGGGCCACCGTTCGGCGATCGGATCGAAAGCCGAGGCACCAGCCGCCGCCAGCGCCGCTCGCGCCGGGCCTCGGAGCGGACCAGGTTGGTCGCGATGCGGTAGAGGAAGGCGCCGAGCTGCCCGCTTTCGCGGTAGCTTCCGGCGGCCCGGTAGAGCCGCAGGAAGGCCTCCTGCGCCAGATCCTGGGCCCGGTCGGGCGAGCCGGTCAGCCGGGCGAGGTAGCCGACCAGCGGGTCCTTGTACCGGTCGACGAGGCTCGCGAACGCCTCGCGGTCGCCGGCACGCACCCGCGCCATCAGGCAGGCGTCGTCCGCCTCCGCCTCCGGCACGCCCGCGGGCAGGGCTCCTGTCAGCGTGTCGATCGCGCTCAACGTCCCATCTCCACCGGGTCATAACGCCCGGCCGCGGGAAAGGTTCACGCCGCGCTCCGAGAACGGTCGGGCTGTTACAGTCGCGCGACCGTGAGAGCCGCCCGCCGCCCCTCCACCGACCTTCTCGTACGTTCCGGCCTGACCGCGACGGCCGCCCTGGCCGTGCTGCTCGCCGCCGCGGCGGTGCTCGCCGGCTGCGGCGACCGGCGGCCCGTCCGCCTGGTCCTCGTCACCCTCGACACGCTGCGCTACGACGGCCTGGTGCCGGCCGATGGCGAGGCGTCGCCGATGCCCGAGCTGATGCGCCGGGCGCGCGAGGCCGGCCTCGTCTTCGAACGCTTCTACGCCGCCACCTCGATCACGCAGCCCTCGCACGCCTCGATGTTCACCGCCCTCCATCCGTGGGAGCACGGGGTCGTCTCGAACGGGCAGATCCTCCAGGCCGAGTACACGACCGTCGCCGAGCGCCTCCAGGAGGCGGGCTTCGCCACCGGCGGGGTCGTGGCGTCGTTCCCGGTCGCCGGCCGCTTCGGCTTCGCGCAGGGGTTCGACGAGTTCTCGGAGGACTTCGTCGAGCAGCCGGTCGCCTGGCGCCGGTGGGAGGGGCACGACGTGCCGGAGGAGACCTTCTACTCGCTGGGCGAGATCATCACCGACCGCGGCCTCGAGATGCTCGATCGGTTCGCCGATCCGGAGAGCGGCGGCGACGAGAGCAAGAGCCAGTTCGTCTGGCTCCACTACTTCGACCCGCACGATCCGTACGGCGACAGCGCCGGCGTCGAGACCATGACCCCCTTCCGCGCCTTCCGCGCCATCGACGAGGGCCGCGACCCCGGGCCGCTCTTCCCCCAGTTCCGGCAGAAGTACGACCAGGACCTCGCCTTCCTCGACGACCAGCTCGAGCGGATCTTCGCCCGCCTCGAGGCCGACGCGGACCGCTACCGCACGCACGTAGTGATCGCCTCGGACCACGGCGAGAGCTTCGGCGAGGAGGGCGCCATCGCGCACGGCAAGCGCATCACCGAAGAGCAGATCCGGGTGCCGCTGGTGATCCTGTCGCCCGACGTGGAGCCGGCGCTGCGCGGCGACGTGGCGGGGTCGATCGACGTCGCCACCACCCTCCTCTCGCTCGCCGGGCTGCCGTTCGACCAGGCGCCCTGGTCCGCGGGGCGCGACCTGACCGAGCCGGCGCCTTCGGCCGCGGAGGTCGAGCGCTCCTCGGCCGACCTGCGCGGCGGCGCCTTCGGCATGCGCCGCACCTTCCGCAAGCGCGACTCGACCGAGCACCGCGCCGACGGCACCATCGTCCCGATCCCGCCCTACCTCTTCTACGCGGTCGACCGGGCGGGGCAGGTCTACCGGGGCAACGCGGAGGGGTTCCTCGAGGGCATGGCGCCGGAGAGCGAGCGGCTGCGGCGGCAGGTGCTCGCCGCCTTCGCCGCCTTCCAGCGCCAGGCACAGGAGGGCGCCGCGCCGTCCGCACGCGACCCGGAGACCCAGGACGCGCTTCGCGCATTGGGATACCTGGATTGAAAAAAGGGCCGGCCCCCGGGGGGAGGCCGGCCCGGCGCGCGGGGGACGTGCGCGCTGATCTGTCCTACGGCTCGAAGCCGTCGCGGTCGAAGAAGCCGGTCAGGTCGGAGCTGCCCGGGCTCGCCGCGTCGAGCACGTAGTACTCCAGGTCTTCCGACGAGAGCTGCTCGATCCAGACCTCGACGCGCGAGGTCGTGAACCGCACCAGCACCGGCCAGAGCTTGCCGTTGGGCCGCGGGCCGATCACCCGGACGAACAGCTCCGAGCGCCCCGGCAGCGCGCCCGACACGCAGGCGGTCTCCGGAATGCAGTCGCTCTCCAGACGCACCGGCTGAGCCTCGCCGCCCGCCGTGATCCGCACCTTGAAGCGGAAGCCGGGCACCGCCGCGCTCTCGAGCCATTCGCCGTCCGGCGGCGGCGGCACCGTCTCCTCGGTGCACTCCGCGAGGAACACCTCGAACCCGCCGTCCGGGTTGCCGCCGCCCAGGTTCGCGCTCGAGTGGAGCGACGACCAGGCGCCGTCCGGCGTCAGGTCGACCACGAAATCGTCGACCCCGGGCGCGGCGAGAAGCGGCGCCACCACGCCGGCGTCGACGTCGAAGAGATAGGCGTTGCGTCCTTGGCCGGCCTGCGGGGCGGCGGTGTACGCGAAGCGCGCGCCGGTGTGATCGAGCGCCGCCGGCTCGTTGAGGAAAGCCTGGTTCCCCGGCACCTGCACCACGCCGGCGCCGAGCCCCGGCTTCACGAAGAGCTCCAGCCAGGGCGACGGGCGGGAGGCGCCGCTCAGGTTCTCGTACGAAGCGAACGCCACCGCCGCGCCGTCGCCGCTCAGCTCGAGCGCCGGATCGGCGTTGGCGGTCGCGCGGGTCAGCGTCTCGGCCGCCACGTCGTAGACGAAGATGCCGCCGTGCGACGCCTCCACGCCGCTCGCGTCGAGGTCGTAGTCGGAGAAGAACGCCACCCGCGAGCCGTCCGCGTCGATCCGAGGCAGGAGGTTCGACGGACAGCGCGGCGCGAGCCCCGAGCAGGAAGCCTGGAGCGTGTCGGTGATCTGCAGAAAGGCGCCGGTCGCGACGTCGAGGAGGAAAACTTCAGCGTTGCCATCGCCGTTGCCGCCGGTCGGGTCCTCGCGCGAGAGCAGCGCCACGCGCGAGCCGTCGCCGCTCACTGAAGCGTCCACGAAGTCGCGGGCGACCACCGTGCGGCCGCCGCTCGCGCGGTCGAGCTCGACCAGCACGTCGGTCGGCAGGACCTCGTCCTCCTCCGGGTCGTAGCTCGAACGATAGAAGACCCGCGAGCCGTCGCCGGTCAGGACCGGCCGGTGCACGGACCCGGCCGAATGGTCGGTGAGCTGAGTGAGAGAGCCGGCCGCGCGATCGTGGAGGAAGAGCTCGCGGCTATGGTCCGGGTTGCCGCCCGTGTGGTCCGCCTGCGACGTCAGGACGAGCAGGCGCCCGTCGGCGGACAGGCCGCCGGCGAAGCTGTCGTGCGAGGACGAGGCGGTCACCTGCGTCAAACCGCAGGCGCTCGGCTGGGCGCCCGCCGGCTCCGCGACGGCGACGAGGAGAAGGAGTGCGGCGAGGAACGGAAACAGGGTCGTTCGGTCGTGCTGCGAAGACGTCATCGGTTCACCTCCGGGTCGTTGGAGGTCTATGCTATATCAGCATCAAGCAGGAGGCAAGAGGATTCGCTGAATCGTTCATTTTCCCTGCGTGGGAAAGGCGAATGGGGTGTCGAGCGATGGTGAATCGCCATGAAATCGCCCGACACGACGAAGCCCGCGACGACCCCGGAGGAGGGGCCGTGCGCGGGCGATGAAACGGTTGCGTGTCGCTGCTCAGGCGTGCGCGGTGGTGCGGGCGCTGCTCGAGCCGTAGCCGATCCAGAGCGCGTGCAGGACGCCCGGGATCCAGCCGATGATGGTCAGGATGATGTTGAGCACCAGGGTGCCGCTGACGCCCCTCTGCAGGAAGACGGAGAGCGGCGGGAAGAGGATTGCGAGGATGAGCTGTAAGGCGGACATGGGAACTCCTTTCGATCGTAAAGTTCGATGGAAGCGATCTACTCCATACACCCTCTTCGTACTGCAAGGTAGTTGCCAGGGCGGGCGCATCGGGGTTCGACCACCCGACCACCCGCTCGCTCCGCCGTGTGCGAGACTGCCACCAGGAGGTTCTCCGTAAATGCCGTCGATCCGTCCGTGTCTCGCGCGCCGTCCCCGCCCATTCGTCCTCTTCGCCTTGGCCGCGCTCGCGGCAGCGGCGCCCGTTCACCCCCAGCCGGCCGGCGTGGAGGCCGGGCTCGAGCTGGTCGCTTCCGGCTTCGACCGGGCGCTCGGCATCGCGCACGCCGGCGACGGCTCCGGGCGGCTCTTCGTGGTCGAGCAGACCGGCGCCGTGCGGGTCATCCGGAACGGGCAGGTCGAGCCCGAGCCGTTCCTCGACCTCCGGGGCACCGTCGCCTGCTGCGGCGAGCACGGGCTCCTCGGGCTCGCGTTCCACCCCCTCTTCCCCGCCGACGACCGGCTGTTCGTCCACTACTCGGGAAGCGGCGGCGAAACGCGCGTCGTGGAGATGCGCACGACGGCCGGCGGCGAGCGGGCCGACCCCTCGACCGCCCGCGACCTCCTCACCGTGCCGCAGCCGTTCCAGAACCACAACGGCGGCCAGATCGCGTTCGGGCCGGACGGGTATCTGTACATCGGGCTGGGCGACGGCGGCTCGGGCGGTGACCCGCTCGGGCACGGCCAGAACGTGTCGACGCTCCTCGGGGCGATCCTGCGCATCGACGTCGATCGGATGGACCCCGGCCTCGCCTACGCCATCCCCTCGGGCAACCCGAGCTTCGCCGGCGTTCCGGGCGCGCGGCGCGAGATCTGGGCCTACGGGCTGCGCAACCCGTGGCGCTTCTCGTTCGACCGCGCGACCGGAGACCTGTTCGTGGCCGACGTCGGGCAGAGCCAGTGGGAGGAGATCGACCTGCTGCCGCCCGGCAGCGCCGGCGCCAACCTGGGATGGAACCACAAGGAGGGCGACCACTGCTTCGACCCGCCGAGCGGCTGCCGGCAGGACGGGCTGGTCGACCCGATCCTCGAGTACGACCACTCGCAGGGCTGCTCGGTCACCGGGGGCTACCGCTACCGGGGCGCCGCCTCGCCGGCGCTCGACGGCGTGTACGTCTACGGCGACCTGTGCAGCGGGACGATCTGGGGTGCCACGCCCGAAGCCGGATCGGGCGGCGGCGCCTGGGCGGCGACCGAGCTGCTCGACGTCGACTTCCTCCTCACCTCCTTCGGCGAGGACGAGGCGGGCGAGCTGTACGTCGCCGACGGCGCCCCCGGATCGGGCGGGCGGATCTTCCGTCTGAAGGCGACCGGGAACGGCGGTGGCGGGGGTGGTGGGGGCGGCGGCGGCGGCGGTGGTGGGGGCGGCGGGGAGGAGGAGTGCCCGGAACCGTTCGACGGCCCCGAGCCGCCGGCCGGCGACTGGATGAGCTCGCCGGAAGTGCCCGGCTTCCGGGTCAAGACGACGATCACCGCCCAGGACGGCAGCCAGCCCCCGGTCCGGCGCGAGAGCGCCTGCCTGCCGGAGACCCTCTGCGTCTCCGGCGCGCTGCCCGGCCGCGCGGAGCTCTTCGTGCGGGTGATCGGTCCGCGTCCGAACGGCAAGCTCTGGCCGACGCTGGTGCGCTTCTCCACCTCGCGCATCGAGGTCTGGATCGAGCAGGCTTCGACCTGCGAAGGCCGGTACTACACCCTCGACGCCACCACTCCCGGCAGCAACGACCTCGACGGCCTCTTCGACCGCGACGGCTTCGAGCCCTGACCGGGCCGAGCCCGCGGCTACCCTGCCCTCTCTCGCCGACGAGCCCACCCGGAGACACGGAGACCGCCATGGAAGAGCTCGACTTCCGCTGCCCCTCCTGCGGCGAAGTGAACACCCTCCAGATCGAATGGGGACAGACCGGCGAGGTGGTCCAGGACTGCTGGGTCTGCTGCAACCCCATCCACCTCACCGTCTGGCGCGACGAATGGGGGGACGCCCAGGTCAGCGCGGCGCGGGAGGGCGAGTGAGGAGCCGCCCCGGGCGCGGGCGACCGGTCCCCGTTCGTCAAGCCCCCGACGGTCCGGGACGCGGGCTCATCAGCACCCGCGTGCGCTTCCCGCGGCGCAGGCGCCAGATCCAGTACGGCATCGCGAGCAGGGGCACCAGGACGGGCACGGCGAGCAGCGCAGGGTGGCGCAGCGCTTCCGGGAAGGTGTGCGCCTGGCCGATGAAGAACGAGCCGGCGGCGATCCAGAGCGCGAAGCACATCCGCCACAGGTGCCGTACCAGGCGCGGCCTGCCGTGCAGGCCGCCGCCGCGGATCACGCGCACGTCGGAGGCCGCAGCCAGGACAGTGACCGTTCCCAGGAACAGGAACATCGGCGCCGGCACGCCCTCGTGGAAGAACTCGCCACCGGTGACCCCGTCGAGGCCGCGGAGGAGCGAAGCGACGCCGAGGAACGCAGCCACCAGCATGCCGGAAACCTCCAGCCACCGCCGTCGCTCCGCCAGGGGGCGGACCGTTTCGAGAGCGCTGACGACGAAGTAGGCGACGAGCAGCCCGCCGCCCCAGTCCTCGCCCTCGAAGACGTTGATCACGACCGCGAAAGCCCCCATCGTCACGATCGAGTAGACGAACCAGATCCCGCTCTTGCGGTGCAGCCCGGAGCCCTTGGCGGCGTAGAGCGCGAGGTAGCCGGCGACGAGCGCGACGGCGCCCGCCAGGACGTGCACCAGCAGCATCGCCCGTAGCGGGGCCGGGCCGGAATCGAGCGTGACGCGAGCAGCGAGGACGTAGAGGGGCAGCGTGAAGATCATCTCGGCTCTCCAACGGACCCACGATGGGGTGCGCCTCACAGAATACGCCGCAGGGGCTCGATCGATTCGGACCGGCTGACCGCTCCCGGCTCCGCAACGCCGGTCGTAGCGGGCCGCCCTTGCCCGCCAGGCCTCCGGAGCCGTGCTCTGGCACTACGACGAGGACTACGACCGGATCGCCCCCCGGGGCTCCTTATAGGAAACCCAACCCCCACCGCCACGACCATGAAGACCCTGGAGATGGAGCTTCCCGACGCCCTGGCGGAAAGGCTCGAAGAGCTGGTCGAGGAGGGCTGGTTCACCAGCGAAGCGGAGGTCGCGCGGCTGGCCCTCGCCGACTACCTCCGCCGCCGTCGGTTCGAGCTTCAGGAGCGGTTCCTGTGCGACGACAATGCCTGGGCCTTGGGACCTGTGGAGACCGGCGACCTCGAGAAGCGCCTGCAGAAGGACCGTCCGATGACCACCGTCAGCCTTCGGATGCCGGAGGACGTCGTCCAGGACCTGGAGCGGATCGCTCCGCGCCTTGGTTTCTCGGGCTACCTGCCACTGCTCCGGGCGTACGTGGGGCAGGGCCTGCGCCGGGACCTAGCGCCTTCCGAAGGCACCGAGGATCCCGCGGAGCACCCCGGGCGCCCCGCCCCGCCGGGCTCGGCGCTCTGGACCGTCAGCTTCTTCAGGCACTGGTACGACTTGCGACCAGAGCCGAGGGCCAGGAGGAGGGGGATGCCCTCCTTCGACGCTACTTGGACGAGGAGATCAGCCTGGCCAAGCTTGCCGCAACGCTCGGTGCCTCACGCTTCGAGCTCCACGAGAGCTTCGAACGGCTCGGTGTGCCAGTCCGACTCGGCCCGGCCACCGTGGAGGAGGCCCGGGACGAGGTGAAGATCGCGAGGAACGTTGAATGACCGGGAGAGCTTCGACACCCACTCTCGGCCGGGCGGGGAACCCGCGCCCGGTCCGCCGGCGAGAGCCCACTCACCCTGAGGAGATCCTACGAGAGGACGTGCTCCCTGAGCTTCGCCTGTCCGTGGCGGAGGCCGCCCGCCAGCTCCGGGTGTCCCGAAAGACGCTTCATCGCCTCCTCGCCGGCCGCGCACCGGCGACCGCCGAGATGGCTCTGCGCCTGGGCCGGTTCTGCGGCAACGGCCCGGACCTCTGGCTCCGCATGCAGCAGGCCCACGACCTCTGGCACGCTCGCAAGCGCCTGGGCGCCGAGCTGGAGAAGATTCCCGAGCACGCGGTTGATTAGACGACCCACGAAGAGAGACCATGCTCGGTTTCGACAGAATCACCTTCGATCCCCAGGTCATGGGCGGACGTGCGTGCATCCGCGGGCTGCGGGTCACGGTCTCGCTGATCCTGAACTTGACCGCCAACGGCATGACGCCCGAGAAGATCGTCGAGGCATACCCCTACCTGGAGACAGGGGATGTGCAGGAGGCCGTACACTACGCCGCCTGGCTGGCCGAAGAGCAGGTGTTCCCCGCTGATACGATGCTGGGAGGCAAGACTTAAGAGGTAGGTCCAGCTCAGTGTCTTGAAAAGTGCCTTCTCACCCGGCCTACAACCTCTCTTCTCGAGAGGCCGTGTTGCTGTTAGATCCGGCGGAATCGATGTGTCGAAACCGTTGTGCAGGCCGGTGACCCAAGGGACTCGCGTTCGACACCCGTAGGCAAACCGCCCGCGTAACACACGTCTCCTGAGGGAGTTACAGAGAGCCCCGAAACCGGTAGTGTCTACGCCGCTGCGGCGCGGAGCTGGGCGGAGCGGACTGCCTTGGGTGGCGTAAGTTCCAGTGATTTCAGGATCTTACGCTGTCGATCAGTGAGCTTGGTGACGACCTGGAAATCTCCGTCTTTTGTTCGGAGATCGACCCGGTGGATCTGGTCGATCTCGTCGCGGACGAGCTCCCAGCCTTCCCCGGTCTCGGTCTCGACCAGCCGCACGAGCAGCAGTGCCAGCCAGCACAGCAGCACGTGGGCCTCGATGCGCTCGGGCAGGCGGTGGTAGAGGGGGCGTAGGTCGAGGGTGCTCTTGAGGGTGCGGAAGCTGCGCTCGACTTCGGCGAGCTGCTTGTACCCGACGGCCACGTCCTCGGCCGAGAGGCTCGGATCGGTGGTCGAGAGCAGGTACTTG
>CAZLLV010000278.1:0-3943 GCA_964560325.1 uncultured Thermoanaerobaculia bacterium | reverse complement strand
ACGAGGTGACGCTCGAGGCGGTCGTCGCGCACGAGCTCGTCGCCCGCGGCCGTTCGGTCGCCACCGCCGAATCGTGCACCGGCGGGCTGCTCGCCGAGCGCGTCACCCGGGTCGCCGGCTCGAGCGCCTGGTTCCTGGGCGGCGTGGTCAGCTACTCGAACGCGCTCAAGACGCGCCTCCTCGGCGTGCCGGAGGCGGTGCTGGCGGAGCACGGCGCGGTCTCCGAGGCGGTGGCGCGCGCGATGGCGGAGGGCGCGCGGGAGCGCCTGGGGGCCGACTGGGCGATCGCGATCACCGGCATCGCCGGCCCGGACGGCGGCAGCGACGAGAAGCCGGTCGGCACGGTCGACCTCGCCTGGGCCGGACCGGACGGCGAGACGGTCCACCGGCGGCGCCGCTTCTTGGGCGAACGCGACCGGATCCGCCGCCTGAGCGCGCAGACCGCTCTCGAGTGGCTGCGGCGGAGGCTCCTGTCGTGAGCGCCGGGGGGAGCGGGGGTCCGATCGGCGTGCTCGGCGCCGGCTCCTGGGGCACCGCGCTGGCGGCCCACGTCGGCGCCTACGGCAGCATCCCGGTCCGCCTCTGGGCGCGACGAGAGGAGCTCGCCCGCGAGCTCGACACGGCGCGCGAGAACCGGGACTATCTGCCCGGCGTCGAGCTGCCGGCGCGGGTGGAGGTGACCTCGGACCTCGAAGCCCTGACCGGTTGCTCGCCGATCCTCGTCGTGGTGCCCTCGCACGGCTTCCGGGAGGCGGTCCGCCGGCTCCTGCGCACGCTGCCCGCGGGTGACGGTCCGATCGACCTGGTCTCCGCCACCAAGGGGATCGAGACCGAGACCGGCGCGCGCATGAGCCAGGTGACCTTCGAGGAGGGGATGGCGGCCGACCGGGAGGTCCGCTTCGGCGTCCTCTCCGGCCCGACGTTCGCCGCCGAGCTCGCCCGCGGCATGCCGAGCGCGGCCGTGGTCGCCTCGGAGGAGAGCGACCTGGCGGCCGACCTGCGCGAGTGCCTGGCGACCCCGCGGCTGCGCCTCTACTCGTCGTCCGACGTGGTGGGCGTGGAGCTCGGCGGGACGGCGAAGAACGTCATCGCGATCGCCGCCGGCGTGCTGACCGGGCTCGGGCTGGGGCACAACACGCTCGCGGCGCTCATCACGCGCGGTCTCCACGAGCTGACCCGGCTCGGCATCGCCTCGGGCGGGCAGGCGCGCACCTTCGCCGGCCTCGCCGGGCTGGGCGACCTGGTCCTCACCTGCACCGGCGGCCTGTCGCGCAACCGCCGCACCGGCATCGAGCTCGCCGAGGGCAAGACGCTGGCGCAGATCCAGGCCGAGACCCACATGGTGGCGGAGGGCATCCGGAACTCGCTCTCGATCCAGCGCCTGGCCCGCGAGCGCGGGGTGGAGATGCCGATCACCGAGCAGATGGTGCAGGTGCTCTACCACGGCAAGAGCCCACGGCAGGCGCTCGACGACCTGATGGGGCGGGAGCTGAAAGAGGAAGCCGAGCTGTAGAAGCGCCGCGTTCGCTACCGGCGGAAGACTAGGTAGGCGAGGCCGGCGACACAGGCGACGGCGAGGAGCGACCAGACGAGGACCGGGTAGAGCGCCTTGGCGAGGTACCCGGGGTCGGGGTCGCCGAGATGGGGCAGGGTGACCGTCAGGCCCCAGGCGGCGAGGGCGAGGCCGGCGACTAAGAGGAGGGCGCGACCCCGCCCCGGTCGCCCCGGTCGTCCCGATCCGCCGGCGCGGCGTCCGTCGTCGCGGCGGCTCATCCGCCCCCCGCGAGGCGGATCGGCGTCAGCTTCTCCGCCTTCTTGCGCAGGCGCCGGGCGAGGTGCCGGCCCATCAGCTTCTGGAGCGCCAGCGGGTCTCCCCCGGGCGCCCGGTCGAGGCCGACCCAGCCGCCCGCCACCATGCCGTGCCCGCCCCCCTTGCCGCGCTTGCCCACCAGCCGGCGCATGAGCGCCCCGGCATCGGCGCGCGGGTTGGTGGTGCGGATCGACAGGTAGATCCGATCCCCGAAGCGGCCGGTGCACAGCGACCAGGTCTTGCCCTCCATGCGCAGCAGCAGGTCGGCGATCTCGGGCACGATGTCGGGCTGCTCGACGGTGCCCAGGTGGCTCACCACCAGGGTGTCGACCGTCTCCATGTGCTCGAGCGCCTCGTGCAGGTTGCGGAAGTAGGAGAGCGGCAACCGGGCGGTCTGGATGCGCGCCAGCGCCCGGCGGTCGGCCATCGGCAGCATGCGGTCGTAGACCGCCTTGTCCGCCTTCGTGTACTCGCGCCCGAACTCCTGGGTCTCCGAGCGGATGGCGTAGACCACGCTGGTGGCGAGCGACGCCGGGAGCGGCAGCCCCGAGACGTCGAGGTACTCGGCCAGGATCGTGGCGCTGGCACCGTAGGCAGGCCGGATGTCGGAGAACCGTACGCCCTCGACCGGTGTGCGCTCGGGGTGGTGGTCGAAGACCAGCTCCGGGGGCGTGCCCTCCGGGAGCTGGCTGTTGCCGCTGAACGGCTGCGCGTCGACCAGGGCGAAGCGGGAGTACCGCTTGAGGTTCAGGTGGCGCAGGTGGCTCAGCTTGACCCCCAGCACCTTGACCAGCTCCCGGTTCTCGGCCCGGCCGATGATGCCGCCGTAGGCGAGGGTGACCTTCTGCTGGAACCCGTTGCGGAGGATGCGCCCGAGGAGTGCCGCCGAGGTGATGGCGTCGGGGTCCGGGTTGTCGTGCGTCAGCACCAGCCAGCGGCCGGAGCGGTCCGGGTCTCGGACCAGCTCGGCGAGCTCACCGTAGCGCTTTCGCGTCAGCTCCTCCGCAGGCATGGGCGGCGATTGTACCGCGCCGGCGCTTGGCGGCCGCGCACGGGTCGCAGCCATCCGCGGCCATCCGCGACGCCGCGCGCGGCGTATAGGCTCGTGAGACGAACGATCGAATCTTCGAAGGAGGAAAACCCCCGATGCCATCCACTCCGCCGTCCTCCGCGCGCCGCACCGCATCCCTGGCCGCCGCCCTTCTCGTCGCCCTCGCCGTGCCCGGATGCGGCGCCGACGCGGCGACCGACCCGGAGGGGTCGTCGTCCGAGGCGGCGGAGGCGGCCGGGAGCCAGGGCCGCGCCGAGGGTCCGCTCGCCGCCTGGGGCCGGGTGCTCGAGGAGCACCACCGGGACGGCGGCATCGACTACGCGGCGCTGAAGCGGGATCGGGGGGACCTCGACCGCTATCTCGCGAGCCTGGCGGACGCGGAGCCGTCGAAGATGAAGAAGGACGAGCGGCTCGCGTTCTGGATCAACGCCTACAACGCGGTCGTCCTCCACCACGTGCTGGAGCGCTACCCGGGGATCGGGAGCGTCGAGGACGTGGACGGGTTCTTCGACACGCTGACCATCCGGGTGGCGGGGGAGGAGCGGACGCTCGACGAGATCGAGAAGCAGGGGATCGCGATCGGCGATCCGCGGATCCACTTCGCGGTGGTCTGCGCGTCGACGAGCTGTCCGGACCTGCGCGGGGAGCCGTTCGTGGCGTCGCGGCTCGATCGGCAGCTCGAGGAGCAGACGCGGCGGTTCCTGGCGGACGAGTCGAAGGGGGCGCGGCTCGAGGGCGGCACGCTGCACCTGTCGTCGATCTTTAAGTGGTACGCGGGGGATTTCACCGGCGGGAGCACGGTGGTGGCGTTTTTCGCGCGGGGTGGGGTGCTGGACTGGGTGGTGGAGCATGCGCCGGAGGGGTTGGCGGAGCGGATTCGGGAGGTCGAGCCTTCGGTGAGCTACATGGACTACGACTGGGGGCTCAATGACCGCTGACGCGGTCGATCGCCCCTCTTCTCCCCGTCCCTCTCTCCCCGCGCGGGGAGAGAGGGCGCCCCCGCCCGAACCTCTTTCTCCCAGCTCTGTTCGAGGAGCGTCGGGAGGGTTGGGCTAGCTAGTGGTCCGAGTCACCAATCCCTT
>CAZLLV010000277.1:0-9834 GCA_964560325.1 uncultured Thermoanaerobaculia bacterium | reverse complement strand
GCGGCGGGCGTCGTCCTCGGGCTCTGGAGCGCGGCGCTCCTCACCCGCCTCGCCGAGTCGCTGCTCCACGGCGTCGAGCCGTTCGACGCCGCCACCTACGCCGTGGTCGGGGCGGCGCTGATGGCCGTCGCTCTCGCGGCCGCCTGGTGGCCCGCCCGCCGCGCGACCCGCGTCGACCCGGTCACGGCGCTCCGCTCGGAGTAGACGACGCGGCGGACCGGGAGGATCGCCGGCGGAGGAAGGCGAGCGTAAACCGACCGGGATTTCCGAGCTAGACTAGCGGCTCGATGTCCCGGCCCTCCGCTCCTTCCGCCTCCGCCGCCGATCCCGCGCTCGCTCTCTTCCACCCGGTCGTCCGGGAGTGGTTCGCGGAGGAGGTGGGGACGCCGACCGACGTGCAGCGGCGGGCGTGGCCGGAGATCGCGGCCGGCCGGCACGTGCTGGTGACGGCGCCGACCGGCACCGGCAAGACGCTGACCGCCTTCCTCTGGGCGCTCCACCGCTTCTTCGCCGGCGAGGTGGAGACTGGCTTCACCCGCGTCCTCTACGTCTCGCCGCTCAAGGCGCTCAACACCGACGTGCGGCGCAACCTCCAGGCGCCGCTCGCCGCGCTCTCGGCCCGCTTCGAGACCGCGGGCCTTCCGGTGCCGTCGGTGCGGGCGCTCACCCGGAGCGGCGACACGCCGTCGTCCGAGCGGCAGAAGATGATCCGGCGCCCGCCGGAGATCCTGATCACCACTCCCGAGAGCCTGAACATCTTGCTCACCTCGCAGGGCGGCCGGTCGATGCTCTCGGGCCTCGAGACGGTGATCCTCGACGAGATCCACGCGGTCGCGGGCGGCAAGCGGGGGACGCACCTGCTGACCGCGGTCGAGCGGCTGGTGCCGCTGTCGGGCGAGTTCCAGCGCATCGCGCTCTCGGCGACCGTGCGCCCGCTCGCGACCGTCGCGGAGATGATCGGCGGCCTGCGGACGCTGCCGGCTCCCGGCGGCGGCTGGACGTACGAGAAGCGGCCAGTCACCATCGTGCGCTCCGACGCCGAGAAGGTCTACGACCTGACGGTCCGCTTTCCCGGGAGTGGCGACCCCTCCGCGCCCCCAACGGACGACGATTCGGACACCTCGATCTGGGACCTGGTGGTTCCCGAGATCCGCAAGATCGTGCGGCGCAACCGCTCGACCCTCGTCTTCGCCAACAGCCGGCGCACGACCGAGAAGCTGACCCGGATGATCAACGCCGGCCCCGGCTCCGGCGCCGCTGCCGGGGACGCCGGCTCGGAGGCCGAGGACGAGGACGAGGGCACGCTCGCCTACTCGCACCACGGCTCGCTCTCGCGCGAGGTGCGCCAGGTGGTCGAGTCCCGGCTCGAGCGGGGGGAGCTGCCGGCGATCGTCGCCACCAGCTCGCTCGAGCTGGGGATCGACATCGGCGCGGTCGGCGAGGTGGTGCTGGTGCAGACGCCGTTCTCGGTCGCCTCGGCGGTGCAGCGGATCGGCCGCGCCGGCCACCGGGTGGGAGAGGTTTCGCGCGGCACGCTCTTCCCGCTCCACGGCCGCGATTTCCTGGAGGCGGCGGTGGTCGCCCGCTCGGTCCGCGAGCGCGAGATCGAGGCGCTCCAGCCGCCCGAGAACCCGCTCGACGTGCTCGCCCAGGTGCTCCTCTCGATGGTCGTCGCCGAGCCGTGGGACCTCGACGCCCTCTACGCCGCGGTGCGCGGCACGTGGTCGTACCGCAACCTCCCCCGGCGCCACTTCGAGCTGGTGCTCGAGATGCTCGCCGGCCGCTACGCCGACAGCCGCATCCGCGAGCTCGCGCCGCGCGTGACGATCGACCGCGTGGAGGGGACGGTCAAGGCCCGCCGGGGCGCCGAGCGGCTGCTCTACCTCTCCGGCGGCACCATCCCCGACCGCGGCTACTACCACCTGCGCACCGAGGACGGCGCCCGGATCGGCGAGCTCGACGAGGAGTTCGTCTGGGAGCGCTCGGTGGGGGACACGTTCACCCTCGGCACCCGGATCTGGCGCGTGCGGCGGATCACTCACAACGACGTGGTGGTGGAGCCAGCGCGGGGCGCGGCCGCGATGGCCCCGTTCTGGCGCGCCGACGAGCGCGACCGCGACTTCTTCCTCTCCGACCGGATCGGCCGCTTCCTCGAAGAGGTCGAGCCGCGCCTCGAGCAGGAGGACGGGGAGCTGATGGCGACGCTCGGCGAGGAGCTGTCGATGGACCGGGGCGCCGCCGCCGAGCTGATCCGCCTGCTCCGAGGCCAGAAGGCGGCCCATGGCGGACGCCTGCCGCACCGGCACCGGCTGGTGGTCGAGCACGTGCGCCCGGAGGGCGGCGCCGAGGCGACCGGCGGCGCATCGCGCACCGAGGGCCCCGACCGGCGGCGGGTGATCCTCCACACCTTCTGGGGCGGCCGCGTCAACCGGCCGCTCGCGATCGCGCTCTCGGCGGCCTGGGAGGAGCGCTACGGCGCGCGGCCGGAGATCCTTCAGGACGACGACTGCCTGATGCTCACCCTGCCCGAGGAGCTTACCCGCGAGGACGCCCTGGCGCTGGTGACGCCCGAACGGGTCGACGAGCTGCTGCGCCGGCAGCTCGAGGCGACCGGCTTCTTCGGCGCCCTCTTCCGCCACGCCGCCTCGCGGGCGCTTCTCCTGCCGCGCGCCGGCTTTCGCCACCGGATGCCGCTCTGGGTGACGCGCCAGCGCTCGAAGCGCCTGCTCGAAGCGGTCGGCCGCTACGGCGACTTTCCGCTGGTGCTCGAGACATGGCGCGCATGCCTGGAAGACGAGCTCGACGTCGAGAACCTGAAGCGCCTGCTCGAAGAGGTTCGCGCCGGCGAGATCGAGGTGCGCCACGTCGCGACCGAGGCGCCGTCGCCGTTCGCCGCTCACCTGGTCTGGAAGCACACCAACACGCTGATGTACGCGACCGACGCGCCGGAGGCCGAGGGGGTGGGGAAGGGGGCGGCCCTGCGCGGCGACCTGCTCCGCGAGCTGGTCTTCTCGTCGCGCCTGCGCCCCCGCCTCTCACGCGCCCTGGTCGACGAGCTGGAGGCGAAGCTCCAGCGCACCGCGCCGGGCTACGCGCCGCGCGACCGGGACGAGCTCGTCGACTGGCTGCGCGAGCGGCTGCTGGTGCCGGAGGACGAGTGGCTGGCCTTGCGGGCGGCGGTGGCGCGCGACGGAACGGGCGACGCCGCGCAGCCCGACCTGTCCGGGCTGGAGGAGCGGGCGTTCGCGGTGCGCCTCCCGGGCGCCGCCGCGGCGTCGGTGGTGGCGATCGAGACCCTGCCCCGGCTCGCTCGGGCGCTCGGGATCGAGCCGGAGGAGATGGCGCTCGCCTCGCTCGCCGACCCCGACCGGCCGCTCGCCGGCGAGGCGCTCGCGGCGGTGCACGAGACCGTCGCGCGGCGGGCGGCGCCGGCGGGCCCGGCGGAGGACTCCGCCCCGGAGATCGTCCCGGAGCCGGAGGCCGAGCCCGATCCGTTCGTCGAGCTTCTCGGCGAGTGGCTGCGCTTCTACGGCCCGGTCGAGCGCGACCGGCTGCCGCGAGTCTTCGGCGCGCTGCCCGACCTCTCGGCGGCTGTCGAGGAACTCTCCGAGGAGCAGCGGGTCGTGGTCGACGAGCTGGTGGCCGGCGAGGCGGGGCCGCAGCTCTGCGACGCGGTCAACCTGGAGACCCTGCTGCGCTGGACCCGTGCCGCCGCCCGGCCGGCGTTCGAGGGGCTGCCGCTCGCCCGCCTGCCGCTCTTCCTCGCCTCCCACCAGGGGGTGGTGCCGAAGGGGGACGACCTCGAAGGGCTCCAGGACCGCCTGGAAGCGCTCTTCGCCCTGCCGCTCCCGGTCCGTGCCTGGGAGGCCGAGATCCTCCCCGCCCGGCTCGACCCGTACCGGAAGGCGTGGCTCGACACGCTGCTGCGCGAGAGCGACCTGGTCTGGACCGGCGCCGGCGAGGGGAGGATCGTCTTCGCCTTCCCCTCCGATCTCGAGCTGCTGCGGGGCGACGAGCCGGATGCGGAAAGAGGGTCGGGAGGAGGCGCCCTCGGACAGCTTTTCCCCGACCGCCGCGGCCGCTTCTCGCTCGACGACCTCGTCGACCACTCGGGCGCCACCGCGGGCGCGGTGACCGAGAGCCTCTGGCAGCTCGCCTGGGAGGGGCGGGTCTCGAGCGACTCCTTCGAGACGGCACGCAAGGGTGCGCTGGCGAAGTTCCGGCCGCCGGAAGAGGAGCGGCCGCTTCGGCGGACGGCGCCGACCGCACGGGCGGCGCGGCCGGTCCGGGGCCTCCGGCGCGGCGGCGCCGGCTTCGACCGGTGGAAGGCGGCGCGTCCGCCGGCCGGCCACTGGTACGTGCTCCCCGAGCCTCCGGGCGCCGATCGGTTCGGCCCGGACGGGGAGGGGGCCGAGGACGGGCCGGCCGGCCTCGACGCGCTCGAGCGCGAGGAGCTGGCGAAGGACCGGGCGCGCGTCGTGCTCGCCCGCTACGGAGTCGTCTTCCGCGAGCTGCTGGCGCGCGAGGCGCCCCCCTTCCAGTGGGGCCGGCTCTTCCGGGCGCTCCGCATCCTGGAGCTCTCGGGCGAGGTGCTCGCCGGGCAGTTCTTCCTCGGCGTCCCCGGGCTCCAGTTCGCGACCCCGGCCGCCTTCCGGCGTCTGCGCGACGAGATGCTGCCGGAGTCAGCCGTCTGGTGGCTGAACGCGGCCGACCCGGCCTCGCCGTGCGGCCTCCGCCTCGACGGCCTCGACGCCCTGGAGCCGGCGCTCCCCGAGCGGCGCGCCGGCAACCACGTGGTGTTCGAAGGGGAGCGGGTGGTCGTGATGTCAGAGCGCCGGGGGCGCCGTCTCGAGATCCGGGCCGGCGCCGACCATCCCCGCCTGCCCGAGTATCTCGGCTTCCTCAAGGTCCAGCTCACCCGCGACTTCGCGCCGCGCAAGCTCGTCGAGGTGGAAGAGATCAACGGCGAGCCGGCGCCGGAGAGCCCGTACCGCGACTGCCTGCGCGAGATCTTCAGCGCCACTGTCGAGCCGCGCTCGATCAAGCTGCGGCGGCGGTACTGACACGAGAGGCGAAAGGGACCGTTCCATGAAAGCCTTTGAATCCGACGAATCCGACCAGCTCATCGAGCGCCGCCGCGCCTCCGGCGAGCGCTACCACGAGTTCCTGCGCGTGACGGCGATGTCGGCGGGGGTCTACGGCCTGCCGGCCGGGGCGCCCGACCCGCAGCCGGTGCACTCGGAGGACGAGGTCTACGTGGTGCTCCGCGGGCGCGCGACCCTGCGGGTGGCGGGGGAGGACCGGCCGATGCAGCCCGGCTCGATCGCCTACGTGGCCGCCGGCGTCGACCACCGGTTCCACGACATCGAGGAAGACCTCGAAGTCCTCGTGCTCTTCGCCCCGGCCGAGCGCCCCTGACGGGAGTGGATATCATCAGGCGATGAGCGCATTCTTCGGCGGACCGAGCACGGAAGAGAGCTTCAAGGAGCGGCTGGACGGCTACTACGACTGGCCGTGCGGCTACCTGTTCAAGTTCATCGCGCCGCGCGATCGCCTCGACGAGGTCGTGGCGCTGTTCGGGGACGAGATCGAGGTCGCGACCCGCGAGTCGCGGCGCGGCAACTACGTGAGCGTGACGGCCGAGGTCGAGATGGGGAGCAGCGACGAGGTGGTCGGCGTCTACCGGAGGGCGGGCGAGATCGACGGCGTGATGCCGCTCTGAACCGACCTCCGGCCCGGAGACTGGTATCCTTCGAGAGAGAACCCGCGTCCCCCGGAGGCCCACTCGATGACGTCGATCCAGCCCGAAATCGCCATCCGAACCTCGACCGGCCCGGGGCTCGACGAGCTCGCCGTCTCGCGTGACGACGTGCTCGCCGACTACCGGGTCGC
Source organism: uncultured Thermoanaerobaculia bacterium (assembly GCA_964560325.1). Taxonomy (GTDB): domain Bacteria; phylum Acidobacteriota; class Thermoanaerobaculia; order Multivoradales; family DATKCC01; genus CAZLLV01. The sequence goes on along the minus strand of CAZLLV010000277.1, from coordinate 3,942 downwards.
CTACGAGAGCCGGCAGGCGAGCCTGGTCGGCCGCCGGGAGGTGCTCACCGGCAAGGCCAAGTTCGGCATCTTCGGCGACGGCAAGGAGATTCCGCAGGTCGCGATGGCGCGCGTCTTCGAGAAGGGCGACTTCCGCGCCGGCTACTACCGCGACCAGACCTTCATGCTCGCGATCGGCGAGCTGACCGTCCGGCAGTTCTTCGCCCAGCTCTACGCCCACGCCGACGAGGACGCCGAGCCGATGTCGTCCGGGCGGCAGATGACCGCCCACTTCGCCACCCACATGGTCGACGGCGCCGGACGCTTCCTGCCGCAGACCGACCGCTACAACGTGCCGGCCGACCTGTCTCCCACCGCCTCGCAGATGCCGAAGCTGGTCGGCCTCTCCTACGCCTCGCGCCTCTACCGCGAAGTCGAGAGCCTGCGCGAGGGGTTCGAACAGTTCTCGAACGGCGGCCGGGAGATCGCCTTCGGGACGATCGGCAACGCCTCGTGCGCCGAGGGCCTGTTCTGGGAGACGGTCAACGCGGTCGGCGTGCTGCGCTCGCCGATGCTGCTGTCGATCTGGGACGACGGCTACGGCATCTCGGTCGCCAACGAGCTCCAGGTCGCCAAGGGGGACGTGGGCGAGCTGCTCGAAGGCTTCCGGCGCACCGACGGCGGCGCCGGCTACCGGCTCTACAAGGTCCGGGGCTGGGACTACCCGGCGCTGCTCGCCGCCTACCGCGACGCCGCCCTCCACGCGCGGCGCGACCACGTGCCGGCGATCCTCCACGTCTACGAGGTCACCCAGCCGCAGGGCCACTCGACCTCGGGCAGCCACGAGCGCTACAAGTCCGAAGATCGCCTCCAGTGGGAGAAGGACTACTGCTGCCTGAAGCGGATGCGGGAGTGGCTGCTCGACGAGGAGCTGGCTTCCGAAGAAGAGCTCGGCCGCATCGAGAAGGAAGCGCGCGAGCGGGTTCTCGAGGCGAAGCTCTCGGCCTGGAAGTCGTACCGGGCGCCGATCGAGACCGAGCTCGAGACGGTCGTCCAGCGGATCCAGCGGCTCGCCGGGGAGGCGTCGGGACGGCAGGCCCGGGACGGCGTCGAGTCGGTGGCGGCCGGTCTCTTGAAGCGCCAGACGCCGATCCGCCGCGATCTGCTCTCCGCGGTGCAGGACGCGCTGGTCGCGGTCGCTCACGACGACGCGGTGGGCGGGAAGGCCGCCGGGGAGCTCCTCGCCTGGAAGCGCGAGCAGCTCCTCCTCGGCCGGGAGCGCTACAGCTCCGACCTCTACAGCGAAACGGCGTTCTCCGCCCTCGAGGTGCCGGTGGTCGGCCCGGTCTACGCCGACGACGCGCCGACGGTCAACGGCTTCGAGGTCGTCAACGCCTGCTTCGACGCGGCGCTCACCCGCCACCCGAACCTGGTCGCCTTCGGCGAGGACGTGGGCAAGCTCGGCGACGTGAACCAGGGCTTCGCCGGCCTCCAGGAGAAGTACGGCGAGCTTCGGGTCTCCGACACCGGCATCCGCGAGGCGACGATCATGGGGCAGGCGATCGGCCTCGCGCTGCGCGGCATCCGGCCGATCGCCGAGGTCCAGTACCTCGACTACGTCCTCTACTGCCTCCAGATCCTCTCGGACGATCTCGCGAGCCTGCGCTACCGCACGAAGGGCCGCCAGAAGGCGCCGGTGATCGTGCGCACCCGCGGCCACCGGCTGGAGGGGATCTGGCACTCCGGCTCGCCGATGGCGGGGCTGCTCGGCCTGGTGCGCGGGATCTACGTCTGCGTACCGCGCGACATGACGCAGGCGGCCGGCTTCTACAACACGCTCCTCCAGGCGGACGACCCGGCGATCGTGGTCGAGGTGCTGAACGGCTACCGCGCCAAGGAGCGGCTGCCGGAGAACATCGGCGAGATGACCGTGCCGCTCGGCGTGCCGGAGGTGCTGCGCGAGGGGAGCGACGTGACGGTGGTGAGCTACGGCGCGGCGCTCAAGGTGGTGATGGAGGCGGCCGAGCTGCTGGAGAAGGTCGATGTCGACGTCGAGGTGATCGACGTCCAGACGCTGCTGCCGTTCGACCTCGGCCACCGGATCGTCCGGTCGCTCGAGAAGACCGGGCGCGTGGTCTTCGTCGACGAGGACGTGCCGGGCGGCGGCACCGCGTACATGATGCAGCAGGTGCTCGAGGTGCAGCGCGGCTACCTCTGGCTCGACTCCGAGCCGCGCACGGTCCCGGCGGCCGCCCACCGGCCGCCCTACGGCTCGGACGGCGACTACTTCTCGAAGCCGAACCGGGAGACGATCTTCGAGGCGGTCTACGAGCTGATGCGGGAGAGTGACCCGGAGGCGTACCCGGTCGCTTGGACCTGAGGAACATGAGGTCGTGAGCTCCTTCCACTCGATCTACCGGCACGGGTACGCCCGCGTCGCGGTCTGCATCCCGCGGGTGAAGGTCGCGGTGCCGGAGTGGAACGCCGAGCGGACGATCGAGCTGGCGCGCCGGGCGTCGGACGAGCACGCCGTCCTCGCCCTCTTCCCCGAGCTCGGGATCTCCGCCTACTCGAACGAGGACCTGTTCCAGCAGGACGCCCTCCTCGACGCGACCGAGGAGGCGCTCGCCCGGGTGGTCGAGGCGAGCCGGGAGCTCGGCCCGGTGCTCCTGGTCGGGGCTCCGCTCCGGGTCGAGGAGCGGCTCTTCAACTGCGCCGTCGTCATCCACCGCGGGCGCGTCCTGGGCGTGGTGCCGAAGAGCTTCCTGCCCAACTACCGGGAGTTCTACGAGAAGCGGCAGTTCACGTCCGGCTTCGACTCGATGACCGACACGGCGCGGCTCCTCGGCGAGACGGTCCCATTCGGCAACGACCTGGTCTTCCAGGCGACCGACCTGCCCGGTTTCGACCTCCACGTCGAGATCTGCGAGGACCTCTGGGCGCCGATCCCGCCCTCGACCTACGCCGCGCTCGGCGGCGCCACGGTGCTCGCCAACCTCTCCGCCTCGAACATCACGATCGGCAAGGCCGACTACCGGAAAGATCTGTGTGCCGCCCAGTCCGGCCGTTGCGTCGCCGCCTACCTCTACTCGGCGGCCGGCGCGGGGGAGTCGACCACCGACCTCGCCTGGGACGGCCACGCGCTGATCTACGAGAACGACGAGCTGCTGGCCGAGTCGGAGCGGTTCGCTGCCGAGGACCACTGGATCGCCGCCGATATCGACCTCGAACGCCTGCGCCAGGACCGGATGCGCCTGACCACCTTCCACGACGCGGCCGGCCGGCTCCAGGCGGAGATCCGGAGCCTGCGGCGGGTGCCGTTCGAGATCGGCGTGCCGGAGGGGCCGGGCGGTCGCATTGCGCTCCGCCGCCCGGTCGAGCGCTTCCCGTACGTGCCGGCCGATCGGGCGCTCTACGACGAGCGCTGCTACGAGGCGTACAACATCCAGGTCGCCGGCCTCGCCAAGCGGCTGGAGGCGACCGGCATCCGGAAGGCCGTGATCGGTGTCTCGGGTGGCCTCGACTCGACGCAGGCGCTGCTCGTCGCCTGCCGCACGATGGACCGCCTCGGCCTGCCGCGGGAGAACGTCCTCGCGTACAGCATGCCCGGCTTCGCCACCAGCGAGCGCACCCGGTCGAGCGCCCGGCGGCTGATGGAGGCGCTGGGGGTGACGGCGGAGGAGATCGACATCCGGCCGTCGTCGGAGCAGATGCTGCGCGACCTCGGGCACCCGTACGTTCTACGGGAAGGGGGCGAGCGGGGCGAGTCGGTCTACGACCGGACGTTCGAGAACGTGCAGGCGGGGGACCGCACCTCGCACCTCTTCCGGCTCGCCAACCACCACGACGGGCTGGTGGTCGGCACCGGCGATCTCTCGGAGCTGGCGCTCGGCTGGACCACCTACGGCGTCGGCGACCAGATGTCGCACTACAACGTCAACGCCTCCGTCCCCAAGACGCTCA
>CAZLLV010000276.1:0-14437 GCA_964560325.1 uncultured Thermoanaerobaculia bacterium | reverse complement strand
CGGCGACAAGGTGATCGACGCCGCCTTCGACCACGGCTTCGAATCGCTGTCGGGCTTCAACGAGGCCTTCCGGCGGCTAGCCGGCGTGGCGCCGACGGGGGCGGCAAGCGGGCCGCGGATCGTGGTCCGGCGGCTCCTCTCCCCGCTGGGGCCGATGATCGCCGCGGCGACGGCGGAGGGCCTCTGCCTGCTCGAGTTCGCCGACCGGCGGATGCTGCCGCTGCAGCTCCGGCGGATGAAGGAGCGCTCGGGGGGGACGGTGGTGCCGGGGGACAACGGCGTCCTGGCCGCGCTCGAGCGCGAGCTCGGGGAGTACTTCGCGGGGGGGCGGCGGGATTTCTCGGTGCCGCTGGCGGCGCCGGGGACGCCCTGGCAGGAGCAGGTGTGGGAGCGGCTCCTGGGGATTCCGTGGGGCGGGACGGTGACCTACGGCGAGTTGGCGGCGGCGATGGGTCGACCGACGGCGTCGCGGGCGGTGGCGCGGGCGGTGGGGGACAACCGGGTCGCGATCCTGGTGCCCTGCCACCGGGTGATCGGGAGCGGGGGTGCCCTCACCGGCTACGGCGGCGGCGTCTGGAGGAAGCGCCGGATGCTGGAGATCGAAGGGGCGCTCTGACCTCTCGGAAACCGGGAACTTCTCCGAGCACGGTGAAGTCGAAGCGGGAAATCGCTCGCCGCCGGAGGTCTCCATGAGAGCCACGCATCGCCTCGCGTCCGCCGCCCTGCTGCTCGCCTTCGCCGGTTGCTCCGGCTCGACCCACGTCCAGACCGCCGACGCCGACTTCGACCCTTCGGTCGAGCGGCCGGCGGCGGTGGGGCGCTCGTTGCGGGTGTTGGTCGACGAGGCGCACGACAACTTCCACACCGCCGCGGGCCGCTACGCACCGTTCGTCGCGCTGCTGGAGGCGGACGGCTTCACGGTCGAGGCCGGGACCTCCGCGCTCTCCGAGGCATCGCTCGCCGACGCCGATCTGCTGGTGATCGCCAACGCCTCGCCGCCCGAGGACGCCCCGACCGCCTCCGCCTTCTCGGATGCCGAGGTGGCGGCGGTCGAAGCGTGGGTGCGCGCGGGCGGCGCGCTCCTCCGGATCGCCGATCACGCGCCGTTCGGCGCCGCGGCGCGCGAGCTCGGCGAGGCTTTCGGGGTCGGGATGGAGGACGCGCACCTGCGCGACCGCGAGCACGCCGACGCCGATCTCGGCTCGCCGTACGTGCTGGTGTTCGACCGGGCCGAAGGGATGATCGGCGACCATCCGATCACCCGCGGCCGCGGCCCGGAGGAGCGGATCGACCGCGTGGTCACCTTCGGCGGCCAGGCGCTCCGGGTGCTTCCCGACTCCGTGTCGGACGCCACACCGATCCTCCAACTCGCTGACACGGCCGAGATCGTCGACGACCCCGACCAGGGGCCCGACGCCGCTGGGCGGTCGGCCGCCGGGATGGCGCAGGCCGTGGCGGTCGAGCACGGCGCCGGGCGGGTGGTGGTGCTGGGGGAGGCCGCCGTCTTCAGCAGCCAGGTGATCCGTGGCGAGGTGGCGGAAGGGATGGGGCGCGACGAGCTGCGGATCGGCATGAGCCGGACCGACACCGACGACCGCCAGCTCGCCCTCAACACCGTACGCTGGCTCGCCGGCCTGCTCTGATCGGCTCCGGGCCCGCCCTCAGGAGCCGGCTCCCTCCCACTCCAGGATCTCGTCGATCGTCCCGGTCGAGACGGCGTGGTAGCCCGGCCGTGCCCGGCGGTAGATCTCGCGCGCCCGCTCCTTGCCCTCCGGCGTCTTCGCCAGCTCGGTGTAGAGCGGCTTCAGGAACTTCCGCCGTCCCTGGCGGACGAGGAAGTCCTCGAGCGCCGCGTCGACCGCCGGCGCCTCGCGCACGTAGCCGGTCCGGATCGCCAGCTCGAGCCACGCCGACAGGATCTCGCTGTTGCCGGTCCGGGTGAAGCCGAATTCGTCGTCGAGCGCCGCCATGCGATCGGTGGCCCCGTCATCCGATCGATCCCGCGGCAAGTGGCGGAGGAAGTGCAGCCACTCGTGGGTGGTCCAGCCGCCGGTCGAGAGCTCCGGCGGTGCCGCCCCCTCTTCGAAGCGCGCCACCTGCGCCTCCACCCGCTCGAAAGCGTCGGACTCGATCGCCGGCGCGTTCGCCGGGAGCCCCGGGCCGCGCACCCAGGCCTCGACGGAGAGCTCCTCGCGCGAGAGGCCGGCCGGCTCCAGGAGCTCACGGTCGAGGTGGTCGAGGAAGCCCTCGGTGTCCATCGACTCGAAGGCGAAGCGGTCGAAGTAGCTCCGCAGGAAGGCGTCGAGGCGCTCGCGGCCGACCCGCTCCTCGATCATCCGCAGGAAGAGCGCGCCCTTCTCGTAGGCGACGTCGGTCATGCCGTCGTCCGGGTCGCGGCCGGCGAGGTCGAGCTCGAGCCAGGTGTCGCGCTCGGCTTCCTCGGCGATCGTCTTCTTCAGATCCTGGAGGCCGAGCTGCCAGAGCATCTCGGTGTAGGCGCGCCCTTCGAGCTCCTCCATGATCCGGCGCTCGAAGTAGACGGTGAAGCCCTCGTTGAGCCAGAAGTCGTTCCAGTTGGCGTTGGTCACCAGGTTGCCGGACCAGGAGTGGGCGAGCTCGTGGGCGATCAGCGTGACGAGTGACCGGTCGCCGGCCAGAATGGTCGGGGTGGCGAAGGTCAGGCGCGGGTTCTCCATGCCGCCGAAGGGGAAGCTGGGCGGCAGCACCAGGAGGTCGTAGCGGCCCCAGCGGTAGGGGCCGTAGAGCTCCTCGGCGGCCTCGATCATCGCCGGGGTGTCGGCGAACTCCTCGGCCGCGGCCTCGACCACGGGAGGCTCGGCGTAGACGCCGCTCCGCTCGCCCAGCGGGCGGAAGGCGAGGTCGCCGGCCGCGAGCGCCATCAGGTACGACGGCACCGCCTGCGGCATCTCGAACGTGTAGACGCCGTCCTCGGTCATCTCGGTCGGGTTGTCGGCGCTCATCACCGCCAGGAGGCCCTCCGGCACGCGCACCGTCGCGTCGTAGGTGAAGCGCACCGCCGGCGTGTCCTGGAGCGGGATCCACGAACGCGCCAGGATCGCCTGGCTCTGGGTGAACAGGAACGGCGAGTCGGTCGCCGTCTGCGCGGGGGTGAGCCACTGGAGCGCGCGCGCGTCCGGGTGGGTGGCGTACTCGACGTGGACGGTCTCGGCGTCGGGGCCGACGTCGATCGTGAGCGGGCTCCCGAGCGCCGGGTCCTCCTCGCCCAGCTCGAACGCTGCCTCGCTGCCGTCGTCCAGGGTGACGCGCTCGACGTCGAGCTTCCAGGTGTCGAGGACGAGCCGCGTCGCCTCCGGGTCGCGCCGGTCGAGGTCGAGCGAGGCGCGCCCGGTCAGCCGCCGGTTCTCGAAGTCGACGTCGAGATCGAGCGTCAGGTGCTCGACGGCGACCTCGTTCGGCCGCGAGTACGAGTGCGGGTCCTCGGGGAAGGGGCGCTCCTCGGCGGCCTCGGGCGCCCCGGACGACGAACGGTCGGGCTCGGTCTCCTCGCTCATCGGCGCGCAGCCTACCAAGAGCGCACCGAGGGCGAGGGTGGTGGAGAGGGCGGCGGACCGGACGAAGGGGCGGACGGCGGAAGCGCGACGGCAGATCATGGCCGCGCATTATCTCGCATCGCGTCGGCGCGGCGGACGGCCGTCCGCCCGATAGAGTCGCCGGGTGGACCGCGGGCCTCAGATCGATCGGCTGCTCGTCCGGCTGCGGGCGTCCGCCGCGCCGGTGATCCAGGTCTGGGGCTGGCCGGGGAGCGGCCGGGCCGAGCTGCTGGCGGCGCTGCTCGCCGAGGAGGCCGACGCGGCGCACGGGCTGGCGCCCGGGGCGGTGAGCGCGGAGGCGGTGCGGGAGGCGGTGGCGGGGGGGGCGCGCTGGGTCGTGCTGCACGCCCTGCCGAGAGCGGCCGAGCCGCACGCGCTCGTCGCGGAGCTCGCCGAGGCGCTGCCCGCCGGCCGGCGCCTGGTCTTCGCCACCCGCCGCCGGGTGGCGGTGCCCGACCTCCTCTGCGACCTCCTCGCGCCGGCCGATCTGGCCCTCTCGGCCGACGAGGTCGCGGCGCTCGCGCTGGAGGCCGGGGCGCCGCTGCCGTCGGCGGAGCGGGCGGCGCGCGCGGCGGCGGCGGGCGACGGCTGGTACCGGCCGCTCCGGCTCGCCGCCGAGGCGGCGGCGGAGGCGGGCGAGCCGCTGCCGGACGATCCGGCGGCGCTCGCGGCCGTCCCGGCGGTCGCGCGCTTCCTCCGTCGTTCGGTGATCGCCGACCTGTCGCCGGAGGAGCGGGACATGCTCCTCGCCCCGGGCACCGGCCCGCGAGGCGGGGAGGGGGGCCGCCGTCTGGACGAAGAGCTGGGCTGGTGGGTCGACGGCGGCGCCGGGCCGCGCGCGCCGTACGTCCTGGGGGTCGCGCTCGGAGCGCACGGCACCGGCGAGCCTGCCGTGCCGCCTGCGCCCGCCGCCGACGAGCCGCCCTGGCTCGACCTTCCCGTGCCGGACCTCGCCGGCGACGAGCGCTTCCGGCTGCACCTGCTCGGCCGCCCGGCGGCATGGCGGCGCGATCCCGCCGGCTGGCGGCGCCTCCACTGGCCGCTCAAGCGCGCGCTCCGGGTGCTCGCCTACCTCGCGTCGTCTCCGGAGCGGCGGGCGGCACGGGAGGAGCTGGTGGAGGCGCTCTGGTCCGACGAGCCGGCCGAGGCGGTGGCGAAGAACTTCCACCCGACGCTCTCGCACCTGCGGCGCGGGCTGCGGGAGGGAGCGCCGGAGGGCGACGGGCTCCAGCCCCTCACCCGGGTCGACGGCGTCTACCAGCTCGCGCCGGAGCTCGGCTGGTGGAGCGATCTCGACGCCCTCGGCCGGCTCGAGGAGGCCGGAGCCGAGCACGCGGCCGCCGGTCGCGACGAGCAGGCGATCGCGACCTGGGGAGCGGCGTGGAGGCTCTACCGCGGCCACTTCCTGGAGGGCTCCTACGAGCCCTGGGTGCTGCACCGGCGCGAGGAGCACCAGCGCCGCCACCTTCGGCTCCTCCAGGGCCTGGCCGCGGCCCTCTCGCGCCGCGGCCGGTTCGCCGAAGCGATCGACGCCCACCGGGCGGTGCTGGTCGAGGATCCGCTCCAGGAAGCCGCGCACGCCGCCCTCATGCGGCTCTACGCCCGCGGCGGCCGGCGCGACCTGGTGCGCCGGCAGTACGATCGCCTGACGGTGCTGTTGCGCGACGAGCTGGGGGTCGAGCCGCTTCCGGAGACGACCCGCGAGTTCCACCGCCTGTTGACCGCGCGGGGGGCCGACGACCGGTGACCCTTGCGCCGCGCCGGTGTTAGCCTTCGCCGGCCGTACGACCCTCCTCGGGGCGGGCGCGGCGATCGAGAGAATCGAGCGATGACGAGTCGACGGACGGACGACGCGCGGGGACCGGTGGGTCTCGGGGCGCTGGTGGGCACGGCGCTGGCCGCCGGCGCGGCCCACGGCGCCCTCGTCTTCGGCGCCGTCGTATCGCTCCTCCACGTGGTGCACGACCGGATGCCGTCGGCCTGGAACGCGACGGTCCTGCTGGTCGCCTGCGGCCTCCTCTACGGGCTCGCGGCGGCGGCGGCCTTCGCCGGCGTGGCGGTGGCGCTGGGGGGCGCAGGGCGGGTGCCCTGGGTGGGCACCCGGCTTCGAGTGAGCCGGTACGCCACCGTCTTCGCCGGCGCCTTCGCGTTCGACGCCGTCTTCGGCTTCTTCGTCGCCAACTGGGGCCTGACCTACGACGAGGTGCCGTTCGAGGGCGCGGCCATCGGCGGGTACTTCGCCTGGGTCGGCCTCCGTACCCTGGTCGTCGCCCTCCTCGCGCTCGTCGCCGCCTGGCTCTTCGCCGGCGCCTGGCGCGCGCTTCGGGAGCGTGGGCGTGCCGGGCTCGCGGTCGCGGCGGCGCTCGCGCTCTTCCTCGTCCTCCACCTGGGGCTCGCACTCGCATGGGAACCGCGGGACGAGCCGGCGGAGGGGACCGCGGCGGCGCTCCCGCCGCCCGAGTCGCTCCGGCCGCCGGTGCCGGTGGTGCTGGTCGCGGCCGACGGCGCCGACTGGCGGGTGATCCGGCCGCTCCTCGAAGCGGGCGAGATGCCGAACCTGGCGGCGATGGTCGCCGAGGGGGCGCACGGCGACCTCGCTTCGCTGCCCGACTCGAACTCCGCCGTCCTCTGGGCGTCGATCTACAGCGGTCTGGAGCCCGCAGGCCCCGGCGGGCACGGCGTGCTCGACTTCTACACCGTGCGCCTCGCCGGCATGACCGACGGGGTCTTCCCGGTCCACCGCACCGGCTTCAAGGAGCTCGCCGGCCAGCTCGAGCGCTTCGGCCTCGCCGAGCGGCACACCGTCGACCGCTCGTCGCTCCGGGCGCCGCTCCTCTGGGAGGTGGCCGCCGCCATGGGCCGCTCGGTCGGGGTGGTCGACGGCTACTACTTCTCCTATCCGGCGCCGACGCTCCCGGGGGCGGACGACTACTTCCTCGCCTACGGCACCGACCGCTTCTACCAGCGGGTGTCGCGCGGACGCCGCCCGCCCTCGACCGCCCGCGAGGCGTCCGAGTACGCCCGTCCGCCGGAGCTGCTCGACGAGCTCGGGCCGATCCTGGGCGGCTGGGAGTTCGAGTGGCAGGCGGCGGCGCTCCTCCGCCTGCTCGCCGAGCGCCCGGTGCCCGACTTCGCGAGCTTCTACGCCCACCAGCCGGACGCGGTCCAGCACTGGCGCTGGCGCGCCTATCAGCCGGAGCTCTATCCGGGCGGCGCCGGGGCCGCGGCAGCGGAGCACGCGGACGAGATCGGCGAATTCCACCGCGACCTCGACCGCTTCCTGGGCGAGCTGCGCGCCCTGGTCGGGCCGGAGACGGTGATCGCGCTGATCTCCGACCACGGCCACAGCCCGACCCTGCTCCACACGATGGACACCCAGCACCGGCACGGGCCGCCGGGGATCGTGGCGCTCGCGGGCGGACCGGTGCGCGCCGGCGTGGCGCTCGAAGGCGCCGATCTCTACGATGTGTACCCGACCGTGCTCCACCTCCTCGGGCTGCCGGTTCCGGAGGAGGGTCCGGAACGGCCGGGACGGGTGATCGAGGAGGCGTTCGAGCCGGAGTACCTGGCACGGGCGCCGGTCGCGACGACCGAGGGCTACGGCGCTCTCCTGCCCGCGTTCCTCCCGGCGGCGCAGGAGCGGGGCGGCGCGGACGACGAGCGGCGCCGGCGCGAGGAGCTGGAGAAGCTCAAGGCCCTCGGTTACGTGCAGTAGCTACTCGATCTCTTCGACCTCGAGGCCGTCCGGCGGCGCCGCCATCCGCTCCGGCGGCACCACCCGCACCCGCGCGCGCACCGTCGCCTCCTCGCCCACGCGGTCGGAGAACCAGGCGACGTTCTCGTAGACCGGCTCGAGCACCAGCGTGTACGCCCCCGGCTCCTCGGGCGCCCGTACCTCCTGGCGCACCGTCACCGAGCCGTCCGGCGGCACGTCCTCCGGCAGCCGCGTGCGCAGACCCTCGCGCACCACCTCGCGGCCGCTCGCGTCCTCCCAGTGGTAGGAGAGGCTCACCGCCACCGCGCCGCCCGCGGGCCAGGTCGCGCCGCTCGTGTTGGTCAGCTGGCTGGGGAAGGTGAAGGTGTCGCCGGCGCCGGCCCGCCACGGCACCCGGGCGCCTTGCCACGCGACCCCGAACACGTCCCGTTCGAGCAGGTCGGGCGAGCCGAGCCAGGTCAGCCGGGCGCCGACGAAGAAGCCGTCCTCCCAGCTCGCGTTGTACGGGAAGTAGGCGCAGCGCTCGGGCGGCGCCAGGGACTCGAACTGCTCGACCTCGCCGGTCTTCGTCGTCACGTCGAGCCGGTAGACGTAGAGCGGCACTCCGAGCTTCCAGCGCACCCGGTCGGGCCCGTCGGGAACGAGCTCGACGTGCGCCGCCTGTCCCGCGCCGAGCTCGACCTGCCGGCGGTCGCCGCCGGCCTCGATCGTCACGCGGTTGCCGTCGGCGACGCTCTCGACCGCGAAGAAGATCCGCTCGAGCGGCGCGACGCTCTGGAGCCAGACCTCGGCATCGTCCGCCCCGCGCACCCAGAACGAGCCACCGCGCGGCATCACCTGGTCGTCGCGCCCCCGCACCATCAGGGAGCCGAGGTTGATCGTCTGGTACCCGGGAACCTGGCGCAGCGACAGCTCGACCGGAAAGATCCGGAACGGTGGGTTGCGGGTGTGGAACTGGAGCGTCGGGTGGGCGACCGAACGCCCGAGCGGAGTGAAGAGGGCGGACGAGAGGAAGACGCCGCCCGCGAGGTAGCCGAGGAGCGTCGTCCACGCCGGGGCGATCCGGGTGACCAGGAAGAGGAAGGCGGGGTAGGCGTTCACGTAGTAGCGGTTGCCGACGAAGCCGCCGCCGCCGTGCCAGTTGAACGGAATCCAGAGCAGGAAGAAAGCGGCGATCACGAAGAGCGCCAGAGCGTTCGCCCAGCGCAGGCCCCCGTCCTGGCCGGACCGCCGGTCGTGGAGCAGGAAGAGGAGGACGGAGAGCACCGCGAACGGGAAGTAGAGGAAGAGCCCCGTGTGGCGGCCGACCAGGAAGTAGGTGGCGTTCTCGACCGTCTCGTGCCACCGCATCTCCGGCAGGCCCAGGATCCACGCCCAAGACGCCTTCGGCGGTTCCAGCGCTTCGATCTCCTCGCCCTCGACCCCCGCCTCGCCGTCCGCCGTCACCCCAGCTGCCGTCGCCAGCTCCGCGACCTCCGGCTGCACCGGCATGACGTCCGGATCGCAGATCTCGTAGCTGCCGCGCGCCACGCCGATGTAGGCGGTGGTGTGGCCGGTCAGGGCGTACGCGATGCCGGCCAGGAGGCCGAGCGACAGGGCGAGGCCGGCGCCCCAGGCCGCGAGCGGCACGAGCCGACGGCGGCGCCAGCCGAAGAGGTAGAGCGCCGGCAGCGCGAAGGCGAGCATCATCGGCTTGTTGTAGACCGCCAGGCCGAGGGCGGCGCCGGAGAGGACCGTCCGCCCGGTGTCGTTCCAGAGCGCGTCGCGCAGGCGCGCCCCGCGCCGCCGCCAGCCGCCCGACGGCACCGGGGCGGGCGGAGCGAAGCGGTGGAAGAGCAGGAAGAGCGACACCATTACCCCGGCCATGTTGAAGATCTCGGGGTGGATCCAGAAGACGTAGGCGAAGCCGGCGGAGATCAGGAAGAAGCCGGCCGAGAAGAGCGCCGCGACGCCCCCTCCGTTGAAGCGCGCGAGATAGAGCGCGCCGAGCCAGATCATGCCGGCGAGCATCGCCATGTTGAAGGCGATCATCCCGGGCGCGCCGGCGAGCGCGGCGGCGGGCGCCGCGAAGAGCGAGTAGGCGAACGGCTTGCCGAAGTAGACGGTCCGCCAGCCGTCGTCGGTCATCAGGATCAGGTTGCGGGTCGACGAGAAGGGGAACGCCTCGACCACCCGGCGCAAGTCGCGGAGCTCGCAGCGCAGATCGCCGTCCTCGGCGAGCGAGAGCGCCATCGCGAAGTAGGCGGGCTCGTCCGCCTTCAGGCCGGACGGCACGCCCGGCTGCGCCAGGACGAGCGGGAAGGCGACCAGGAAGAGGGTGAGGGCGCCGAGCGCCAGTCGCGGAGTGCGGCCCATCGGGGGCGGCCCGGACCCGGAGAGCCCGGGCTAGCCGATGCTCTGGCCGAAGTTGGCGGCCAGGATGGCGAGGTCGGCGCCGTCGACCCGGTTGTCCCGGTTGATGTCGACGTAGCGTGCGTAGCGGCTCTCGCCGTTGACCGAGCCGAAGGCGCGGGCGAGCGCGAGCAGGTCGATGCCGTCGACCCGGCCGTCCTCGTTCAGGTCCCCCTCCAGGAACTGGGCGCCGCGGGTGGTGAAGGTGGCGAGCTCCCGCGTGCGCTCGTTGCGGGCCGGCGACAGGTCGACCGCGTGGTAGCCGACGTCGACCACGCCGGGGAACGGAGTCGTCGGCGTGTAGCGCAGGTCGGCGCGGCGGGAGTCGCCGGTGATGCTCGCCGGCACCGGCTGGCCGTTGATCAAGAGGTCGGTCGCGCCGATGTCGATGCCGTCGCCGAAGTCGTAGAGGGTGAGACGCACCTGCGCCATGCCCGCGACGCTGTCGGCGCCGTCGCTCGGCTCGACCCCGCCCGGCACCGGCGGCACGCTGTCGACCCCGGTCACGACGTCGAAGAAGATCTCGGCCAGCAGATCGAAGCCGGCCGCGTTCGGGTGGCCGACCGCGTCGCCGCCCGGCGAGTAGTACTCGGCGAAGACGTTCGGGATGCTGCCGAAGACCTCGAACGGGTCGGCCAGCTCGCGCCCGCGGTCGTAGGCGAGCTTGCGGATCTCCCAGTTGAGCCGCTGGGTGACGACGTTGTCGCCGTCGCCCAGGTTGGCGTCCGGGATGCGGGGGATGACCGTGGCGTGCACGGTCGTGATTCCACGCGCCGCCGCCTTCTGCGCCATCTGGTTCAGGTTGAACCGGGTGGTCTCCGGCGAGATCCCCTTGCTGACGTCGTTGGTGCCCTCCATCAGCAGCATCACGTCGGCGTCGACCGAGCCGAGCACCTGGTCGATCCGCTCGATGCCCTCGGTCGTGTCCTCGCCGCCGAGCCCGCGGTTGATCACCTCGGCCTCGACGCCGGCGGCCTGGAGCATGTCCTCGAGGCGACCGGGGTAGCCGCACTCCTCCGGGCAGGGCCGGCTCGGCTCGTCGTAGGCGCCCTGCGGATTGGTGATCGAGTCGCCGAAGGCGAGGTAGACGGTCTGCGCCCCGGCCGGCGAGGCGGCCAGCAGGAGCGCGAGCGAGGCGGCGGAGAGGAAGGCGGTTCTCGTCACGGCGGGCCATCCTATCGAAACTCGCCTTGCCACCCCACTCCGTACTCTCTTCAATCCAGAACGTAGATCTCCAGAAGCGTCGCCCCCAGGCGCTCGACGGTGTACACCGGCTCGCGCTCGCGCCGGACCCGCTCGACGGCCGGGGTGAAGAAGCTCGGGCGCGGGAGGACCATCAGGTGGTCGGCGCTTCCCCGCGCCTCGCTCACACCCAGGTCGCCGGCGCGGCCGTCGAGCCAGAGGTCGCCGGTCACGGTCAGCCCCGGACCGGCGTACGGTGCCGCGCACCAGGCGCCGAAGGGGACGAGGACGGTCGCCCGCTCCTCCCGCTCCGCCGCCCGCGCGCTCAGCCACTCGGCGCCCTCCTTGTAGGCCGCGCCCCAGTACTCGAGCTCGAAGACCGCCTGCGGCTCCCGGCCGGCGAGCGCCAGCGCCCGGCGGGTCGCCGCGTTCAGGTAGGCGTCCTGGTACGGGTGGTAGCGCGCCAGGTCGACCAGCGTCCAGAGCCAGGAGCCGGTGACCAGCGCGAGGCCGGCGGCGGCGAGCCGGCGGACGGTCGGTCCGTCGCCGAGCCGGCGCAGGAGCCCATCGACCCCGAGCCCCGCCAGGATCGCGAGCGCCGGCAGCACGCAGAGCAGGTGGCGCACCCCGTCGTAGCGGGCGCTGGTGAACGCCTCGGCGACGACCGGCACGCCGAGCCAGAAGAGGGCGAGGACGGCGAGGTCTCGCCGCCCGTCCCGCCGCGAGCGCCGGAACGCCAGGACCGCCCCCGCGACCGCGGCCGCGAGCACGAAGAGCGGCGTCGAGGCGGCGAGGTGGACCAGGAAGTACTCGCGGGGCAGCTCGGCGGCGGGGTAGAGCCGGCCGAGGTGAAGCACGTCCATCTCGAGCGGGAAGGCGACCACCCGCCGGGCCGCCCGCGCCGTGCGGACGAGCGGGTCCGCCCAGAGCCAGGGCCAGAGGGCGAAGGTCGCGAGGCCGGAGGAGAGGCCGAGGACCGCCGCCGCGCGGACGATCTCTCGCCCGCGCCCGGGGCGACCGCGGAGCCGGTAGAGGAGCCAGCCGCCGCCGATCGGCACCAGGAGGGCGGAGAGGACGTGGCTCGCGAAGGCGAAGCCGAGCACGGCGCCCGCGCCGGCGAACGGCAGGAGGCGGAGCCGCTCGTCCCCATCTGCGCTCCGGATCGCGCGCTCGAGCGCCCAGAGGAAGAGTGCGTAGACGAAGAGCGCCACCAGGTCCTTCGGGTTGTTCTGCGAGTGGGCGAGGAGCTTCGGCAGGGTGGCGAGGAGGAGCGCCGACAGCGCGCCGACGCGGACGCTCCCCGACAGGTCGACCGCCAGCCGATGGGCCAGGAAGAGCGAGGCGGTCGCGAGCAGGAGGTGGAAGAGGTGGAAGCCGCGGATCGGCACGCCGGCGATCTCCGGCCCGCCGACGAGCGGTCCCACGGCCCGCGCGACCAGCACCCGGACCGTGTCGATCACGAACTGATGGCCGCGCAGCTCGTGCCACGGCCACTCGAAGTCGGTGCCGCCGGAGGCGAGGGTCGCGACGATCTCCAGGTTGCCGGCCCCGGCGAGCAGGCTCTCCGGCTCGTCCCAGGTCAGGCCGCGGTCGGGGAGGGTGAGGAGGCCGGCGAGCAGGAAGGCGAGGGCGATGGCGGCGCCGGTGAGCGTGCCGGAACCGGTCGGGCGCGAGCGGGTGGAGTCGCCTTCCATCGCGGCTGTAGGATAGGCGATCTCCGTGCCCCCGCAACCGAACCGCCGGCTCCGGGCCGCCGAGGCCGCCTACTGGCTCCTGCCGTTCCTGCTCGCCGGGGTGCAGGCGCTCTGGGTCGGGCGGAGCACGCGCATCCTGCGCTTCGAAGAGGTCGCCGAGGGAGCGCGCAACGCCTGGTGGCTCGACCACCATGCCCTGTTCGACGGCATCTCGACCAACGTCGGGTGGTACGGCCAGCTCCTCGCCGCCTACGAGCTCTTCGGCTTCTCGCTCTTCACCGCCAAATGGTGGAAGCTCGCGCTCTACGCCGGCGCCGTGCTCTGCCTCGCCTGGGTGCTGCGCCGGCCGTGGGGGCACGCCGGTGAGCCGCTCGGTCCCGGGCGGGCGGCGGTGCCGCTCCTCGCGATTGGCCTGTCGCCGTCCTTCCTCTACTTCGCGACGGTCGGCACCAGCTTCGGCACCGATCTCCTCTTCCTGCCCTACCTGCTGGCGATCCTCGCGCTCCTGCGGGGGGGCGGCCGGTCCGCCGCGGCGCGCGGCCCGCTCGGCTTCGCCTTCGGCGCCGTCGCCATGCTCGCCTGGACCTCCTACCCGGTCTTCGTCTTCTACCTGCCGGCGCTGGCGCTCGCCTACCTGGTCGTGCCGGCGGCCGGAGCCGGGGACGACGGCCGCACCGGGCCACTCGGCCTCCCCGGGCTCTCGCCCGGTGCCGTCCTGCCGGCGCTCGCCGGCTTCCTCCTGCCGGTCGCGGCGGCGGCGGCGTGGCTCGACCGGCCGGCGCGGCTGTTCCACGATCCGGCCACCGGCTCCGGCCTCTTCCGCGGCGGCGGCACCGGCTTCGACCTCGACCCGGCGACGGTCGCCCGGCACGTCGGCGTCGCCCTCCACGACCTCTTCGTTCGTGGCACGAGCTACTACTACTGGGTCGAGCGCTCCGATCTCGCCGGGCCGCTCGGCCTCGCCGCCTTCCTGGGGGTCGCGGCGGGGAGCGTCGCGCTCCTCCGCGCGCGGCCCGCGGAATCGGTGCCGTGGCCCGGCCGGCGGACCTGGATCGCCCTCGCCTGGCTGCTGCCGGCGCTCAACCTGTTGGTGGTGAGCGCCGGCACCGGGCCGCAGGGCCTGCGCCGCTCGACCGCCCTGCTCGCCGGCTTCTACCTCCTCTACGCCTGGGTCTGGCGGGCGGCGACCGAGCGCGCGGCCTTCCGCTCCCGCCGCCCCGCCCGCTACGCCGCGGCGGTCCTCCTCCTGCTGCCGCTCCACCACCTGCTCGCCGCGGTCGAGCAGTACCCCCGCCTGCTGCTCGCCGGGAGCGAGCAGGCCCACCTCTGGCTGCGGGTGCGGCCGACGGCGGAGGAGTCGCTCGCCTACTGGCTCGACCGCACGGCGGCCGGCGCGCCACTCGACTGCCGGGAGATCAGGCTCGAGCCGGAGCGCTGCCAGTACGGCGGCATCTACGCGCTCCTCTCCGGCCACCGGCGCTGGAACGGGCTGCCGGAGGTACCGCTGCGCGGCTGGAGCTACGAGAGCGGCCGATTCGTCGAGCTGTCGGTCGAGGAGCTTTCGGGTGAGTTCTCGCGCTGAGCGGCCGGCGCGGTGGGCGGTGGTCCTCGCCCCGGCGGTGGCGTGGGTGGCGGCGGTGGGCTTCTGGCTCGCCGAGGCCCTCGGCCGGCCGGCGCCGGCTCCGGTCGCGCGCGCCGTGGTGGGGCTCGCCGCCGCGCTCACCCTCGCTCTCGGGGCCGTGTGGATCGCCCGCTCCGTCGCGCGAGCGCGCCGCCTCCGGAGCTTCGCCCCACTCGTTCCACCGCTCCTCCTCGTCCTGGCCCTCGGCGTGCGCTTCGTCGGGCTCGACCACGAGGTGGCGGAGGGCTACTACCTCGACGAG
>CAZLLV010000275.1:0-8427 GCA_964560325.1 uncultured Thermoanaerobaculia bacterium | reverse complement strand
CAGAACCGCTGGAGGCGGTCGCTGCCGGGGCAGACCGAGCCCGCGTCCGAGCAGTCGCCCTCGAACCAGAGGGTGTGGGTGGCGCCGTCGCGGCGGGGCTCGACGCCCAGGACGAACGCCCGCTCGTGGAACCTCTCGCCGTCGTTGATCAGGACCGAGTTCGGCTGGTAGCGGTACGGGAAGTTCATGCTGTTGGCGACGAACAGGTCGGGGCGCCCGTCGGCGTCGAGGTCGCCGGTGCTCAGACCCCACGGCCAGTAGGTCTCGACGCCCGCCCGGTCGGAGACCTCCTCGAACTTCCCGTCGGCCGTCTGCCGGTAGAGGGCGTTGCCGAAGATGTTGTTCGCTCCGCCCTGGAGGTACTGGTCGGTCCACTGCATGTCGCTCTTCCGCGTCTCCTCCTCGGGCCCGACCTCTTCGCTCATGTCCGAGTGCATGTCGGTGACGATCAGGTCCTGCCGCCCGTCGCCGTCGGAGTCGAAGAAGGCGACGCCCATGGCACCCCACGGGGTCTTCGGGAAGAGCTCGGCGGTGCGGTCGCGGAAGCTCTCGCCGGCCTGGTTCTCGTAGTAGTGGTCGTCGCCCTGCATGTTGAGGACGTAGAGGTCGGGGTAGCCGTCGCGGTTCAGATCGGCGAAGGCGGCGTCGCCCGACCAGGAGGTGTCCTCGAGGCCGACCTCGTCGGTCACGTCCTCGAACCGGTTGCCGCCCCGGTTCTCGTACAGCCGGCTGGTCTCGTACCGCCCCGGGTAGAGATGGCCGTCGAAAGCGTCCTCGAACCCGACGTAGTAGCCCGCGCGCCCTTCGAGCGGCAGGGTGTACTGGCCGACGTTGGTCAGGAAGAGGTCGAGGTCGCCGTCGCGGTCGTAGTCGAGGAAGAGCGAGCCGGACGAGTGGCCGGTATGCCCGAGGCCGGACTCCTTCGTGGCGTCGCGGAACTTCCCGCCCCCCAGGTTCTCGAAGAAGTGGTTCCCCATGTCGACCGTGGTCACGTAGAGGTCGGGGTCGCCGTCGCCGTCGGTGTCGCCGAACGACGCCGCCACGCTCACTTTTCCGTCCAGCCCGACGCCCGCCGTCTCGGTGATGTTCTCGAGCTCGCCGCCGCCCCGGTTGCGCCAGAGCTCGTTCGCACCGAGCTGGGTGACGAAGTAGAGGTCGAGCAGGTCGTCGCCGTCGACGTCCGCCACGGCCAGGCCGTTGCCGTGGTCGTAGTGCACCGGCTTGAAGCACCGGCCGGCGTCGTCCACGATCCGGTGGACGAAGGTGATGCCGCTCTCCGGGAGCCGGTCGGTGAAGCGGAAGTCGGCCGCCGGCACGCCGGTCTCGGCGGCGGCTTTCTTCTGCGCCTCGGCGCGCGCCGGGAGCGACTCGACGCCGACGTCCGGGTTCGGCGGCACCTGGAGGGTCCGGCGGGCCGGAGGCTCCGGAGCCTTCTCGTCCTGGGCCTGGACGTCGGCCGCGAGCGCGCCGGTCAGCAGCACGACGGCGGCGAGAGCGGCTCGGAGCCGGGAGAGGTGGGGAGGTGTCATCGGTCTTCTCCTCGATCGGTGGCGCGGCGGGAGCCGGCCGGATGGGGTCAAGGCACGCGGAAGAGGAGCAGCAGGTAGCGCTTGTGCTTCCGGAAGCGCTCGCTGTCGACCAGCGTCTCCAGGTCGTGCAGCTTCTCGAGGCGGCCGCGGAGCAGCCAGCGGCCGAGGCGCGAGAGGCGCGGATGGCGGCCGCGGAACGACTCGGAGGCGATCGAGAGGCAGGGCTCGACGTAGGAGTGGAGCCAGCTCCGGGCCAGGTCGAGGGTCGGCGCGACCCGGTCGGTCACGTCCTCGCGCCGCTCGAGGACCAGGCCGGCGCGCGCCGCCTCTTCCAGGAACGCCGCCAGCGGATGCCCGCTCCTGGCGAGCACTCCGGTCGCGCCGTCGACGGTGAAGTAGTCCGCCACCAGCAGATGCCCGCCGGGGGCCGCCGCGCGGCGCACGGACGGGAACAGGCGATCGAGCCAGATGTACTGTGCCGACTCGCTCATCAGCACCATGTCGTAGCGGCGCTCGGGCCGGAACTCCTGGAATCGCGAGAGGTGAAACGGCGCGCCGACCCGGCGCGCGAAGGCGTCGCGGTGGTACGGGTCGGGCGAGAGCCCTTCGACGACGAAGCCTTCCCGGCGCAGCATGAGCGCGGTCGAGCCGATACCGCAGCCGACGTCGAGCACGTTTTTCACCCCGGTCGGCACCCAGTCGCAGAGCTGGCGGGAGAAGCGGTCCTGGGCGGTCTTCAGGCCCGCGAGGTCGAACGGCTCGCCGTTCCACAGGCCGTAGTGCAGGTGGTCGAGCCCCAGCACCTCGTGGTAGAAGCGCAACGCCGTCGAAACCTTGACGCGGCGCGGGCTGCGCCGCTCGGCGAGGCGCCGCAGCAGGCTCGGCCGCTCGCGCGGCTCCGCTTCGATCTCTCCGGTCGCGGCCGGCTCGACCGGCTTCGGCGCGGGCCTGCCGACGGACTTCGGCTCGATCCGCTCGGGGAGCGGCGGGCTTTCGGCCACGGCTTCGCGCATCGGCGCATGGTAGCACGCGGGGCGGCCGCGAGCGGCGGAAGTCCGTGCCGTTTCGGGCGTTTCCGCGAGCCGTGTCAGCCCGAGACCTCGCGCAGGATCGGGCTGTCCGGCCAGCGTCCGCGCGCGACCGACAGCAGCCGCTCCGCGGACGCCGGGTCGCCCATCACCCGCAGCGCCTGTGCCGCTTCGACGTAGGCCGCCGGCGTCGGGTTGACCTCGACCATGCGGCGGAGCACGGCACCGGTCGCGTCCGCACGGCCCGACAGGGCATAGAGGAGCGCCAGCCGGCTGTAGGCGGCGAGCTCGCCGGGGTAGAGCTCGATCTCGCGCTCGAAGGCGCGCGCCGCGTCCTCGGCGCGGCCGAGCCGGGCGTACGCCTCCCCCTCGATCATGTGGAGGCCCCGGACCAGGTCGCGGTCGATCCCGTCGCGCGCGATCATCTCCCGCACCGCGCGGATCTGCTCCAGCGCCTCCTCCGGCCGCTCCTGGCGCACCAGCAGGTCGGCGCGCGTGACCATCGGCCCGGGCTGCCCCGGAGCGTCCTCGAAGCTGCTCGCCAGGTAGCGCTCCGCCCGGTCGAGGGCGCCGCGGCGCAGCGCGATCTGGGCGAGGATGTCGTACGCCTGCGGGTAGTCGCCGACGGCGAGCTGCGCGTGCTCCTCGGCCTCGTCGAGCCGGCCGAGCCGGAAGAGGGCGCCCGCGACGTTGAGCGCGGCGAGGCCGGTGCCGCCCGAGAGCTCCATCTGGCGCTGATAGGCGGCGAGCGCCTCCTCGGCGCGGCCGACGCGAAGCAGGTTGTTGCCCAGGTACTCCCAGGCGGTGGTGAGGGTCGGCTCCTCGTCGAGGATGCGGCCGTAGACCTCGATCGCCTCCGCGTGCCGGCGCTGGGCCGCGAGCTCGATCCCGCGGCCGAGGTCGTCGAGCACGTGGAGCTTGCTCTTCGGATCGGCGAGCGAAGCGTCCGCGGTCGCGGAGGAGCCGATGTAGCCCAGGGAAGCGAGGCGGGCGCGGGTCTCCGGATCGGCCGCCTCGCTCGGCGCCTCGAACGCGCCGTCGTAGGTCGCGAGCGCGTCGCGCAGGCCGGCGTAGGTCCGCCGCTCGCCCCGCAGGACGTTCTCGGTCTCGCCGGGGTCGGCCGCGAGGTCGTAGAGCTCCGGATCGGGTCCGTCGATCAGGTGGTACGGGTACCGGATCGCCGAGGTCAGCTCGCTCCAGCCGAACTGGGTGCGGGGGAAGAAGGTCTCGGCGAAGAGCGTGCGAGTCTCCGGCGTGGCGGGGTCCTCGCCGGCGAGGGCGAGGAGCGAGACGCCGACGGGCTCGCCGTCGTCTCCCGAGCGCGCGGGGGGCTCGATACCGAGGAGGTCGAGGACGGTCGGGAAGAGGTCGGCGAGCTGCGCCGCGCGCTCGACCGTTGTGCCTCTGCGTTCGCCCCCCGGCAGCTTGACGAGCAGCGGCACCTGGAGCTGCTCCCGGTAGAGGAGCGGGCCGTGCTCCGACAGGCCGTGGTCGCCCAGTCCTTCGCCGTGGTCGGAGAGGAAGAGGATCAGCGACCGGTCGTAGATCCCGAGCTCGCGCAGCTCGTCGAGCAGGTCGCCGACGATCGCGTCGGAAGCGGCGACCTCGCCGTCGTAGTCGTCGTCGTAGCGGGAGGCGAACGGCTCCGGCGGCGTCCACGGTCCGTGCGGCTCGTAGATGTGGAACAGGAAGAAGAAGGGCCGCTCGTGGACCGAGCGCAGCCACTCCCGCGAGACGTCGAGGGTCCGGTCGCCGGTGCGCTGCGCCTGCCCGAGCTGCCAGCTTCGCTGGAGGATCCGGTCCTCGTAGAAGTCGAAGCCCTCCCCCATGCCGGTCGTCGCGCGCAGGACGAAGGCGGAGACCGCCGCCCCGGTGGCGTAGCCGTTCTCGCGCAGGATGCCGGGCAGCCAGGGGTGATCCGCCGGGTCGATGGCGTAGCCGAGGTTGTCGCGCACCCCGTGCTCGGGCGGCAACTGCCCGGTCAACATGCTGAGGTGCGCCGGCAGCGTCAGCGGGACGTGCGAGAAGGCGTGCTCGTAGAGGATCGAGTCCGCGCGCAGCGCGTCGAGGGCCGGCGTCTCGACCCCGTCGTAGCCGTACATCGGGAGCCGGTCGGAGCGCAGCGTGTCGACCGAGATCAGCACCACCGGCGTGCCTTCGTCCAGGCGCACGCCGCCGGAGGAGGGCGGCGGCTCGTCCCCTCCGCAAGAGGCGAGGGCGGCCGCGAGGAGGAGAGATCCGAGGGTGGCGAGGAGGGCCGCGGGGCGGCGGGCGAGCGGTGTCATCGTGGTCCTCCGGGCCGGGCGCCGGGGCCGCCGGGCGAGCTGAGCTGCCGCAGGACCGCGCGCGCCTTCTGGACGTCGGGGCCGTAGCGCTCCGGGGGAGCCTCTCGGGCGAAGCGCTCGAGCGCGGCCCGCGCCCGCGCGCGGTCGCCCTGCTCGGCGGCGACCAGGCCGAGGTTGTAGAGCAGATCGTAATCGTGGGGGGCGAGCGCGGTCGCCCGCTCCCAGGCGCCGATCGCCTCGCGCGGCCGGCCGAGGTTGTAGTACGCCACCCCGAGGTAGTTCCAGGCGTGGGGGAGCCCCGCGTCCGCCTCGACCGCAAGCTCCGCCTGGCGCCGTGCCTCGTCGAAGTCCTGACCCCGGAGCGCCACGAGGGCGAGGTTCTGGCGCGCCTCCGGGTTGCGTGAATCGCGGTCGAAGACGCGGAGGAGGGTCTCCCGCGCCTCCTGCTGGCGCCCGGCCTCGGAGAGCGCCACGCCGAGGACGTTGAGGGCGTCCGGGTCGCCGTCCTCGGCGAGCGGAGCGAGGAGCGACACCGCCTCGGGAGCGCGTCCGCGCTGGGCGAGGAGGAGGCCGAGCTGGTGCGCGAGCGCCGGCGTGGCCGCGCCCCTGCGGCGGGCCGTCTCCATCACCTCCAGCGCCTCCGCGTCGCGCCCCTGGTCGAGGAGCGCCTGGGCGAGCTGGTAGTACCCGTCGCCCATCGCGGGGTGCTCGCGCACGATCCCGCGCGCCACCTCGATCGCCTCGTCGGTCCGGCCCCGCTGATGGAGGTCGATGAAGCGGTGCATCTGGCGATCGACCGAGATCAGGTTCTTCGGGTCGTCGGCCGCCGTGTAGCTCTCCTTGGCGGCCGCGGAGCCGGAGAGGTAGCCGAGGCTGCGCAGCTTGGCCCGCTCCTCGGGGGTCGCCTCGGCGCGCGGAGGGGGCCAGACCGACTCCTCGGGGAGGAGACGGGCGAGCCTCCGTGCCGTGTTCCGCTCCTCGTCGTACAGATTGCGGCTCTCGTCCGGGTCCTCGTCGAGGTCGTAGAGCTCCGGGATCGGCAGCGCGATCAGCTTCTCGCCGTCTTCGATGGTGCCGCGTAGCGGTGCCCAGCCCCGGTTCAGGTTGGCCGAGAGCGCCTCGAAGTAGGTCGATCCATTCTCTTGGATCGGGCCGAGGAGCGAGCGTCCCGGCAGGCCGTCCGGCGGCTCGACGCCGGCGCTTTCGAGCAGGGTGGGCAAGATGTCGACGTGCCGGGCGGGCACGCCGGAGACCTCGGGATCGATCCCCGGCCCCCAGACCACCAGGGGCACGCGCAGGGTCGACTCGTAGGCGAAGAGGCCGTGGGTCAGCTCGCCGTGATCGCCCAACCCCTCGCCGTGGTCGGAGGTGAAGATCACGGCGGTCTCGCCCGGGTCCTCCAGGATCGGCTCGAGGAGCGGCGCCAAGAAGGCGTCGACCGCGGCCACCTCGCCCAGGTAGAGGTCGCCGGCGAAGCGGGAGGCGAACGGCTCGGGCGGCTCGTACGGCGCGTGCGGGTCGAACAGGTGGAGCCAGAGGAAGCGGCGCTCCCCCTCGTGCCGGTCCCACCAGGCGAGCGCCTTCGAGACCACCTCGTCGCCGCGCCGCTCGGGGAGGCGGAAGTCGGTCGAGCCGGCGCTCTCGGGGTAGGCGTCGTCGTAGAGGTCGAAGCCGCGGTCGAGGCCGTAGCGGGCGTCGAGCGGGAAGGCGGCCACGAACGCCGCGGTGGCGAAGCCGGCGTCCCGCAGCACGGAGGCCGCGGTCGGCACCGACTCGGGGAGGACGAAGCCGCTGTTGTCGCGGATGCCGTGCTCGTAGGGCAGGCGCCCGGTGAGGATGTTGGCGTGCGACGGGAGGGTGACGACGTTGTGGGCGTGCGCGCGCGAGAAGACGCGGCCGCCGCCCGCCAACCGGTCGAGCACGGGCGTCGCCGCGCGCTCGTTGCCGGCGAAGCCGAGGGCGTCGGCGCGCAGCGTGTCGACCGTGATCAACAGGAGGCTGCGGGCCCCCAAGCCGTGCGTGGACGCCGAGACGGCCGGGGCTTCGTGCCCCGACCGTCCGGACGTTTCGGGGTCTCCCCCGGTGCAAGCCCATGCCCCGGCCGCCGCCGCGAGCAGGCCCGCGGCCAGCAGCCCACGGGCCGCCAAAAGCGCGGAGCCCGGTCTCGTCACGCGCCTACTCTTGCGACTGCAGATACTCGACGAACTGCTGGACGTCCGCCGCGTACTGCCCGTCGGGAGCCATCTCCAGGTTCTTCTCGAAGTCGGCGAGCGCCGCCGCATTGTCGCCCTGGGCCAGGTTCACCAAACCGCGGTAGTAGTAGGCGTCCGCGAGGCTCCCGTCCTGCCGCAGCACGCGGTCGAAGTTCGCCTTCGCCTCGTCGAGCTTCTGCTCGTTGTAGAACCGGATGCCCTGGTTGAGCAGCATGTCGGCCGGCAGCTCCTCGTCCTCCGGAATCTGGTCGAGGTAGGCCTGCGCCTCGTCCTCGCGGCCGGCCCGGCTGAGCAGGTCGGCGATGAGCTGGAGCGCCTGCACGTTCCCCGGATCGTTCTCGAGGATCCGCTGGACGCTCGCGATCGCCTGGTCCCGATCGCCCTGGACGTCGTAGGTGCGGGCGATCGCCAGGAGAACCTGGTTCCGCCCCTCGGCCTCGAGGCCGACGAGAGACTCCTCGTAGATCCGGCGGGCCTCCTCGTGCTGGCCGAGCTGGAGATAGGAGTCCCCGAGCCGGAGGCGGATGCTCACCTTCTCCTCGTCCGAGAGCCCCGGCATCGACCGCTCGTACGACTCGACGGCGGACGAGTAGTTCTGCTCCTGGTAGTAGGTGGTCCCGATCAGCGCGTGGAGCTGCGCCTGTTGGCGCGGCTCCATCTCGGGGAGGACCGCTTCGAACTCGGCGCGCGCTTCCGCGTAGCGGCCCTGGTCGATCAGGTCCTGGCCGGTCTGGATGCCGGAGAACGAGTCCTTCTGGAGCTCGACCCGGAGCGGGTTCGCGGCGGCGAACTCGTTGACCCGAAAGCTGCCCTCGGAGGTGATGTAGCCGTCCTTCTCGATCAGCACGGTCCAGTCGCCGCCCGTCAGGCCGCCGAAGGCCCAGCGGCCGTTCTTCTTCGTCGTCGTGGGCTCCGGCCCGGCGTCGGGCCGGCCCGGCAGGTGGAGGGTGACCTGCGCCCCCTGGATGGGGTTGCCCTCCTCGTCGATGATCTCGCCGTGAGCACGGCCCCGGCCGACCCAGTCCTGGGCCGCGAGCGGGGCGGCGACGACGAGGGCGAGTAGCACGAAAAGTAGAGAGTTTCTGCGCATGATCGCTCCTTGGATATGTCGAAGATCCCGGCGGTTCCGGATGCCTGTCTCGTCGGATGGACCGCGGCGGGGGAGCGGGGCGAACGCCCGCGGCTCCGTCGTATCGGACCGTACAACCGGGGGCCGGCGCGAAAAATGCCGTGGGCCGGGACAGCCCCCGCCGAGCGTGCTCGGACATCGGGTGGGCGGGTCGGCGGGGACGAATCTCCCGCCCAAAGAAAATCCGCCGGAGGGTTGCCCCCCCGGCGGTCGAGACTACCGAGAACGACGGATCAGCGCCAG
>CAZLLV010000274.1:0-4508 GCA_964560325.1 uncultured Thermoanaerobaculia bacterium | reverse complement strand
ATCGCCGACGTCAGCTACGCCGCCGAGAACCTGCTCGGCGCGAAGCTTTTCGGGCGGTTGAAGGGCCTGATGGAGAAGAGGGGAATCAAGCTGCCCGAAGGGACGTGATCGGCTGTTCCTGCGTGCTAGCGTCGGGGCATGTCCCGATCGCCGACGCTGTTCGCCTGCCTCCTCGTCTTCGTCGCCGTCACCCTCCCGGCGCAGGAGCCGGCGGCGGAGCCCGACGCTTCGACCACACCCGCCCCCCGCTGGGCGCTCGCCATCCACGGCGGCGCGGGGGTGATCTCGAAAGATCTGCCCGACGAGGAGAAGCGGGCCTACTATGCCGGGCTCGAGAAGGCGCTCGCGGCCGGCAAGGAGGTGCTCGCCGGGGGCGGCACGGCGCTCGACGCGGTCGAGCGGGTGGTGGTGATCCTGGAGGACGATCCGAAGTTCAACGCCGGCAAGGGCGCCGTCTACACCCACGAGGCGACCCACGAGCTCGACGCCGCGATCATGGACGGCTCCGACCGCTCGTGCGGCGCCGTCACCGGCATCCAGACGGTCAAGAACCCGATCCTGCTGGCGCGCGGCATCATGGAGCAGTCCCCCCACGTCTTCATGATGGGCGAGGGCGCGGAGGTCTTCGCCGACAAGCTCGGTCTCGCGAGGGTCGAGAACTCCTACTTCGACACCGAGACGCGGCGCGAGGCGCTCGAGCGGGCGATCGAGCGGGAGAAGAAAGAGGGCGACTGGACCGATAAGTTCGGCGATCCACATGGCACGGTGGGTGCTGCCGCCCTCGACACCCACGGTCACACGGCGGCGGCGACCTCGACCGGCGGCCTCACCAACAAGCGCTTCGGCCGCATCGGCGACGTGCCGGTGATCGGCGCAGGCACCTACGCCGACGACGCGAGCTGCGCGCTCTCCGGCACCGGCCAGGGCGAGCAATTCATCCGTCACACCGTCGCCCGCACCATCGCGGCGCTCGTCGAGCACGCCGGCAAGACCTGCGCCCAAGCCGCCCGCGAGGTGATCGCCAACCGCCTCCAACCGGGCGACGGCGGCGTGATCGGCGTCGGCAACGACGGCGCGATCGTCTGGGAGTTCAACACCCAGGGCATGTTCCGCGGCGCCGCCGACTCGACCGGCCGCTTCGAAGTGCGCATCTGGCAGGACGAGTGAGCGCCTGAGGCGGCTCCTTCGCGCGGGCGGATCGGTTCCGAGAGAGGCTAAAGAAAAGTTGGGCGCGAAGTTTAATCAGCGCGCTAGCCAAGGTAAATACTTTTCATTCGCCGGATCGGAAGGGAGTCGTGGACCGAGGAGCCCACCGGAGCCGGCGGTAGACTACGACCCGTGGCGGTGAAATACGACGACCTACCCGGCGGCGACCTGATCGCCCAGGGACTCACCGATCTCGAGCGGGGCGAGGAAACGGTTCCGTCTCTCCTCGTCTCGATCGGTGCCCCACGCTTGCGCCGCTCGGGGATCGCCGTTCCGAAGACGACCTTCCCGGACCCCGAGCTCCGCCTCTACCTGCGGCTGGCGGCGGAAGACTCCGACAGCGCCCCTCCCGCTACAACGCCTGGATCCGCCGCCTGGTGAGCTTCGAGCGAGCCACGTCGTCCGTCAGCCATGCGTGAGCTGGCGACCTCCGAGCGGATCGACGCTTTCTTCCGCTCGTTGGGACGAGCCGCTTCCAAACCCTGCCGTCTCTATGTGACCGGGGGCGTCACCGCAGTCATCCTCGGCTTCCGGCTCACCACGCTCGATATCGATCTGGAGATCCACCCCGAGAGCGACGAGATCCTGCGGGCGATCCCGCGGTTGAAGGAGGTGCCTGGTTTGTCAACACCTTCTCAGCGCTCCCGCTTGAACTCCACCCCCACGAGCCGGAAACGCTCCTCCAGCTCTTCCTCCGACAGCTCGCGGGGCCCGTGCGTCCTCACGAGAACCAGGAACTCGCTGGGCGTGATGCCGAAGACCTGGTAGGAGTCCTTGCTCGTGGAGGTCGTGCTGCGCCAGGCGATCACTCGCTCGACGAGCGTGTTGACGCTGCTCGCCGGCCACTCGTCGAACATGAGGGTGAAGAGGACCGCGAGCTGGTTGCGGTCCGCGAGGTTGATGTTCGTCGTGTTCTCGGTGATCTCGACGTCCAGCCAGTCGCCCTCTTCCCAGTCGAGCGGTTTCGTCGCCTTCTGCTTGATCGGAATGAAGGTGTTCAACGCCGAGACCGACGCGGTGATCATGGCGATGCCGTCGGGCACCTGGGCGTTCCAGGGCAGGTCGCTCATGGGCGCTCCCACCTTGTGCGGCTTGGCGAAGTTGTAGGTGGCGGCCCCGACGATCATCACGGACTTGGTGGAAGTCGCCCACGCCAGCACGCCTTCGTTGACGGTGCCGAGCGCGCCGTTGATGTCCTTGAACGGCTGGAGGTCTTCGTACAGCTCCCTGGCGAGCATGCTCTGGATGCTGCCGAGCGGGCTCGCCCGGGTATCGCCGCCGAGGGCGTAGATGAACTGGTCGGCGACGTAGTAGTAGTCCTTGTCCTTGATGAATAGCTTGAGTTTCTCGCCGGCGACCACGATCTTCTCGATCTCTTCCAGCTTCCTGAGGCCGTGGGCCAGGGTGTCCTGCAAGATCTTGGCGTTGCGGACCCCCGGCAGATCGCTCCCTCTGAACTCACTCCCGCCGGGACGGGCGAACCAGCAGAGCCGGGGAGATGTGCTGTACGCCACGGCGGTCACCCAGGCGGCGGTCGCGCTGCCGCCGTAGACGCCCCGGTCGATCACGGGCTCCTGCTCGCCGCGGAGCGCGAGGAACTCGACCCCTTCGAGGATCGGCGTGAAGCCCAGGTCCTCCCTCGGCGTGCCTTCAATCCTCGGCGGCTTTTGCTGCGGCCCGATGCCGGTCGCCAGGATGACCTGGTCCGCCAGCAGGATCAGCCGGTCCTTGACCCGGACCTTCAGCCGCGAGTCGCCGTTCTTCTCGATCTTGTCCACCGTGTCGCCCCGCATGAACGCGAAGCTGTGCCGCGAGACCATCCCCGCGACGACGTGCTGATAGGTCTGCGAGGTCAGGAACTTCTGAAGCCCCTCCTCGGTGGACCCGCTGGCGGTGCGGTAGGGGGGCACGGGCTGTCCGGGGAGATGGAGCAGATGCTCGGGCTGCCCCATGGGGTGGTCCGGCAGCTGCGCCCACAAGCCGTCCGAACCCACCACCACGTTCGTGTAGCCGTCGCCCGCGACGGTTCTCAGAAAGACCGCCGCCGCGGTCCCGGCGCCCACGATGACCCGTACCGGCATGGCTCGCCTTCCTCGATCGGCTCTCGAAGCCGTCTGACGAAATCTTTGGGGGAGCCTCAACTTAGCCCGAACCGGGACAATGACGTGAATCGCAATTTCTGCATGCGCCGGCGACGCGGCGCGGGCCCGAAAGGCCTCCGCCACCGAGCGCACCCCGCGCCACCTCTGCGAGCCGCCTGCCTACGGGTCGACCTGGAGCGAGAAGGCCGCCGTCGTGGTGATGCCGCCGTGGAAGTTCTCGCCGCCGGCCTGGAAGCCGCCGGACGCGCCGTCGAAGGTGAAGCCCTCGCGGCAGAGGTCGGCCAGGCTCTGGGTCTCGATCGCGAGCGACGTCAGCCGCTGGTCCACGGCCTCGTCCCCCACGCCGACCGACGGATCCTCCGGGTTGTTGGCGATGTAGTGGATGCTCGTCGCCTGGCCGATGTCGCCGCTCGTGCAGCTCACGGTAAAGGCGCCGCTGATCCAGACGGTCTTCACTCCTTGCTCGTCCCTGGCGGAGGCGAGCATCGTGACCTCGTCGGGCACCGAGACGGTGCGGCTCTCGTCCGCGCTGGTCGGCGTCAGGGTGAAGGTCGCCCCCGCGCCGATCACGGTCAGCCCCACGTCGGGCGGCGTCGTGTCTGTGGCCGGCACGGTGGTGGCGCAGCCGGCGGTGAGCAGGAGCCCGCCCAGGGCGAGGGCGGCGGGGTGGAGATGGGTGCGGTGCATGATCTTCCTCCGGTGGGTTCGTGGTCTCGAACCGAAAGAACGCTCCTCACCGCGCAGGTTCCTCAGTGGCCGGTGTCCACCGGCCCCGTAGAATCCACCAATGAAAATGAAGACGTGGGTCCGGAAGCTCTCGTGCTCGCGTACTTCATCGCTCAGGGCGTCGAGTACCTCGTCGTCGGCGCCCCGTCCCCAAGCCGGCGGTGTGTCTGCCCGGGTTACGCTATAGTGGTCTCAGCCGGAGGAAGCTGCCATGGCTGACAGACGACCGAACGACTCCCTCGATACCTCGTCCGGAGACAAGCTGGAGGCCGTCCTGGCCGAGATCTGCTCTCGCCTCGGCACGATCACCATCACCAAGGCGATCAAGCTACCCTATCTCGTGGACGTGGTCGCGGAGCACGTCCTGGACCACAGGATCACCGATGGAACCTTCCAGGCGTGGGAGCACGGGGTCGTGACGCGGGAGGTGTGGGACCTGGCGAAGGACGGCGGCGGCACCCGCTTCCGGATCGG
>CAZLLV010000273.1:0-7226 GCA_964560325.1 uncultured Thermoanaerobaculia bacterium | reverse complement strand
TCCCGAGCGCCTCGCGCCCGCGGCGGAGGCGGTCGAGGGAGGCGCGGCGCAGGTCGCGGGCGGCGAGCGCCAAGCGCTGGTCGCACCGCGCCACCCGCTCGATCAGCAGCTCCGCCACCTTGGTCGGCGTCTTGAGCGCCGTGTGCGCCACCCGGTCGGCGATCGACTGGTCGATCTCGTGGCCGAGGCCGGTGAGCACCGGGAACGCCGCCGTCGCCACCGCTTCGGCGACCGCGCGGCTGTCGAAGACGGCGAGGTCGGTGCGCGCGCCGCCGCCGCGGATCAGGACGCAGCAGTCGATGGCGACGCCGTGGAGCGACCCGAGGGCGGAGACGAGCTCGCGCTCGGCGGTCTTGCCCTGGACCGAGGCGTGGACGAAGAGGACCCGGAAGGCGTAGCCGCTCTCGCGCAGGCAGGAGAGGAAGTCGTGGTAGGCGGCGCTCTCGTGGGAGGTGACGAGGGCGATCGAGAGCGGCAGCTCGGAGAGGGCGAGAGCCTTGTTGCGTTCGAGGAGGCCGGCGGCGGTGAGCGCGGCGAGGGTCTCCTGCCGGCGCTGCTCGAGCAGGCCGAGGGTGTAGAGGGCGTCGACCTCGCGGACGACGAATTGGAGGCGGCCGCCGGGGCCGTAGAAGTCGACGCCGCCGCGGCAGCGGACGGTGGTGCCTTCGGCGAGGGTGCCGGTCCCGGAGGCGGCGCCGGAGCTGGCGAGGGCGCGGCGGACGCGCTGGTGGTCGGTGCGCCAGACGACGCAGTCGAGCTTGGCCTCGACCTGGTCGCCGGCGCCTTTTTCGACCAGCTCGAAGTAGAGGTGGCCGTTCCGGCTCTCCTTGACGCGCTGGACTTCGCCGACGACCCAGAGGGAGGCGAAGGCGGTGCCGAGGAACTCCTTGATCTCGCCGCAGAGGTCGGAGACGGAGTAGGTCTCTTCGGAAAAGGGCAGGTTCATCGCGGGGGCGATGTTACCCGGAGGTTCTGTGTTTTCCTCCTGAATGCAGTGAAGGATCGGGGCGGGGGGACGGTCGAGGTGGTCGAGGCGGGAGTGCCTGCGATCACGGGTCCGGCCGGGGGAGCCCGCGCCTCCGGCCGGACCCTCCGTTCGGTGGTGGGTTATGGTGGTCCAAGGAATCTGCGAATGCCGTTCTGCAGGAGATGCCCAATGACGCTCGTCGAAGTGAGAATCCTTCTTCTAGCCCTCACGCTCTGCCTCGCCTGCGCGACACCGGGCGCGGCTCAACCCGAGCCCCAGGAGATGCTCGTGGGAGCCGTGGAGATTCAGGTCTTTCCCGGCCACGGGATCGGCGTCACGGTCGACGAGCTGCCGCAGGACGGCGTCGCCGAGGCCGTCTTCGTGCTCCAGGCCAACGCTCGCATTCCTCCCGAACTCCCGTTACGGATGCGGACGGCACGGGTGACCTACGAGAAGGAGCGCCTGCTGATCGTCTCGCTCGAAGAGTCGCTCGCGGCGGGGCTCTTCCTGTACCGAGTCGACGCGCTCGACATCGAGGGGCGGCTCCGGGGGCATCTCGGGCAGCGCTACCGCGGCGCCACGCCCCGCCTCTTCCTCCACGGCGGGCACGGCCTCTCCCGCCACGAGGGACGCTTCCCCCTGCCGATCGAGTCGTGGCCTCCGGCCGGAGGATCGGACGCTCTCGACCTCGAAACGCTCGGGGACGTCACGACACAGGCCACCGGTTGCGACGCCGGAGGTGTCGGCTCGACGAGCTGCAGCGTCTCATGCGGCGGCACGAACCACGGCTGCTCGACGACTTGCACGAGCGGCTACTACGCCTGCTGCGACTGCGGGTTCCTGGTCTCGAAATGCACCTGCGTGCCGGACGGCTCCGGCGGGACCGGAAGTGGCGGTGGTGGCGGCGGAGACGACTCCTGCTCCGGCAGCGGCTACTGCCCGCCCGAGTGCATGGCCTGCGACCCGAACGCGTACTGATCCAGGGTTGGGGCAGCCAGGTGCCAGCCGGGGAGGGAAACAGGCGACGCTACCTGGAGGCGACCCTGAGATTGGTCATCCTGAGCTTGCGAAGGACTTGGGTGGGGGACGTTTCGCAGGAGATGAAGCGGGAGTGCCTCCGATGACGGGTCCGGCCGGGGGAGCCCGCGCCTCCGGCACGGCGAGGCGGGTGAGGTCGGCGGACGTGGGCCTCGCCTGGGCTCGCTCGGCGGCCCGCTCTGACGAGGTGCCAGCCACTTCGGAAGCCGGTTCGTCGTCTGGGGCCGGAACGGCACAGAGCCGATGACCTCGGTTGCCTGCTGACTGCGTGGTCGGGGTCCTGCGGTGGCGATGGCTCGTCGCTCGGTGGGGCCTCCTTTCGGCGGAATTTCTTCTGCTGCACTTACGCTAGTCCAGGGCAACGTGGTTGTCAAGCAAGGACTGGTCATCGTTGAGCACGAGCATGATCCAGTCTTTCCGGAGTCTGGTGTGAAGAGGCGAACGAGCGCCCTTGCCGGGAGAGCGCAACTCGAAGCCGTACGTTCCACCGAAACGGGCCAGCTCAGTAGCGCCCCCGTGAGGGAACAGACCGTGAGCGGATCCAAGTTGTATAATCCGGCTTCCTCGGGCACGGCCGTGCTGATGCGTGTCCGAGGCAACCAAGGACGCAATGGGAAAGCCGAGCAAGCAGCAGTGGAAGCTTAGGGATCTTCTTGATGACGAGATTGTCATCAACGAGTGGTCGCTGGACACACCTCCAATCCAGTATGTCGCCACGTCGGCGTCCTACGGGCGACAAGCCGGCGGGGCAATGATTCACTTCGCCCAGGTGTTGCCTTCGGGGCAACCGATGAACGCTCTTGCCGTCACCATACCCCCGAAGAACATCTCTGAGGTGTTCCTCCCGAACCTTGGGCAAGTACGAGAACGGCTAGAGCGACTTCGTGATGCCGGCGGGATCGAAGAGGTCTCCAGTGTCGATCTGGAAAAGTTCGTCGACCTCAAGCCGGAGAACTACGTGCAGAAGGCAGCCGAGCGTGTGCGAGTAGCCACGAACGACGACTACAGCACGCTGGACTTCTACAAGATGCCGGTGGTGCCCCGAGCTCTGATCGAGGCGCAGCCGACCATGAGCTTAGAGATCGACGGCGTGGTAAGGGTCATCATGTCTACGTCGATTTTCAGCTCTTTGGTAAGGCAGATGGAAGAAACTGAAGCCTACAAGCCGGAGGGAGATGACAGTGCAAGCGACAGCTAGAGACTTGTACACCGGTCCTCTAGAGGCTCCGGAGTTCCTGGAGGAGACGTCTAGTTCAGCCGATCGTTCGGCGATCCGAAGCCGGGCAAAGTGGGTTGTCGGTGCGGCGCTCGCAGCAGCAGGATCTCTGCTCATCTACATCCCTGAAGCAGCTGGCTCGACGCCACGGGCGCTTCCTCTCGTGGAAGCGGAAGGTAGCTATGCCGTACCTGGAATTGCAGAGTGGAAAAGCTGGCTCGAGAGTGTCGGCGACGAGGATCTGCACCCAGAGGTTCTACGCAGCCTCCGCTCCTCGTTCCTTGAGGTGATCGAGCCGACGGGCTTTCTACCTGGTGGAATGCCCACCGCGGAAGGTGCTTTCCTGCTTACCTGGGACTTCGATGAGCACCATCTAGAGCTTGAGCTGTTCCCGGACCATTGGGAGTGGTTCTATAAGAACCGACTGACAGGCAGGCTTGCTGGAGAGGATGATCTCACGGGAATCGACTTGGGTCGGTTCCGAACTCAGCTAGCAAAGTACGCTCGGTAGACCTTGAATCTTCCTGCCGAGGATCTCGAAGAGGTTCGAGAGGGGAGGGTACTGCGCCTTGCGGTGGCCAATCCCAATCTCGTAGCCCCAGGTACTGCAATGCCTCAGCCCGGGCTATTCTCGCCCGACGAGAAGGATGTCGCGGAGGCGCGCGAGACGAGACGCCCCGTGATGCTGTCAGTCTTCGACAGCGGGCGAACGACTGTGGATCAGGCTTGGGCGATCTTTGGCCGAGAGGGTGACCGGTTCACGTTTGAGCTCGACGTGAAGAGCATCTGGGCCTTGACGAAGCACCTTTCGGCCAACGCAGAGCCGATGAGGGTACTGAGGAACCTGCTTCTTCCTCCGGAGAAGGCATCGCTCAGTGGCAGCGACGGACACTGCGGAATTGCCGGTCTACACAGAGATAAGAGCCTGGGCTTACCGAAGCAGCCTTACAAGAACGTTCGGGACGAGCTTTGTCAGTTGGCGAGAGTAGTTGAGGACTCAAGTCTGGATGAGAGCCCGGCAGCCCCTGCTGCCGATGGGATTTCGGCGACATCGGCGAGCCGGGACTCGGCAGGTCCCTGACGAGGCGCCAGCGCCCCCGCCTAGATTCTTCACTTCGTTCAGAATGACAAGAGGCGGTGACCTCACCACCGACCGGTAGGCCTGGGGTGCGGGGCGCGCGCGGCGGAGGGGTCTGAAGCCGGCGAGCCAGCACGCCATCTCGGAGGGCACGCCCGCCACGCCGCCGAAGCTGAAGCCAGGCGAGGCCCCCGGTTGCGGTGCACTCCGCCGAGCCGTCCCGGAGCCGCGCGCGCCCCGCGCACCGGGCCGGCTACAAGTCTCCAGCGTTCCGGCCGCCCCCTCCCCCTTCCGGACGAGGGGGACAACTCCGCTGACTCAGGGGGTCATGCAAATCATCGCACAAGGCCTTTGATGGCAGGATACGGAGGTCGTCATGACGAAGCGAACCCTCATCGTCGGCGGAGATCTCGAACAGGCAGCCAAGCGCGTGGCCGAGGCGTGGCACCGGGCCGAGCGGGGCGAGACCGTCGAGGCCGAAGACAACGTGACCTTCACGTCCTGGTCGGCTCTCGCGTCGGTCGGCCTCGTGGAGCGGCGCGAGGAGGGGCTCTATGCCGACTATGACGAGATCCGGACCGTCATCGAACTGTGAGCTCCCCCGCCCAGATTCTTCACTTCGCTCAGATGACAAGAGGCGGTGGCCTCACCATCGAACGGTAGGCCCGGGGCGCGGGGCGCGCGCGGCGGAGGGGTCTGAAGCCGGCGAGCCGGAACGCCATCTTGGAGGGCACGCCCGCCGCGCCGCCGAAGCTGAAGCCAGGCGAGGCCTCCGGCGGCCGTGCAACCAGCCGAGCCGTCCCGGAGCCGCGCGCGCCCCGCGCCCCGGGCCGGCTGCGAGTCCCTCCCGCAGCGCCCGCCCCCTACCGCACCAGCGGCCGGTAATTGATCCGGTGCGGGCGGTCGGCTTCGGCGCCGAGGCGCTTCTTTCGGTCCGCCTCGTAGTCGTGGTAGTTGCCCTCGAACCAGACCACCCGGCTGTCCCCCTCGAAGGCCAGCACGTGCGTCGCGATGCGGTCGAGGAACCAGCGGTCGTGGCTGATCACTACTGCGCTGCCGGCGAACCCGAGCAGCGCCTCCTCGAGCGCGCGCAGAGTGTCCACGTCGAGATCGTTCGTCGGCTCGTCGAGCAAGAGGAGATTGCCGCCACTCTTCAAGAGCTTCGCCAGGTGCAGCCGATTGCGCTCTCCGCCCGAGAGATCCTCCACCTTCTTCTGCTGATCCGGGCCGCGGAACCCGAAAGACGACGCGTAGGCGCGCGAGCTCACCTCGCGGCGGCCGAGCCGGATCGTCTCGCGGCCCCCGTCGGAGATCTCCTCCCAAACCGTCCGGTCGGCCGCCAGCCCCGCCCGCGACTGGTCGACGTAAGCCGGGACCACCGTCTCGCCGAGCCGGAGCTCGCCCGCATCCGGCTCCTCCTCGCCGACGATCATCCGGAACAGCGTCGTCTTGCCCGCGCCGTTCGGACCGATCACGCCGACGATGCCGCCCGGCGGCAGCAGGAAATCGACGTCGTCCATCAGCAGCCGGTCGCCGTAACCCTTGGTCACGCCGCGCGCCTCGACCACCACGCCGCCGAGCCGCGGCCCGGGCGGAATCGTGATCTCGGCCGGGCCGCCGCGCCGCTCCGCCGCCTGGTCCTCGGCGAGCAGACTCTCGTACTGGGTGATGCGCGCCTTGCTCTTCGCCTGGCGGCCGCGCGGAGTCATCTGCAGCCACTCGAGCTCGCGCTGGAGCGTGCGCCGGCGCGCCGACGCCTCCTTCTCCTCCTGGCCGAGCCGCGCCTCCTTCTGCGCCAGCCACGAGGAGTAGTTGCCCTGCCACGGGATGCCGGCGCCCCGGTCGAGCTCGAGGATCCAGCCGGCGACGTTGTCGAGGAAGTACCGATCGTGCGTGACCGCGACCACCGTCCCTTCGTACTCCTGGAGGTGGCGCTCGAGCCAGGCCACCGACTCGGCGTCGAGGTGGTTCGTCGGCTCGTCGAGGAGGAGCAGGTCGGGCTGGCGCAGCAGCACCTGGCAGAGCGCCACCCGGCGCGTCTCGCCGCCCGAGAGAACCTCCACGCGAGCCTCGGGCGGCGGCAGGCGCAGGGCCTCCATCGCGAGCTCGATCCGGCTGTCGAGCTCCCAGGCGCCGGCGGCCTCGATCGCGTCCTGGAGCTTGCCCTGCTCGTCGAGCACCCGCTCCATCTCCTCGGGCGACATCTCCTCGCCCAGCCGCATCGACAGCTCGTCGAACCGCGTCAAGAGCGCCCGCGTCGGCGCCACCGCCTCCTCGACGCACTCGAGCACCGTGGCCCCCGCCGGCAGCCGCGGCTCCTGCGGCTGGAAGCCGACGGTCATCCCCTCCGCCAGGAAGGTCTCGCCGGCGAACTCGGAATCGACCCCCGCCATGATCCGGAGCAGCGTCGACTTGCCGGCGCCGTTCCCCCCGAGGACGCCGATCTTGGCGCCGTAGTAGAACGAGAGCGAGATGCCCTTCAGGATCTCCTTGCCCTGCGGCGTCGTCTTGCGCAGGTCGTGCACGCTGTAGATGAACGGTGGCGCCATGTCGGGTCGATCTCCTGGATGAGCTGAAGGGGGCGGCGGGGGCCGCGGGAGCGGGATTGTCTCACGACCCGAACGAGGTGCCAGCCACTTCGGAGGAGACCTTCCTCCGACCCGGGCTCCCGCCGAGCCGGAAGCGGAGGTACGATCCGGGCGAGCATGACCAAGGCCACGATCCTCGGCGGGGCGCTCGCCGTCCTCCTCGTCCTCCTCGCCCTCGCCGCCGGCTTCTGGGCCTTCCTGCGGGAGGTCGGTCCCACCGTGGTCGCCTCGCCGGACGCCGCCCCCTCGCCCGGGGACGCGAGCGAGGAGGATCCCGCCGTCCTCTACGGCCGCGTCACCACTCCCGGCGGCGACGCCTACGAGGGCCGGCTCCGTTTC
>CAZLLV010000272.1:0-3031 GCA_964560325.1 uncultured Thermoanaerobaculia bacterium | reverse complement strand
GATCATGACGGAGAACTGGCGCGTGAAGACCGCCAGGATCTGGGGAGGCACCTTCCGGCCGACCTTGGAGAGGGAGATCTCCTTGCCGCGCTCGCGGATCCCGGTCACGACGATGTTCTGCCGGCGCAGAGACGCCAGCGCGACTTCTTTCGTGTCGGCGGCGAGAACACCCTCCTGGACGAGCCCCGAGCGGTTGCGACCCTTCCAAACGTAGTTAGGCATGGCTTCCCCTTACGCCGTTCCCTTCACTTGCTTTCGCCCGCCCCCCGCGATGGTCGCCGAGGAGGCCGTCCCGGTCATCGGCACGTTGATCCCGGCGCCCCGACTGATGAGCTCCTGCAGCTCGTCGGGGTTCGACGACCGCGAGAGCGCGATCTCCAATGTGATCAGTTTCTTGTGGTAGAGGGTCGCGAGCGACTGGTTGAACGTCTGCATCCCGTGCTTGGCCTGGCCGGTTTGCATCATGCCGTAGATCTGGTGGATCTTGTCTTCCCGGACGAGGTTCCGGATCGCCGAGTTCGGCACCAGGATCTCCATCGCCAGCACCCGCCCCTGGCCGCTGGCCCGTGGCAGCAGCGTCTGGCAGAGGATGCCCTCCAGGACGAACGAGAGCTGCACCCGGATCTGCGACTGCTGGTGGGCGGGGAAGATGTCGATGATCCGGTTGATCGTCTGCGCCGCCGAGTTGGTGTGGAGGGTGGCGAAGGTGAGGTGGCCGGTCTCGGCGATGCGGAGCGCCGCCTCGACGGTCTCGAAGTCGCGCATCTCGCCGACCAGCACCACGTCGGGGTCCTGCCGCAGGACCGAGCGCAGCGCGTTGCTGAAGTTGTGAGTATCGGCCTTCAGCTCGCGCTGGTTGACCAGGCACTTCTTGTGGCCGTGCAGGTACTCGACCGGATCCTCGATCGTCACGATGTGCTCGTGGCGCTCGCGGTTGACCTTGTCGATCATCGCCGCGAGGGTGGTCGACTTGCCGGAGCCGGTCGGTCCGGTGACCAGGACCAGGCCGCGCGGCTTCTCGCACAGGCCCTCGACCACCGCCGGCAGGCCGAGCTCGCGGAAGCCCTTGATCTCGTAGGGGATGCGCCGGAACGCCGCGGCGATCGCGCCGCGCTGGTGGAAGACGTTCGCCCGGAAGCGCGCCAGCCCCTTGATGCCGAAGGAGAAGTCGATCTCCAGGTCCTCCTCCAGGCGGTGCTTCTGGTTGTCGGTGAGGATCGAGTAGGCGAGCTGCTTGGTCTCCGACGGCGTGAGCGGCGGCACGTTGAGCGGCTTCAGGACGCCGTCGATGCGGATCTGCGGCGACGAGTTGGTCGTCACGTGGAGGTCGGTCCCCCCCTGGTCGACCATCGCCTTCAGGAGCTGGTTCAGGGTCGCGGCCATGTCGAGGCTGTCTCCGGTCTCGTCCCGTGGTCGGTCCGGTCTGCGATCTATCGAGAGTGTTCGATGAGCTTACACGAACCGGGCCGCCGAAGCCAAGGGGCGCGCGGGCCGGCCGCGCGTTGCTATAAGGTCGATCGGCGATGGCCGAGACGCCCGTGGATTTCCACGCCGAAGAGACGCTGGAGAAGACCTACGACGCGCACCTGATGCGCCGGCTGATCTCGTACGTCCGGCCGTACCGGGGCCTCGCCGCGGCGTCGGTGCTGCTGATCGTCCTCTCCTCGCTCCTCCAGCTCGTCGGCCCCCTGGCGACGGCGGTCGCCCTCGACCTCTACATGCACCCGCCGGGTGAGGACGCGGGTGCGTCGCGCTCCGTCGCGGCGCGGTCGGTCGAGGAGTGGCTGACCGGCGCCGGCATCACCCTGACGCCGGCCGAGGGGGTCGCCTGGAGCGCCGGCGTCTATTTGGTGTCGCTCGCCCTCGCCTTCGTCGTCCTCTACTGGCAGTCGTACCTGATGCAGATGATGGGGCAGCGCATCATGTACGACCTGCGAAAACAGGTCTTCGCGCGCTTCCAGCGGCTGTCGGTTCGCTACTTCGACAAGAATCCCATCGGTCGCCTCGTGACCCGGGTGACGACCGACATCGACGCGCTCAACGAGCTCTTCACCGCCGGGCTGGTGTCGATCTTCGGCGACCTCGTGCTGCTGGTCGGCATCGTCGGTGTGCTCTTCTGGCTGAACTGGCAGCTCGCGCTCGTCACGTTCTCCATCCTGCCGCTGCTCCTCGGCCTGACGCTCTGGTTCAAGGTGCGGGCGCGCCAGAGCTACCGCGAGGTGCGGGTCAAGATCGCGCGCATCAACGCCTTCCTCCAGGAGCACATCACCGGCATGCAGGTGATCCAGCTCTTCAATCGGGAGGCGCGGGCGCACGACGAGTTCGCGGAGGTCAACCGGGACCACCGGGACGCCAATGTGCGGGCGATCTTCTACTACGCGGTCTACTACCCGGCGGTCGAGCTCGTCACCGCGCTCGGCGTCGGGCTGATCGTCTGGTACGGCGGCCTGTCGGTGCTCGACGGGGCGCTCTCGCTCGGCGCGCTGATCGCCTTTCTCCAGTACGCGCAGCGCTTCTACCAGCCGCTCTCCGACCTGTCGGACAAGTACAACATCCTGCAAGCGGCGATGGCGGCCTCCGAGCGCACCTTCCGGGTGCTCGACACGCCGGTCGAGATCGAGTCTCCGCCGGAGGCGTACGCGCCGGTGGACACCCTGGGTGAGCCCGGGGTGCATGGGGAGATCGCGTTCGAGAACGTCTCGTTCGCCTACGTGGAGGGCGAGCCGGTGCTGAAGGGCGTGTCGTTCCGGGTGGCGCCGGGGGAGACGCTGGCGGTGGTCGGGCACACGGGCGCCGGCAAGAGCACGCTCGCGAACCTGCTGCTGCGCTTCTACGACGCGGGCGCCGGGCGGGTGACGGTCGACGGGGTGGACGTGAAGGAGTGGAAGACGGCGGCGCTCCGGCGGGCGATCGGCCTGGTGCTCCAGGACGTGTTCCTGTTCTCCGGGAGCGTGGCGCGCAACGTGCGGCTGGACGAGGAGGGGATCGACGACGAGCGCATCCGCTGGGCGGCGCGGGAGGTGCAGGCGCT
>CAZLLV010000271.1:0-27302 GCA_964560325.1 uncultured Thermoanaerobaculia bacterium | reverse complement strand
ATCGACGGGAAGACGCGCTTGTCGACCAGCTTGCGGTCGAGGTGGAGCTCGCAGTTGCCGGTGCCCTTGAACTCCTCGAAGATGACGTCGTCCATGCGGCTGCCGGTGTCGACCAGCGCCGTCGAGATGATCGTCAGGCTGCCGCCCTCCTCGATGTTGCGGGCGGCGCCGAAGAAGCGCTTCGGGCGGTGCAGCGCGTTGGCGTCGATACCGCCGGAGAGCACCTTGCCCGACGGCGGCTGGACGGTGTTGTAGGCGCGCGCCAGGCGGGTGATCGAGTCGAGCAGGATCACCACGTCCTTCTTGTGCTCGACCAACCGCTTCGCCTTCTCGATCACCATCTCGGCGACCTGCACGTGGCGGGTGGCCGGCTCGTCGAAGGTCGAGGAGACGACCTCGCCCTGCACCGAGCGCTGCATGTCGGTGACCTCCTCGGGCCGCTCGTCGATGAGCAGCACGATCAGCACCGCCTCGGGATGGTTCTTCTCGACCGAGTGGGCGATCGACTGGAGGAGCATCGTCTTGCCGGTACGCGGCGGCGCCACGATCAGCGCGCGCTGCCCCTTGCCCATCGGCGTCACCAGGTCCATCACCCGCGACGACATGTCGCCCGGCACCTCGAGGCTGATCCGCTCCTCCGGGTAGAGGGGGGTCAGGTTGTCGAAGAAGATCTTGTTCTTCGACACCTCCGGGTGCTCGAAGTTGACCGCTTCGACCTTGATCAGGGCGAAGTAGCGCTCGCCCTCCTTCGGCTGCCGGACCTGGCCGGAGACCGTGTCGCCGGTGCGCAGGTCGAAGCGCCGGATCTGCGACGGCGAGACGTAGATGTCGTCCGGTCCGGGCAGATAGTTGTACTCGGGAGCGCGCAGGAAGCCGAAGCCGTCCGGCAGGCACTCGAGCACGCCCTCGGCGAAGATCAGGCCGCTCTTCTCGGTCTGCGCCTGGAGGATCTTGAAGATCAGCTCCTGCTTGCGCATGCCGGCGGCGCCCTCGACGCCCAGCTCCTTGGCGGCGTTGGTGAGCTCGGAGATGCTCATGTCCTTGAGCACCCGGATGTCCAGGGTCTTGCCCCCGCCTCCGCCTTGGCCACCGCCACCGCGGTTCCGGTCACGTTCGGGACCCCCGCCGCCACCCGCGCCGCCACGGTTCCGGTTTCGCTTCTTGTTCTGGACGTTCTGTGCTGGTTTAGACATGGTGTTCCTCTTCTACTTGTTCCGGGTCGGCCCGGAGATGGCTCGCGATCTCCTT
This sequence comes from uncultured Thermoanaerobaculia bacterium, assembly GCA_964560325.1. Taxonomy (GTDB): domain Bacteria; phylum Acidobacteriota; class Thermoanaerobaculia; order Multivoradales; family DATKCC01; genus CAZLLV01. The sequence continues at coordinate 26,054 of CAZLLV010000271.1, read as the reverse complement.
CCAGAGATCCTTGATTCCCGTTCCCGCGTGCGCCGAGACCGGAACGATCCGGTCCTCGGGCCCGAGGTCGAGCGCTCGGCGGACGGTGCCGGGCACCGCGCCCGCCTTCCCCGACTTGAGACGGTCGACCTTCGTCGCCGCCACCAGCCAGGGCACTCCCAGGGATCCGAGATACTCCCGGGCCTGGACGTCCAGGGGCGTCGGCCCCACCTTGGCGTCCACGATCAGAATCACCAGGGGGGGGACCGGCGTCCGCCGGAAGTAGTGGTCGACGAGGAGCGCGAACTCTTCGCGCGCGCTCTTCGAGACCTTGGCGTAGCCGTACCCGGGCAGATCGACGAAGTAGAACTTCCGGTTGACAAGGAAGTAGTGCACCGCCCGGGTGCGTCCGGGTGTCGAGCTCGTCCGGGCCAGGCCCTTGCGCCCCAGGAGACGGTTCATCAGGCTCGACTTGCCCACGTTCGATCGCCCGACGAAGGCGACCTGCGGGAACCCGTCGCGCACGATTTGCCGCTCGCTGTGCGCCGCTTCGACGTGCTCGGCTGTTTCGATCTTCACGAATCCACGGCCCAGGGGCTGCTCCCCTGCCGGCTCGCGCGCCCGGAGGTCGCGCACGGTGCTGGCGCACCGCGCGACCCCGAGATCACACTGTCGACAGGCTGTAGGCCCCGGTCCGCATCGGACCGGACCCGTTCCGGTCAGTGGGCCAGGGAGTCCGGGCCCACCGGAGGCTCGGCGGGAGCCTCCTCGAATTTGCCCTCCCGCTTGCGGAGCGGAGCGATCTCGCCGTCCAAGGCCAAGCGCAGCACGTCGTCCATCGATTCGATCAGGTGGACTTCGAGCGCGTCTCGAACCTCTTCCGGGATCTCCTCGAGATCCTTCTCGTTCTCTTGCGGGAGGATGACCTCTGTGATTCCGGCGCGGAAAGCCGCGAGAACCTTATCCTTGATTCCGCCCACGGGCAAGACCTTGCCCCGGAGCGTGATCTCTCCGGTCATCGCCACGTCCTTGCGCACCGGGATGCCGGTGAGCGCGGAGACGAGGGCGGTGGCCATCGTGATGCCGGCCGAGGGGCCGTCTTTCGGGATCGCCCCCTCGGGCACGTGGATGTGGAGGTCCATCCCGTCGTTGAACTCGGGATCGACCCCCAGGATCTCGGCGCGGCTGCGCAGGTACGAGAGCGCTGCGCGTGCCGACTCCTGCATCACCTCGCCGAGCTTGCCGGTCAGGGTGAGCTTCCCCTTGCCCTTCATCAAGCCGATCTCGGTCTCGAGCAGCTCGCCGCCGGCCTCGGTCCAGGCCATGCCGGTCGCGAGGCCGACCTCCGAGGTCTCGTTCTTGCGCCGCTTGCGGTACTTGTGCTTCCCGAGCATCTCGACCACCTGCTCGGCGCCGACCGCGACCTCCAGCTCCTGGTTCTCCTCGGTGACGACGCGGCGGGCGATCTTGCGGGCGATCGAGGCGATCTCCCGCTCGAGGTTGCGCACGCCGGCCTCGCGCGTGTAATGGTCGATGAGGGTGCGCAGGGCGTCGTCCTGGATCTGGACCCGCTCCGCCGACAGGCCGTGCTTCTCGAGCTGCTTCGGGACCAGGAACTGGCGCGCGATCGTCAGCTTCTCGTTCGGCGTGTAGCCGGAGAGCTCGATCGTCTCCATCCGGTCCTTGAGCGCCGGCGGGATGGTGTGGGCCACGTTCGCCGTGGCGATGAACATGACCTTCGAGAGGTCGTACTCCACGTCGAGGTAGTGGTCGACGAACGAGTCGTTCTGCTCCGGGTCGAGCACCTCGAGCAGCGCCGAGGACGGGTCGCCCCGGAAGTCCATCGACATCTTGTCGATCTCGTCGAGGAGGAAGACCGGGTTCACCTTGCCGGCCTTCTTCATCATCTGGATGATCTGGCCCGGGACGGCGCCGATGTAGGTGCGGCGGTGGCCCCGGATCTCGGCCTCGTCGCGCACGCCGCCGAGCGACAGGCGGACGAACTGCCGGCCGGTGGCGCGGGCGACCGACTTGGCGAGCGACGACTTGCCGACGCCCGGCGGACCGACGAAGCAGATGATCGAGCTCCTCGTCTGGCCGACGAGCTGGCGCACGGCCAGGAACTCGAGGATCCGCTCCTTGATCTTCTCCAGGCCGTAGTGGTCGGCGTTCAGGACCTCCTCGGCGTTGTCGAGGTCGGTCACCTCCTCGCTCGCCTCGTGCCACGGCACCGAGACGACCCAGTCGATGTAGTTGCGCGAGACGGTCGCCTCGGCGGAGACCGGCGGCATCGCCTCGAGCCGCTTGAGCTCGCCCTCGACCTTCTCCTTCACCTCCTCCGGAAGATCGGCCGCCTCGATCCGCTCCTTGAGCTCCTCGATCTCGTCCGAGCGGTCGTCCTTCCGCCCCAGCTCCTGGTGGATCGCCTTGATCTTCTCGTTGAGGTAGTACTCCTTCTGCGCCTTCTCCATCTGCTTCTTGACCTTGACGTTGATGCGCTTGTCGATGTTGATCTTCTCGACTTCCACATCGATCAGGTCCTGGAGGCGCTGGAGCCGCTCGTACGGGTTGACCAGCTCGAGGAGCTTCTGCTTGTCCGGAGTGGCGACCATCAGGTGGGCCGCCAGGATGTCGGCGAAGCGGTCCGGGTCATCGACCTTGAGGGTCGACATGAGGCCCTCGAAGGCGAGGTGGTGCGACATCTTCGCGTACTGCTCGAAGGTGGAGAGGACCTTCGACATGTAGACCTGGAGCTCCTCGGAGAGCGGGTACTCGATCTCCAGCGTCTCGATCTCGGCGCTGAGGGCTCCCCCCTCCTCTTCCACGGAGACCACGCGGCCGCGCTGCACGCCCTCGACCATCACCTTGACGTTCCCGTTCGGGAGCTTCAGGTTCTGGATCACGGTCGCGATCACCCCCAGCTCGAAGATGTCGTCCCGCAGCGGCTCGTCGACCTTCGGGTCTTTCTGGGCGACGAGGAAGATCCGCTTCTCCGGCGTGGCCAGCGTCTGCTCGAGCGCCCGGACGGAGCTCTCCCGGCCGACGATGAAAGGCGCCATCATGTGCGGGAAGACCACCATGTCCCGGAGCGGGACGAGGGGCAGGGTCTCGCGCGAGCGAGTGACGAACGAGGGATGCGTATCGGTCAAGCGTTCGGTCCTTCCGTAAAGCGGTTCGGCCGAGGCCCGCGGGGCCTTTCCGGCCCCACGGTCAGCCGGCCTTCTTGTAGAGCGCGGGGAGCGACATGTGCCGATTCACCGCTTCTTCGTTGATCACACACTGCTTGATGTCGCGCTGCGAGGGCACGTTGTACATCAGGTCGAGCATCAGCTCTTCGAGGATGATCCGCAGGCCGCGGGCGCCGACGTTGCGGAGCAGCGCTTCCTTGGCGATCAGCTCGAGCGCGCCGTCGGTGAAGGTCAGCTCCACGCCTTCGAACTCGAGGATCGTCTGGTACTGGCGGATCAGGCTGTTCTTCGGCTCGCTCAAGATCCGGACCAGGGCGCTCTCGTCGAGCTCCTCGAGGGTCGCGACCACCGGCAGGCGGCCGACGAACTCGGGGATCAGGCCGTACTTGATCAGATCCTCGGGGAGCACCTTCTCCAGGACCTCGCCGCGGCGGCGGGACTTCTTCTCCATGATCTCGGCGCCGAAGCCGAGGCTCTTCTGGTTCAGCCGCCGCTCGATCAACTCCTCGAGGCCGACGAACGCGCCGCCGCACAGGAAGAGGATGTTGGTCGTGTCGATCTGCAGGAACTCCTGGTGCGGGTGCTTGCGGCCGCCCTGCGGCGGCACGTTGCACTGGGTCCCTTCGAGGATCTTGAGGAGCGCCTGCTGCACGCCCTCGCCGGAGACGTCGCGGGTGATCGACGGGTTGTCGCTCTTGCGGCAGATCTTGTCGATCTCGTCGATGTAGACGATGCCGCGCTGCGTCTTCTCCTTGTCGTTGCCGGACGCCTGGTAGAGCTTGAGGATGATGTTCTCGACGTCCTCGCCGACGTAGCCCGCCTCGGTGAGGGTGGTCGCGTCGGCGATCGTGAACGGGACGGAGAGGAGCCTCGCCAGGGTCTGGGCGAGGAGCGTCTTGCCGGTGCCGGTCGGGCCGATCAGCAGGATGTTCGACTTCTGGAGCTCCACGTCGCCGCGCGCCTTCTCCATGAAGTCGATCCGCTTGTAGTGGTTGTAGACCGCGACCGCGAGCTTCTTCTTCGCCTGCTCCTGCTCGACCACGTAGTCGTCGAGCATCGCCTTGATCTCGCGCGGCTTGGGCAGCGACGTGTCCTGCTGCTGCTCGAGCATCCGGTCCTCGGCGATGATGTCGAGACAGATGTCGACGCACTCGTCGCAGATGAAGACCGTGGGACCGGCGATCAGCTTCTTGACCTCCCGCTGGCTCTTGTTGCAGAACGAGCACCTGAGAACTTCGTCGCCGCTGTCTTTCTTGGGCATCAGACCTCCGGGGGTCGACTCGTCGTACCGGCCGCCGGATCGCTTCCTCGATCCGGCCAAAATGGTAGGGACACAGCCGATTCGCCGCTAACCTTACCACCTTCAAACAGGCCCCTTCGCACCCCTATTCCTTTCGTGTTCGCGCCCCCGCCGAACCGGAACCGACCCTCACGGCCCGTTTCGGCATTGCGCGGCGCGACTGAGCCCGTGACCCGGTCACGGGCTCAGGCGCGCCTCTGCGTCATGACCTTGTCCGCGAGGCCGTACGACACCGCCTCGTCGGCCGACAGGATGCGGTCGCGCTCGGTGTCGCCGTGCACCTCTTCCTTCGACTTGCCGGTGTGGTAGGCGAGGATCTCGTCGAGCCGGTCGCGCATCTTCAAGAGATCCTTGGCGTGGATCTCGATGTCGGTCTGCTGGCCACCCAGGCCGGAGGCCCAGGGCTGGTGGATGAGGATACGGCTGTTCGGCAGGATCACCCGCTTGCCCTTGGCGCCGGCGGCGAAGAGCACGGCCGCCATCGACGACGCCTGGCCGACGCAGTAGGTCGCGATGTCCGGCTTGATGTACTGCATCGTGTCGTAGACCGCGAGCCCGGCGGTCACCGAGCCGCCCGGTGAGTTGATGTAGAGGGCGATGTCCTTCTCCGGGTTCTCGGCCTCGAGGAAGAGCATCTGGGCGATCAGCAGGCTCGACAGATCGTCGTCGACCGGCCGGCCGAGAAAGATGATGTTGTCCTTGAGCAGGCGCGAATAGATGTCGTAGGCGCGCTCGCCGCGGCTCGACTGCTCGACTACCATCGGGATCAGCATGAAACCGTGAGTCCTCTCTGTCGTTCCTGTCGTTTGCTCGTACCGGAGGTTCTTACGTGCCCGGCTCGCCGGGGGTTGCGGGCTCGTCCTGGTCAACGTCGCCAACCGCGTCCGACTTCCCGAAGTCGGGTGAGGTTTCCCCCAGCAGGTGGCGCACGGTCTTGGCCCGCAGCATCTGGGCCCGCAGGCCGGCGAGGCGGCCGTCCTTCTGGAGAGTGCGCCGCACCACCGAAGCCGATACACCCTGCGGCTGGCCGATCTGCCCGAGCATCGCCTCGACCTCCGGCGGCTCGACCTCGATCCCCTCGCGCTCGGCGATCGTTTCGAGCAGCAGGCGCGCGTGCACGCGCTTCTCGGCGCTCGGCCGCGCCTGCTCGGCCATGGAACGCCAGTCGATGTCGACATTCCTCACATCGACCCCCTGGCGGGCGAGCGATTCGGCGTACTCGCGCACCAGCGATTCGGTCTCCATGTCGACCAGGCCGTCGGGGAGCGCCACCGGGTGGCGCGCGCGGAGCTGGTCGAGCAGCGCCCGCTCGCGCGCTTCGCCCCGCTCGTTCTCCTTCTGGCGTGCGAGCTGCTCGCGCACCGCCGTCTCGAGCTCGGCCACCGTGTCGAAGCCGCCGATCTGCTGCGCGAGCGCGTCGTCGATCTCCGGCAGGTCGCGCTCCTCGACCTTGTCGACCCGGAAGCGGAACTTGCGCTCCCGCACCGCCCCCTCCTCCTCGTGCATGCGGTCGAACTCGCCCTTCTGCCCCGCCGAGAGCCCCGACAGGGCGACCGAGAGCTCCTCCCAGACCTGCGGCGAGCCGACCTCGACCTGCACCGGCTCGGGACCGCCGCCCTCCTCGCCGCCCTCGGCCTTCTCGCCGTCCCCCCCGTCCCCGTCGATCTCTTCGACCACGGCGGTCACCCGATCGCCCTGACCGGCGGGCCGGTCGGTCTCCACCCAGGTGCCGGCACGGCCGCGCAGCTCCTCGAGCGCGCTCTCGACCTCCTCCTCGGTCGGCTCGGCCGCCGGGTCGGGCAGGTCGAAGCCGTCGAGGCTCTTGATCTCGATCTCCGGGCGCACTTCGACGGTGGCGGTGAAGACCAGCGGCTCTCCGGCCTCGCGGTCCTCGACCCCGGCGAGCTGCGGCGGCGTGATCGGTTCGAGCCCCGCCTCCGACTCCGCCTGCTGCCAGAAACGCGGCACCAGGCGCTCGACCACGTCCTTGTCGATGTCCTCCCGGAAACGCTTGCGCACCACCTGGGCCGGTACCTTGCCGGGCCGGAAGCCGGGGATCTTCGCCTGGCGGCCGTACTCGCGCACCACGCGCTCGGTTTCGGCGTCCACCGTCTCGGCGGGCACCTCGATCTTCAGCTCCTTCTTGCAGGGGCCGATGTCCTGGATCGACTGGACGACGCTCATCTGGGGGAGACACCTCTCGGGCCGCGAGCCCGGCTTGGGATGATTGGGGGGTTTGGTGCGAAAGGGGGGACTCGAACCCCCAACCCGATCACTCGGGACTAGATCCTAAGTCTAGCGCGTATACCGGTTCCGCCACTTTCGCATCGCTCGGACGGGCTCGCCGCAGAGCGGCGGCGCCTTCCCGGAGTCTACAAGAGGAGTGCGGGACGAGACGAAAGAGGGGCGTGCGAAAGGGGGAAGTTGGTGAGCCGCCAGGGAATCGAACCCCGAACCCGCAGATTAAGAGTCTGCTGCTCTGCCAGTTGAGCTAGCGGCCCAGTGCGTCGCGCAATATAACCGACCGCGCGGCGGAGGGCAACAACCGGGGGGAGGCGGGGTTCATTCCCGCCCTCGGCCGCCCTGGACGAAACCGACGATCTCGAGCACGTCGCCCGGCGCGAGCACCGTCTCGCCGTAGCGGTCGCGGGGCAGGATCTCCCGGTTGTGCTCGACCGCCACGGTCCGCGGATGGCGCTCCATCGCCTCGAGCAGACCGAGGACCGTCGTGCCCGGCGCCACCTCTCGGCGCTCGCCGTTGACCTCGATCCCGACCGGAGAGGCGGTCACAGCAAATGCTTGATTTCGGCGTCGCCGATGTCCGAGACCGCCGAGACGATGAGCGCCGCCGTCCCGCGCTCGAGCTTCGGGACGTCGAAGCCGAGGGTGAGCGAGCCGTCGCGGCCGGTCTCGCCGCTCGACAGGACGCGCGGGTCGTCGACCGTCGAGATCATCCGCACGTGGACCCGCGCCCCGGCGACCGCCTGGCCGCTCTTCGACGAGGTGGTGCGCAGGGCCAGGGTGGCGGGGGCGCCGAGGGTGACCGCGGCGCCGTCGTGCAGCGTGAGCAGGAGCTGCTCCTGGGCCGCCTCCTGGGTCAGGTACTCGAGGATCACCTGGTCGAGGGTGCGCTCGGCGTCGAGCTCGGGCAGCGGCGAGCCCTCTCTCGCCGGCTCGGCGGCCGGGGGGGTCACCACGACGGTGCCCGAGGCCGCATCGTCGCCGGCCGGCCCGGCCGGCGCGGGCGCGGCCTGCGGCGCGGTCCGCCGCACCTCGCCGAGCGCGCGCAGCTTGCCGTCGAAGCGGCCGCTCCGGATCGCCGCGATGACGATCCGGTGCTGGCGCTCCATCAGCTCGACGATCGGCCGGTCGCCCTGGCCGGCGGCGAGCAGGTCGGCGTAGCTCGCGCGCTTGGCCGCGAGCACCTGGCCGCCGACGTAGACCAGGCTCTCGATGAGCGGGTTCTCGGAGCCCTTGTCCTCGGTCTGCACGTGGAAGACCACGTCCAGATGGCGCACGTCGGTGTTGTACCCCGTGATCATGGGGACGAGGGGGCGTACGAGCGGGTACGGCGCCGGGACCGGGACAAGATCGTAGAGGAACGGATGATAACCGGCCGATTGTAGGAATCCGCGGTGCCCCCGGTCAAGCGCCGACCGCGAGGATGGACGGCGTCGCCTTGCCCGTCCGCAGCGAGCGTGCAACAATCGGTGAACGGTGCGGCCGCCTCCGCGCGCCGCGCCCCCCTTCTACACCGACACGGCTTTCCACGAATTCGAACCCACCTTTTCGGGAGGACGCAGTGGCTGAACCCATCGCTTCGGAACAGACCCTGGTCCAGTACCAGGTCCGGGACGGCGTCGCCTACATCACGCTCGACGACCCGCCCGCCAATACCTACACCCACGAGATGATGCGCCAGATTGACGACGCCGTGCTCCAGGCGCGCTTCGACAACGACGTCTACGTGATCGTGCTCCAGGGCAACGGCGACAAGTTCTTCTGCGCCGGCGCCAACATCAAGATGCTCGAGGAGTCCGAGCCGCGCTTCAAGTACTTCTTCTGCCTGCACGCGAACGAGACCCTCAACCGTCTCGAGCAGACCCCCAAGCTGGTGATCGCGGCGCTCAACGGGCACACCGTGGGTGGCGGTCTGGAGATCGCCATGGCGGCCGACATGCGGATCGCCAAGAAGGGCGCCGGCAAGGTCGGCCTGCCCGAGGTCAACCTCGGCGTGCTGCCGGGCACCGGCGGCACCCAGCGCCTGGCACGCATGGTCGGCAAGTCCAGGGCGATCGAGATGATGGTCACCGGCGACCTCTTCTCCTTCGAGGACGCGGAGCGTTGGGGCATCGTCAACCGGATCTTCGACGCCGAGAACTTCGACGCTCAGCTCCACGACTTCGCGCGCCAGTTCACTCCGCCGAACAAGGCCTCGAAGGCGGTCGGCCGGATCAAGCGTGCCGTCCAGTCGGGCGCCGAGGTGCCGTTCGAGAGCGGTCTCGCGATCGAGCGCGAGCTCCAGCAGCAGCTCTTCGAGTCGAGCGACGCGCGGGAGGGCCTGGTGGCCTACAACGCGAAGCGCAAGCCCGAGTTCACCGGCAAGTAGCCTCTTTGCGTCCGCACGACCGTTCCACCATCGTCCTCGCGGCGCCGGTGCGCACGCCGATCGGCAAGTTCGGCGGTGCCCTGGCGCCGCTGTCGGCCGCCGACCTGGGCACCGCCGCGGCGCAAGCCTGCCTGGAGCGCGCCGGGATCGACGGTGACCGCGCCAGGGCGGTCGACTCCACCGTCTTCGGTCACGGCCGGCAGGCCGGCGGCGGGCCGAACACCGCCCGCCAGATCGGCTACCGCGCCGGCGTGCCGGTCGAGAGCCCGGCGATCACCGTCAACCAGGCGTGCGCCTCCGGCCTCCAGGCGGTGCTGGTCGCCGCCCGGCACATCCTCCTGGGCGAAGCCCGGGTGGTGCTCGCCGGCGGCACCGAGAGCATGTCGAACACGCCGTACCTCCTCCCCCGCGCCCGCTGGGGCTACCGGATGGGGAACGCGGAGATCGTCGACGGCATGTACAAGGACGGCTTCAACGACCCCCTCTCCTGCCTGGTGATGGGCGAGACGGCCGAGGAGCTCGCCGAGGAAGACCGCATCACCCGCGAAGAGGCCGACGCCTGGGCGCTGTCGAGCCAGCACCGTTGCGAGCGGGCGCGGAAGGCGGGCCGCTTCGAGGCCGAGATCGCGCCGGTCGAGGTGGCCGGAAGGAAGGGCACGACGACCGTCTCCGCCGACGAGCACCCGCGCGACGGCGTGACGCCCGACCAGCTCGCGAAGCTCCCGACCGTCTTCCGCGAGGGCGGAACCGTCACCCCGGGCAACGCCTCCGGCATCACCGACGGCGCCGCGGCGGTGCTCGTCGCCTCCGAGGAGGCGGCGGCCGAGCTCGGGCTCTACGAGAGCGGGGCCGTGGTCGCCCGCATCCTCGACTGGGAGGTTACCGGAGTCGATCCGCGCGTCATGGGCCGCGGCCCGGTCCCGGCGGTGACGAGGCTGCTGGAGCGGACCGGGCTGGCACCGGACGACTTCGACGCCGTCGAGCTCAACGAGGCGTTCGCCAGCCAGGTGCTCGCCTGCCTGTCGGAGCTCGACGACCTCGGGCTCGCCTTCGACCGCGAGCGGGTCAACCCGGACGGCGGCGCGATCGCCCTCGGCCACCCGATCGGCTGCACCGGCACCCGCATCCTGGTGACGCTGCTCCACCGCCTGCTCCGTACCGGCGGGACGCGCGGACTCGCCACGCTCTGCGTCTCCGGCGGCATGGGCGCGGCGCTCCTGGTCGAGACGGTCGAGACGGTCCCCGGTGGAGGCGCCCCGTGAAGCCTGGAACGAACGGCGGCGGCCCGGTGCTGGTCGCGGTCGGCTCGCCCGAGGGCGACAAGGCGCCGAACTACGTCCGCGCCCTCGAGATCTCCGGCGTGCCGTCGGAGCGGATCCGCGTGATCCAGCCCGAGAAGGGCGCCGACTACCACGCGATGGGCGCCGAGGCGCTCGGGCTGGTGCTCGCCGGCGGCGAGGACGTGGAGCCGGCGCGCTACGGCGAGGAGGAGCTGCCCGAGGCGCAGGTGTCGGTCAACCCGGAGCGCGACGCGATGGAGCTCGCGCTGCTCGCCGGCGCGCGCGAGGCCGAGACTCCGACCTGGGGGGTCTGCCGCGGCATCCAGGTGATGAACGTCTTCTTCGGGGGCACGCTCTTTCAGGATCTCGCCCTCCAGCTCCCGACCCAGGTGCTGCACCAGCTCTCGAACCCCCACGACGCCCTGATCCACGCCCTGCGCGTCGACGATCCGACGGTCACGCTCGGCTCGCTCCTCGCGCGCGAGAACCCCCTGGTCAACAGCCGCCACCACCAGGCGGTCAAGGACCTGGGCGCGGGCCTGGTGGCCGTCGCCCACGCGCCGGACGGCGTGACCGAGGCCCTCTACCTCGACTCCCCGAGCTGGTGGGTGCGCGGCGTCCAGTGGCACCCGGAGAACCTGGTCGAGATGGCGCAGCAGCGCGCCCTCTGGATCGCCTTCGCCGAGCGGCTCGGCTTCGGCGATTCCCCCTGATCGAACCTCTTCCACCTGAAACCGAACCCCCCGAAGGAGCCCCGAGATGACCGAAGTCGTGCTGCGCGAAGACGCGGGACGCGTCGCGATCCTGACCGTCGACCGCCCGGACAAGCTGAACGCCCTCAACCAGCAGGTGCGCGACGAGATGCTCGCCCACCTCGAGGCGATCGAGACCGATGACGGGATCGGCGCCGTGGTCGTCACCGGCAGCGGCGAGAAGTCGTTCATCGCCGGCGCCGACATCGGGGAGTTCGAGGGCCGGAGCCCCTTCGACCAGCGCGAGGCGATGGCGAGCCCGCGCGTCTTCGACGTCATGGCGTCGTTCCCGAAGCCGGTGATCGCGATGGTCAACGGCTTCTGCCTGGGCGGCGGCTGCGAGCTCGCGATGTCGTGCGACCTGCGGATCGCCTCCGAGACCGCCCGCTTCGGCCAGCCGGAGATCAAGCTCGGCCTGATCCCGGGCGGCGGCGGCACCCAGCGCCTGCCCCGGCTGGTCGGCATGGGCCACGCGATGCGCCTGATCCTCTCCGGCGACATGCTGCCGGCCGCCGAGGCGAAGGAGATCGGGCTGGTCGAGATGGTCGTCCCGGCCGCCGAGCTGCGCGAGAAGACCCTGGAGCTCGCCGGCAAAATCGCGTCGATGAGCCCGCTCACCCTGAAGGTGGCCAAGCAGGCGCTGCGCGCGAGCGAGAAGCTGTCGATCGAGGACGGGATCGCCTACGAGCGCGACCTCTTCTGCCTCTGCTTCTCGACCGAGGACAAGGAGGAGGGCGTCGACGCCTTCCTGAACAAGCGCGCCGCGGAGTGGAAAGGCCGCTAGGTCAGTCGCCGAGCACGTAGCCGAAGATGAGCGGCGCGACGATCGAGGCGTCGGACTGGATCATGAACTTCGGCGTGTCGACGTCGAGCTTGCCCCAGGTGATCTTCTCGTTCGGCACGGCGCCCGAGTAGCCGCCGTAGGAGGTCGGAGCGTCGCCGATCTGCGCGAAGTAGCCCCAGAACCGGGTCTCCTCGCGCTGGAGGTCCTGGATGATCGCCGGGACGGCGCAGATCGCGAAGTCGCCGGCGATGCCGCCGCCGATCTGGAAGAAGCCGACCGACGGCGCTTCGCGGCCCTCGTTCGAGCTCGCGAGGTACCACTCGATCAGGTGGTGGAACTGCTCGGTGCCGGTCTTGACCCCCTGGTGGTGCGGCACCTTGCCGGAGATCACGGCGCCCGCGAGCATGTTGCCGGTGGTCGAGTCCTCCCAGCCCGGGCTGTAAACCGGCAGGCCCATCTCCATCGCGGCCAGCAGCCAGGAGTTCTTCGGGTCGGTCTGGAAGTGCGGCTCGAGCTCGCCGGAGCGCAGGATCTCGAACAGGAACTCGTACGGGAACTTCCGGTTGCCCGACTCGGCCGCCTCGCGCCAGAGAGCGATCAGGCGCGCTTCGATCTCGCGCATGATCGTCTCCGGGATGCATGTGTCCGTGACCCGGTTCATGCCGCGGTCGTAGAGGGCCTTCTCGTCCTCGGCCCGCAGCCCCCGCCAGTCGTGGATGATCTCGTACTCGCCGTGGGCGAGGAGGTTGAAGACGTCCTCCTCCAGGTTCGCGCCGGTGACGGAGAGGGCGTGGACCTTCCCCTCCCGGATCATGCGCGCGAGGATGATCCCGAGCTCGCCGGTCGACATGGCGCCCGCCAGCGACACCAGCATCTTGCCGCCCGCCGACAGGTGCTCCTCGTAGGCGCGCGCCGCGGCGACCGTCTCGCGGGCGTTGAAGTGCAGGAAGTGCCGGTCCAGAAACTCTCGTACGGTGCTCATGGCGGCGAAAGTGTAACGCACCGTTCTCCCCGGGAGGGTGTCATCCACTCCGAAAGGACGTATACTCGCAGCATCGCGTAGTAAGGGGTGCCGCCTTAATCGGCGGGTCGAACCGCCCACCGTTCCAGGCACGGCAGAGCTGGAACGGTCGACGCGCCGTATGAAGAGTCGGATGCCGAAGAATCGTCCAGGGGAAGACGCTTGACCCTCCGCAACCGCTACCTGCTCATCGCCGGAGCCGTCCTGCTGGCGACGCTCGTCGCCGGCTCCTGGCTGGCCCGCCACCGGCTCGCCACGATGGAGCGCGAACGGGCGGCCGGCGAGCTGGCGGCCGCGGCCGAGGTGACGCGCGAGCTGGTGCGGGAGCGCACCGACCGCCTGGCGATCGACACCGAGATGATGGCCGAGATGCTCCTCCTGCCCGAGGCGATCCGCTCGGGCGAGCGCGGCCGCGTGATGGAGGTGCTCGAGCGCTTCGCGGCGCGCTACCGCGACCTCTCGTTCATGCTGGTCAGCCGGGGCGAGGGGGACGACATCGCGTGGCGGAGCGGTGCCGCGCCCGGCGGCGAGCTCGCCGTCCTCGGCCGCGCCGCCGCGGCGGGAGACGGCAGCCACGGCGTGAGGGTGGTCGGCGGTCACCTGACCCTCTTCGCGAGCCGCCCGGTGCGGGACGCGGCCTCGGGCGAGCCGGTGGCCGGGCTGGTCGCCGGCGCGCGGGTCGAGGCGGACACGATCGAGCAGCTCGCCCGCCTGACCGGGACGGAGGTCGTGGTGCTCGCCGACGGCGTGCCGGTGGCCAGCACCCTGCCCCCCGGCACCCGCCTCGCCGGCGCGCGCTTCGCCGTCGGCGGCATGGGGATCGAGCGGACGATCGAGGTCGGCGGAGTCGAGTACCTGGCGCGCCTCGACCCGCCCGACGCGTCGAGCCTCACGAGGTCGTCACGCGCGCCGGGCGCCCCCCTCTCCGGGCTGCTCCTGATGCGGAGCCTCGAGACCCGCCAGGCGATGGCCGGGGTGCTGTTTCGCGACCTGGCGCTCACCGCCGTCGTCGCCACCCTCCTCGCCCTCGGCTTCGTCCAGCTCGGCTCGCGCCGCCTCCGGCGCGCCCTCGGCGAGCTGACCGAAGCGATGGCCGACACCGCCGCCACCGGCCGGCTCGGTCCCGAATCGCTGGAGGCGCTCGATCAGCGCTGGTCGGGCACCGAGGTCGAGGATCTGCGCGGCGCCTTCCGGGACCTGATGCTGACGGTCGAGGAGAGCCTGCGCGACCGCGAGCGTTCGTACGTCGAGGCGATCGGCGCGGTGGTCGCCGCCATCGACGCGCGCGACCACGAGACGACCGGTCACTCGTTCCGCGTCGCCCACTACGCCCTCGCCCTCGCCCGCGAGCTCGGCTTCGAGCACCGGGAGCTGCGCGCGATCGAGTGGGGGGCGCTGCTCCACGACGTGGGCAAGATCGCGATCCCGGACGCCATCCTGCGCAAGACCGGCCGCCTGACCGAGGACGAGTGGCACGTCATGCGCCAGCACCCGAGCTGGGGCTACGAGATGCTGGCGGACGTCAAGTTCCTCGAGCCGTCGCTCGCCATCGTCTACTCGCACCACGAGCGCTGGGACGGCGGCGGCTACCCGCGCGGCCTCGCGAGCGACGAGATCCCCCTCGCCGCCCGCGTCTTCTCGGTGGTCGACACGTACGACTCGATCACCTCCGACCGCCCCTACCGCCGCGCCCGCACCCACGGCGAGGCGATCATCGAGCTCTGCCGCGTCGCCGGCACGCAGCTCGACCCGGACGTGGTCGAGGCGTTCATCCGACTGCCCGAGGTCGAGATCCGCCGCCTGCGCGAGCGCTCCGAGCGCCTCGATCTCAAGGTCCGCATCCCCGACGTCCTCTCCGACCTCCCGGTCGCCGACGACGGCACGTGGGGGTGATCCGGGAATCCCGTAGGGTCTAAGACGGCGAGGGCGGGGCCGCGTGGTTCCCGTCCGAGAACTGGCGCGTCTCGTCCGGGGCGTCGGACCAGAGCTTCTCGAGGCCGTAGAACTCGCGCGGCTCGGGCTGGAAGACGTGGGCCACGAGGTCGCCGTAGTCGAGCAGCACCCAGTTGCCGGCGCGCTGGCCCTCGACGTGGATCGGTTTGGAGCCGGTCTTCGAGAGGCTCTCCTGGATCGCCTCGGCGATCGCCTGCACCTGGCGCTCGCTCGTGCCGCTGCAGATCAGGAAGTAGTCGGTGAAGTCGCTGACCGGCCCCAGGTTGAGGACTCGCAGGTCCTGCGCTTTCCTGTCCAGGGCGGCGTGCACGGCGTCGCGCACGCGGTCGGCGGTGTCGATGTCGGTTCGTTCGGCGCGTCTCATCGATACAGTCGGTACTTCCGTAAGTAGTCTACCACCAGGGGGGGCATCGCCTCCTCCATCCACTCGTCGTCCGGCGCCTCTTCGGACGCCAGGCGTTCGCGGATCTCGGTCGACGACAGGTCGACGATCTCGTCCTCGATGACGGCGATCTCGCCGCGGTCGAGGAGCGAGCGGATCTCGGGCTCGAGGGGGCTCCCGCCCGCCCCGATCTCGAAGCCGGGCCGCGCGAGAACCACCAGCCGCGCGAGCTGCGGGATCTCGCGCCCGCGGCGCCAGCCGTGGAGCTCGGCGAGCGAGTCGGAGCCGATCAAGAGGTGGAGGTCGAGCGCGATGTCGCTCTCCTCGGCCACCTGCCGGAAGCGCTCGAGCGTCTCCACGGTGTAGGTCGGCTCCCCGGGCCGCAGCTCGTGGTCGGAGGCGTAGAGGCCCTCCTCGGCCAGGAGCGCCAGCTCGACCATCGCGAACCGGGCCGCGGCCGGGGCGGCCGGCGCCCGCTCCGGGTCGAGCTTGTGGGGCGGCGCGGCGGTCGGCAGATAGACGACCTTGTCGAGCCCCAGCCGGCGCCGTGCCTCCTGCACGGGGCGCACGTGGCCCCAGTGGATCGGGTCGAAGGAGCCCCCGAAAAGGCCGACCTTCATCGCCCCTCTCTCCCTCGGTCCCTCTCTCCCCTCGCGGGGATGAGGGACGCCCCCTCCCGAAGCTCTTGCTCCGTCGCCATTCAGTTCAACCTTCCCACGGCCGCCACGGGTGGTCCTCTTCCTCCGCCCGCGCGCCGCTCTCGCGGTCGACCTCGTCGAGACGGTCGGCGATCGCGTGGACCAGCTCGGGCAGTCCCTCGCCGGCGACGGCGCTGATCTCGAAGTAGGGCAGGCCCCGCTCGCGCGCCGCCGCCCGCAGTTCCTCCCGGCGCTCCTCGCGCGCCGCGTCGAGCTTGCTGCCGACGAGGAGCCGCGGCCGGTCCATCAGCCGCGGGTCGAACGCCGCCAGCTCCGCCTCGATCGTCTCGAGGTCGCGCACGGCGCCTTCCCCCGCCGGCTCGCCCGGCGCTCCATCGCCGGCCGGTCCCGGCAGCGCCGACAGGTCGACCAGGTGGACCAGGACGCGGCAGCGCTCGACGTGGCGCAGGAACTGGTGCCCCAGGCCCGCACCCTCGGCGGCGCCGGCGATCAGCCCCGGCAGGTCCGCGATCACGAAGGTGCCGTCCCCGCGCTCGACCACGCCGAGCTGCGGCACCAGCGTGGTGAACGGGTAGTCGGCGATCTTCGGCCGCGCCGCCGACAGGCGGCTGATCAGGGTCGACTTGCCGGCGTTCGGCAGGCCGACCAGGCCGACGTCGGCGAGCAGCTTGAGCTCCAGCCGGAGGTGCCGCTCCTCCCCCTCCTGCCCCTCCTCGATGCGGCGCGGCGCCTGGTTGGTCGAGCTCTTGAAGTGCTCGTTGCCGCGCCCGCCGCGTCCACCGTGGGCGACCGTCAGCCGGTCGCCGTGCGCCAGGATCTCTCCCACCAGGACATCCCCCTCGGCGTCGAAGACCTGGGTGCCGAGCGGCACCTGGATGACGAGGTCGTCGCCGCTCTTGCCGGTGCGGCTCGAGCCTTCGCCGTGCCGGCCGCGCTCGGCCGCGTAGAGCTGCCGGAAGCGGAGGTGGAAGAGGGTGTTGAGGTTCTCGTCGCCGACCAGGACCACGGCGCCGCCGTGGCCGCCGTCGCCGCCGGACGGTCCGCCCTTGGGAACGTACTTCTCCCGCCGGAAGGCCAAACAGCCGTTGCCGCCGTGGCCCCCCTGGACCTGGATGATCGCCTCGTCGAGGAACTGCAGAGGCGTTACTCGGCGGGTACGACGCTGACGAACTTGCCGCGACGACCGCGGTCGCGGAACTCGACCGTGCCGCCGATCTTCGCGAAGAGGGTGTCGTCCTTGCCCCGGCCGACGTTCAGCCCGGGGAAGAACTTGGTGCCGCGCTGGCGGACGATGATGGCGCCGCCGTTGACGGTCTCGCCGCCGTAGGCCTTGACGCCCAGGTACTGCGGGTTCGAGTCGCGGCCGTTGCGGCTGGAGCCCTGTCCCTTCTTGTGAGCCATGGTTTCGGTCCTCGGATGATGCGCGGGCCCGGCGCGGGCCCGGAGATCTGTCTCGTACGGAGCGCCTCGCGGTCGCGGGGCTTCCGGTTCAGGCGTCGATCGAGTCGATCCGCACGCGGTGGTACTTCTGGCGGTGACCGTTGGTCCGGCGGTACCCCTTGCGCCGCTTCTTCTTGAAGACGCGGATCTTCGGGCCCTTCACCTCGTCGAGCAGCACACCGGTGACGGTGGCGCCGGAGAGGCCGTCGCCGGTCTTGGCGCCGCCCTCGCCCGAGACGAAGAGCACCTGGTCGAAGCTGACCTCGTCGCCGCTCTCGGCGACGTCGCCGAGAAGCTCGACATCGATCACGTCACCGGGGGCCACCCGGTACTGTTTGCCGCCAGTCGCGATGATAGCCGTCGTAGAGCTCATGGATGCACACTCCCAGTATCGGCCCCGGAGGGCGTAGACGGATGAAGATAGCAAGAGACTCCGGGGAGGTCAAATCGGAAGTCGCGACGTATGGGCACCGCCTCGGTAGAGCGCCCCCTCCCCCGACGAGCGGCCGGGCAAGACCGTACCGGCCCGAGCCTGAACCCTCGCAGAGATCTACGGGAACTCCCCCCTCTCCCTCGATCCCTCTCCCGCCCTCCGGGGGGAGAGGGACGCCCCCGCCCGCCGCCTCCGAACTCCTCGGATGTCGGCCCGTCCGTATCGGAGGAGCTCTCCGTCTCAACCTCTCATGTGGCTCAGGAAATCCCGCGCCAGCCGCTCGCGGAGCGCCGCCAGCCGCTCGGGCTGCGCCGGCCCACGCTTCGCCTCGACGATCAGCACGTGCGGCAGCTCCGGCGTGTCGTGGTACGCCTCGTGACGCTCGATCCCGCGGAACAGCTCGTGCCGGCTCTCCCGGTAGCGGCACCACTCGATCTCGACGAACCCGGCCGCCGCGAGCGCCTCGCCGAGGATCTCCCGGTTCCAGAGGAACTGGTGCTCCCAGCCGTGGAAGGCGCGGTTGAGGTGGACCGCCATCTCGGTCTTCTCGGCGGGGTCGGCCTCCAGCCGGTAGTGCGTCAGCCAGACCCAGTCGAGGTTCGGGGTCGAGAGGCGGATCCGCCCGTCGTCCCCCAGCACACGGTGGGCCTCGGCCAGGAAGTCGATCGCCTGGTCGACCCGCAGGTGCTCCAGGAAGTGCTCGGCGTAGACCGCGGCGCAGTCCTCGATCTCGAGCCCACCGGTGACGTCCGCCACCACGTCGACGCCCGGGAGATCCTGGTTGTCGATGTTCACCCAGCCGTCGAGGCGGGCACGGCCGCAGCCTACGTGAAGCCGCGGGCGCCCGGGTAGGTCCGGACGCGGGTCGGGTGCCGGCGCTGGCGAGGTCGTCACGGCCGGAACCATGGCGCCTGCCCCCGGGGATGTCAAGCCCTGCTAACGTGGAGCGCCCACCCCGAACGGAGGACACCCCCGATGGCCGCTCCCGAGTACGTCGTCTGCCTCGACTGCGAAACCCCCTGCTACGTCTTCGAGTGGCGCAACGACAAGCTGATCGAAGCCCTCTGCACCGCCTGCGGCAACGACGACGTGGACTCCTTCGCCACGCCGTCCGAGATGGAAGAGCTCACGGGCGGGTAGGCCGCTGAGCCAAGACATGAGCGAACACCGCTCATATCTTCGACAAGAGTCTTGACACCGACCTGAGTCTCGTCTTATCATGTGATCGACGCGGGGCGGGCCGATCGCCCTCCCGCGCCACCGAAACGAAGAGACGAAACGAGACGACCAAGGAGGTTCACGATGCGCGCAGTCACCCGTTGGAATCCGAACCGCACCAGCTACCCGGCGAACCGCGATCCCTTCGCCCGCATCTTCGACAGCTTCTTCGGCGAAAACATGCTCCCGAGCGAGGACGTGTCGAACCGGGCGTGGATGCCGGCGGTCAACATCCGCGAGACGGATGCGTCCTTCTTCGTCGAGGCGGAGCTCCCCGGCCTGACCCGGGAGGACATCGAGATCACCCTCGAGAACAACCTGCTCAAGCTGTCGGGCGAGCGGCGCTTCGAGAAGGACACGAACGACGAGAGCTACCACCGCGTGGAGCGCTCGTACGGCAGCTTCCTGCGCACCTTCTCGCTGCCGAGCCAGGTGAGCTCGGACGCCGTGAAGGCGACGTTCCAGGACGGCGTGCTGGTGATCGAGGTGCCGAAGGCCGCCGAGGCCCGGCCGCGCAAGATCGACATCGCGTGAGCCGTCCCGGGCGGGGAGCCGAGAGGGCGGAGCCGCGGCTCCGCCCATTTTCTTGGCACCCACACGGTCCGCCGCCCGCGCTCTGCGGCAGCAGCACCCGGAAGAGCGCCCCGCCGCTCTCCCCCTCGGTCAGCTCCACCCGGCCGCCGTGGTTGCGGGCGATGCGGTCGACGATCGCGAGCCCCAGGCCGGTGCCGCCCTTGCGCGTCGAGTAGAAGATCTCGAACACCCGCTCCCGGTCCTCGGGCGCGATCCCCTTGCCGTTGTCCTCCACCTCCAGCACCACCCACGGCCCCTGGCGCTCGGCCGCCAAGAGCACCCGCGGCTCGGCCGCGGACTGGGCGGCGACGATGGCGTTCTGCGCCAGGTTGAGGAGGAGCTGGCCGATCTGTGCCGGGTCGACGCGCAGGCGGGCGCCGCCGGAGCGGTCGGCCACCGCGAGCGCCACCCGGTGCGCCGCCGCCTCGCCGGCCAAAAGCTCCCGCGCCCGCTCCAGCAGATCCGCCGCCGCCACCTCCTCGAGATCGGGCGCGCGCGGCTTGGCGTAGGAGAGGAAGTCGGTCACCAGCCGCTCGAGGCGGCCGACCTCGCTCCGCGTGATCGAGAGCAGCCGCGTGCCGGTCGGCGTGCCCCCGGTCTCCCCCATCTCCTCCTCCAGCATCTGCATGTTCAGGTTGACCGAGTTGAGCGGGTTTCGGATCTCGTGCGCGAGGCCGGACGCCAGCGTTCCGATGTAGGCCATGCGCTCCGACTCGGCGGCCTGCTCTTCCAGCCGCTGGCTGCGGCGTAGCAGCGTCGTCACGAGAAAGAACGCCGCCACCAGCAGCGCGGCGGTGACCGCCCCGAGCGTCGTCGCCTGCCCGATCAGCTCGCCGCGCAGGGCGCCGATCCGCTTCTGGAGGTCGCGCTCGTCGATGCCGATGCGGATCACCCCGAACTGGCCGATCGGCTGCTCGACCATGTACTCGTTGACCACCTCGCTCTCCTCGGTGCGCAGCCCCTCCCCGCCGCCCGGGATCTCCTGGCGCCCGAGATCGTCCAGCCCGTCGTCGTCCGCCTCCCCACCTGCGATCGGCTCGCGAAAGTCCCCCTTCGCCTTGTAGACCAGCGCGCCGCTCGCGTCGTAGACGCTCACCTCGGAGACCATGCCGCGCCCGACGAGCTCCGACTCGATGTAGGTCCGCACCTCCCGCTCGACAGCGATCACCTTGTACAGGTCGTTCCCCTGCCGAGCCGCCCGGTCCTCGATCCGCCCCGCCACGTCCGCCGCCTCCTGCCGGGTCTCGAGCAGGACCCTCTCGATCTCGCGCTGGGAGAGCGACCGGAAGATCAGCCAGCCGAAGAGGACCAGGTCGAGGATCACCACGACGCCGAAGATCACGAGCGCCGTCAGCAGGCGCCGGAAGGTCGTCGACGAGCGGGCGGGCTTGCGCAGCATCCCGCGGAGGATAGCGCGCGTCAGCGCGCGGGACCGTCCCGCCGCACCCGGTCGAGGTCCCACACGAAGAGCCGCGCGTAGCTCTCGTCGGGCCGGCCGAGGAGCGGCTCGGCCCGGCGCGGAAAGCCGACGGCGACCTGGCGGAAGTGCCGCGACAGGTTGCGCTGCCGCTCTCCCCAGCCGCTCGGCACCCCCGGCGGCAGCTCGACCGCCCGCTCCTCCGCCTCGAGGTCCCGGTGCACCACCAGGTAGCGGGCACGGCTCGCGAGGACCGCCGCGGGATCGAGCCGCACCCGGTTCCGAAGATCGAAGCGGGGGTCGTTGAGCGCCGGATCGGTGGCGGCGAGCAGGACCTCGCGCCGGTGGAGATCCTGGTAGCGGTGGAGCGCCCGGTTCTCGCCCTCGGGGAACGAGGGCAGCTCGAGGATCGCCCCGCCGCCGGAGCCTCCCGCCCCGCCGGCCTCGTGCGCGAGCCGCCGGTAGAAGCGCGGCATCCACTCCTCCGGGAGCTTCGGGAGCGGCCGGTGGAAGGCGAGGAAGTCCTCGTGGTGGAGGAACGACGAGTAGCGGAGCCGGGGGGACGCGAACGGACCGGTGGCGAGGGTCAGGGCGAGCAGGACAGCGCCCGCCGCGACGCCGGCGAGCCGCATCCGGCGCCCCCCGCGCCAGTCGAACCCGTGGGCGACCCAGAGCAGCACCACCGGCAGCACCAGGACGAGGTAGCGGCCGAAGACGAGCGGGTTCGCGATCCCGTACGGCCGCGCGACGGCGAGCGCCGCGACGTGGGCGGCGACCAGGAGTGCGGAGTAGAGCGCCAGCTCCCGGTCGCGCCGGAGGAGCCGGACGAAGCCGGCCGCCGCCGCCGCCCAGAAGAGGCCGGTGAGGACCGGGCGCGCGGTCCCGGCGAGGAGCCGGGACGCGTCGACGACCGTGTCCGGCCGGATCTCTCCCCGCCCCCGCTTTTCGCCGAGCATCTCCGCCAGGCTTTCCCATCCCGGGACCAGGAAGAGGGCGAGGCCGGCGGCGAGCGCCAGCCCGGCCGCCCCGCGGGCGAGCCTGCCCGGCCGGTCCGCTCGTGGCGGGGCCTCGCCGCGCCGCTCCCGCCGCAGAGCCGCCACCAGCCGGGCGATCCCGGCGAAGGCGAGCGGCGCGGCCACGAAGACGGCCGAGAGCAGGTGGAACCAGACGGCGAGCGCACCCAGCCCGGCGTAGGCCGCCGCCCAGGCCGGACGGCGGGTGCGCCACCAGGCGAAGAAGGCCGCCGCCGCGAGGCCGGCCAGGAGCGCCGCCGGGGTGTAGGAGCGGGCGATCCGCCCGTAGAGGACGAGTTGCGGCGACAGGGCGAGCCACCAGGGGAAGAGGAGGGCGGCCGCCGTCGGCGCGGCGCGCCGCGCGAGCCAGGGGAAGAGCGCGAGCAGGAGCAGTCCGGCGACCACCACCGGGGTGCGGAAGACCCCCTCGGCGAGCACCACGCCGCGCTCGGAGAGCCAGCGCGCGAGGCCGACCAGCGGCAGGCAGACGTCGGTGACACCGTAGGTGACCAGGATCTGCGGGAACGGCCGGTGCGACACCGCGCGCAGCGCGTGCAGCTCGTCGCCCACCAGCACCTGCGGCGCCAGCCGGTAGAGGCGCAGCGCGGCGCCGGCGGCGCAGGCGCCGGCCCACGAGAGGAGGAAGAGCACCGGCCGGGGCATCGCCGGCTCGTTCCCGCGAGAGGCCATGAAGGGAAAGGTTAACCCGGGGTGGTACGATCCGCCCGGGTGATCCTCCGATGAAGAGCTTCGACGTGCGCTTCGAACGGGTGGCCGAGGCCGTCCGGCCGGCTGTCCTCCTTCTCCTCCTCTCCGTCTGCCTGCTCGGCGGCCTCGCGTGCGGCCCGGACGAGGAGCCGGCCGACCGAGGGCCCGGCGCCGAGGGCGCCCCGGGCGAGCCGGTACGGGGCGGCACCCTGGTCGTCGGCTCGATCGCCGATCTCGAAGGCGTCAACGAGCTGACCGTCGCGTCGAGCCGCGTCTTTTCGAACGTCGGCTTCCAGCTCTTCCTCCACCTGCTCGAGGAGCGCCCCGACTTCGAGGAGCACCCGCCGACCTTCGCGCCCTCCCTCGCCGAGTCGTACGAGTTCTCGGACGACCACCTCCAGCTGACCTTCCACCTGCGCGACGACATCGTGTGGAGCGACGGCGTGCCGATCACCGCCGAGGACGTGCGCTTCACCTGGGAAGCCCAGACCAGCCCCGAGGTCGCCTGGAACGACGCCTACGTCAAGGAATCGATCCGCGACGTGGAGGTGGTCGACCCGCGGACGGTGGTGTTCCACTACGACGAGGTCTCGCCCAACCAGCTCCTCGACGCGAACGAGGGCGTCATCCTCCCGAAGCACGCGTGGGGTGAGCTGCCGTTCTCCGAGTGGCGAACGAACGCCGACTTCTTCGTCGAGAACATGGTGGTCAGCGGCCCGTTCCGCCTCGAGAGCTGGACGCCGCAGCAGGAGATCGTCCTGGCGCGCAACGACCGGTACCACGAGCCCGAGCTCCCCTACCTCGACCGGGTCGTCTTCCGGATGATCCCGGAGCGCTCGAACCAGGTCGCTCAGCTCCTCGCCGGCAGCCTGCACGTGGTCGTCCAGATCCCGACTCCGGACGTCGAGCGGGTCCGGCAGTCGGCCGTGGCCGAGGTCGAGTCGTACTACCACCGGCTCTTCTCGCACATCGTCTGGAACATGGAGAACCCGCTGTTCGCCGACCGGGCGGTGCGCCAGGCGCTCACCCTCGCGATCGACCGGCAGCAGATCGTCGACACCCTGTGGGGCGAGTTCGGCCGCCTCTCCGACTCGCCGATCGTCCAGAACAACTGGGCCCACGACGACTCGCTCGAGCCCTGGCCGTACGACCCCGAGCGGGCGCGGCGGATGCTCGCCGAGGCGGGGTGGAGCGACAGCGACGGGGACGGCGTGATCGACAAGGACGGGGTCCCGTTCCGCTTCGAGCTGACCACCAACCAGGGCAACGACGAGCGCCTGGACGCGGTGGTGATGATCAAGGAGCACCTGCGGCGGGTGGGGATCGAGGTCGAGCCGCGGACGATGGAGTTCAACGCCATGTTCAGCAACCTCTACGGTCACGACTTCGAGGCCGTGCTCTCGGCCTGGGGCATGCCGACCACCCTCAGCCAGCGGTACGCCTTCCACTCCGACTCGATCGCCGAGGGCGAGAACTTCTCCGCGTACTCGAACCCGGAGCTCGACGCGTTGATCGAGCGGATGGAGAGCCTGGCCGAGATCGAGGAGGCCGAGCCGCTGCTCCACGAGATGCAGCAGATCATCCACCGCGACCAGCCGATGACCTTCCTCTGGGAGTCGCAGCGGATCGTCGGCGCGAGCACGCGGCTCCACGACCTCGACCCGAACGTGCTCGGCACCTTCTGGTACCTGCACCGCGCCTGGCTCCAACCGCCGCCGGGCTGACGCGGCGAGCGCGACGCGCGTGGCCACCCTCCTCGTCCGCCGGCTCGCGGCCTCGCTCCTCCTCCTCTACCTCGTCCTCACCGTCACCTTCTTCCTGATCCACCTGGCGCCGGGCGACCCGGTGACGGTGCTCGGGGAGCCCGGCGACCGCCAGATGACCGAGCGGGTGCGGACGGTCTACGGGCTCGACCGGCCGCTCGCGGTCCAGTACCTCGCCTGGCTGCGGGCGGTGGTGATCGATCTCGACTGGGGCACCTCGTTCACCTACGGCCGCCCGGTGACGCGGGTGATCGCCGACTCGCTGCCGCCCACGCTGCTCCTCGGGGGGGCGGCCCTCCTCGTCCAGTACGCCGTCGGCCTGCCCCTCGGTGTGGCCGCCGCCCGCCGCCATGGGCGAGCGGCCGACGACTGGATCCGGGTCGGCTCGCTCCTCCTCTACTCGATGCCGATCTTCTGGCTCGGGCTGATGGCGATCCTGCTCTTCGCGAGCCGCTTCCCGGTACTCCCCGCCGGGCACATGTACTCGGTCGGCGCCGACGCGCTCTCGACCGGAGAGCGCGTCCTCGACCTCCTCTGGCACCTGGTCCTGCCGGCCCTCACCCTCGGCCTCACCATGGCCGGCGCCACCGTCCGGTTCGTGCGCAACCGGATGCTCGAGGTGCTCGACGAGGGCTACATCCGGACCGCGCGCGCGAAGGGGCTCTCCGAGCGGCGGGTGATCTGGCTCCACGCGCTGCGCAACGCGCTGGTGCCGGTGATCCAGCTCTTCGGGCTGTCGATCCCGTTCGTGCTCAACGGCAGCCTGATCGTCGAGGTCGTCTTCTCCTGGCCGGGGCTCGGCCGCACCACCTTCCAGGCGATCCTGGCGCGCGACTACCCCCTGATCCTCGCCTCCACCGCCTTCACCGGCGCGCTGGTCGTGGTCGGCAACTTCCTCGCCGACGCGCTCCACGCCGCCGCAGACCCCCGGGTGCGCCGTGCCGGAGGGTAGGCCGGCCGCGGCTGCGGCGCCGCCCGGCGCCCTCGCCACCGCCCTGCGCTCGGCCGGCGGGCTGCTGGTCGCGCTGATGGCGCTGGTGGCCGTGGTCGGCCCGATGCTCACGCCGTACAGCCCCGTGCGCCAGGACGACCCCGCCTCCGGCCGCTACCGGCCGCCCGGCACCACCCTGGCGGCGGTCGAGCTGGCGGACGGCCGGACGCTCTTGGCCGACCGGGTGGAGCGGACCCCGGAGGGTCTCGAGATCGAGCGGCTGGGCCGCACCGAGACGATCGCCGCCGAGCGGGTCGCCAACCTGACCGAGAGCGGCGTCGCCGGCCGCCGCGTCTTCCTGCTCGGCACCGACGGCTTCGGGCGCGATCTCCTGACCCGCATCCTCTACGGCGCCCGCTCCTCGCTCGCCGTCGGGATCCTGGCGGTGGCGATCGCGCTCACGCTCGGGATCCTCGTCGGCGCCGTCGCCGGGGCCGGCCCCCGCTGGCTCGACACGGTCTTGATGCGCGGCGTCGACGCCCTCCTCGCCTTCCCCTGGCTCTTCCTGGTCCTCACCTTGACCGCCCTCTTCCGCCCGTCGACGACGCTCGTGATCGTGGTGCTCGGGACCACCTCCTGGATGAGCGTGAG